>CAYRFU010000194.1:1077-14162 GCA_964423525.1 uncultured Burkholderiales bacterium | reverse complement strand
CTGGCCCTGGCCATCCTCTCCTCTTCGGCTTCCTCCTTGGCTCGGGCCGTTCGAAGCTGACGCTGAGCCAGCACGTTAGAGATAATCCGCTCAACCTCCGAGTTGCCCACGATGATGGAGCGCAGATCTTCCTTCGAGAGCATCAATAGCTCAGAGTCGACCAGGGCTGCAACGGTGGCCGAACGGGGCTCGCCGGTGAGCAAGGCCATCTCACCGAAATAATTGCCGGGCGCGATCTCGGCGCACAGGAAGACCTCGCCCGTCTCGTCATCAGCGGCAGTAACCTGCACCGTGCCACTCTTGATGATGTAGAAAGAGTCACCGGGTTGGCCCTGGACGCAGATTTTTTCTCCTCCCGCAAACAACTGGAAGCGAGCTCGCCGGCTGAGAGTTTCGAGGGCCTGCTCGTCCAAAGCGTTGAGAAAGTCGACTGTCTCCAAAAAGCGTCGAACCTCGGCTAACTCCTCCTCCTGACTGGGAGGCTCCTCGCGAACCAGGGTTCGAATGGGAAACGGGATCTCGATCCCTTCTCTTTTGAAGCGATACCAGATCCCGGCCCGCACTTTGGTATCCACCCGGAATCGATCGCCGAAATCGGAGAGCCAATAACGCAACCGATAGGTGATAGCCGAATCGCTAAAATCCATGATGTAGAGTTCTGGTCTCGGCTCTTGAGCCACATCGGGAACCGAATGAGCGGCGTCCAGCATAGCTTTCTTGACGATGTTAGGTGGATGACGGTAATGGGCCCCGACATCGATATTGCGAGCGTGCAACCGGGTGGGGGTGGAGTGATTAGCGATCGCCTCCTTGGCCAGCACCGAATTCGGCATGATGACGTAGTCACCCGAGTAGGTCAAGATCGCAGTCTGCCGCCAATCGATCTTCTCCACCCGCCCGGTGACATCGCTAACTTCCACATAATCTCCGAGGGTATAGGGCTGAGAAAGCCGGAGGGCCAGACCCGCGAAAAAATTCCCCAGCGTCTCCTGCAAGGCGAAGCCGATCGACACGGTGATGACAGCCGAACCCACCAGCAGGGAATTGAGATCGCGCTTGAGGACAAAGCCGACGAAAAAGGTGGCTAACCCGATATAGACCAGCGCCCGTGTCAGATCTCGGAAAAAGGCGGGAACCTCGGATTTCTTGGCCACCGGGAAGTAAAAATCGAAGATACCAGCCAGCACGCTCTCGGCGACCATACACACGACTAGCACCCACAAAGTGAGGGCGAGGTTGTCGACCATATCGCCGGTCACTGGGATAAAAGTGTAGCGAGTGATGGCAAAGTAACAAACCAGCCCCAGGACCGTGATGTAGGCCCAGAGTCTCAGACGATTCTTGAGCGCCAAGGCCAAAGGATGGGAAAATCCGATCCACTTAAAGATGAAGGTGTAAAGAAGATGGAGGGACAGGTAGACGACAAAAATCGAGAGGATTGCGTAGAGCACAGAGCGGTCAAAAATCGGAAAACCACTAATATTAGCAACAAAAATCAGGCTGGGTATGCCGTAGAGGACCAGCACCGCTCCGAGGTGGACGTTGCTGGTCAGGCGTGGCTTGCCGTCGGGCTCGATAAAAAGGACAGAATACAGACTTTCGAGACCCAGCAAAATGCCCAGAAACACGACCCCGACGTGAAGCTCGTCGAGGAGGGTCACCATCTCCTGGATCTCCCCGGCCGCCCATCGGAAGGGCAGCAGGAAGACGAAAAGGACCGAAAGGTAGCGGAGGCGGTCCTGAAGCAAAGATAGAACCGGGCTCTGGAATCGGATTTTGCGGAAAAGGAGGAAGTGAAGCCCCGAAAGCGCCAGAAACAAGACGAGCGCAATCCCAGCGACCGCCAGGTTATGGCGCTCCATCTCTAAGAAAACTTGATCTGGGCCCACGGGTCCTGCCCTTCTGACAGAGCCAAAGCTCCTCCTTCAAACCAAAGACCCAGGCGGTGAGCCTGGGTCTTTGGTATTTTCAGTGCCCTGCTGTCGCTTGAGGCGAAAGCGGGTCGGCTACAGACTGCTGAGAGCTTCCTGGCTCAAGTCAAGACCTAGCTCACGAGCCGTGGTCTTCACGTCGGACTCCTCAACAGCTTTGATCTCCACCTCTCTGAGGTCGCCGGTTCGGTCAAACGACTTCACCTTGACGTCGAGGCAGAGACTTTGGAGTTCTTTGATCAAGACCTTGAACGATTCAGGAACGCCAGGTTCAAGAACGTTCTCGCCTTTGACGATCGCTTCGTAGGTCTTGACGCGACCGATGACGTCATCGGATTTGACCGTCAGCAGTTCCTGGAGTGTGTAGGCCGCGCCGTAAGCCTCGAGAGCCCACACCTCCATTTCTCCGAAGCGCTGACCACCAAACTGTGCCTTACCGCCGAGAGGCTGCTGCGTGATAAGACTGTACGGCCCCGTGGAACGAGCGTGGATCTTATCATCTACAAGGTGGGCCAGTTTCAGCATGTAAATCTGGCCGACGGTGATCCGACGATCGTAGGCCCGTCCAGTGCGTCCGTCGAACAAGACGTTCTTATAGTCTGACGGGATCTGGCGATACCTGGAAATGTAGTCGGCCAGTTGCTCACACTCCTCCATCGGGAGTAGACGGGGCTTGGAGGCTGAGATCTTATGGATCTTCTCAGCCATCGTGTCCTCGGCGATCACGGCCTCGATGTCGTCGTCGTCTGGCATCTCGGATTGGTCGAGCAACTCGTCTTTAAACAGCTTCTTGACAGCCGCTAACAGCTTACCTTTCGCTCCTTCTATCAACTCGACCACTTCGGGCTCGGTAGTGACCACGTCGTCGAAGGAGTTCAGGTAATGAAGGAGACGCACGACCTGAGTCTCAAGAGAGAGAATATGGTCAAGCTCATTGGTGGTGAACTCATACCCCTTCAGACCGAGAGCGTATTTCAGCCGCGCCATCGTCATTAGCTCGTCGATCTCAAGCTCGTGAGCGGAGTCAAACACAGGACACTCGATCCTCATGGTCTTGCCGTCGGGACCGATCAAATGGCTGGCGGCTGCTCCCAGGTGGGTCTCGAGAATCTGTCCGATGTTCATTCGGGAAGGAACGCCCAGCGGGTTTAAGACGATCTGAATGGGCGTGCCGTCGGGTAGATAAGGCATATCCGGGATAGGCAGAACCTTGGCAATAACACCTTTGTTTCCGTGGCGCCCGGCCATCTTGTCACCCTGGAGGATCTTCCTTTTTTGAGCCACGTAGACTCGAACCAATTGGTTCACTCCTGGCGACAGTTCGTCAGTGTTGTCTCGTGAAAAGACCTTGACGTCGATGACTTTCCCTTTGCCGCCGTGTGGGACTTTCAGGGACGTGTCGCGGACATCGCGGGCTTTCTCACCGAAGATGGCCCTGAGCAACCTTTCCTCAGCCGTCAACTCGGTCTCGCCTTTCGGGGTGACCTTACCGACCAGGATGTCTTCGGTCCGGACCTCAGCTCCGATACGAATGATGCCACGCTCGTCGAGGTCTTTGAGAGCCTCTTCTCCCACGTTGGGGATATCGCGAGTGATTTCCTCGGCTCCCAACTTGGTATCTCGAGCTTCGCATTCGTATTCTTCGATGTGGATGGAGGTGAAGACGTCGTCCCTGACTAGCTCTTCTGAGATCAGGATGGCGTCTTCGTAGTTGTAACCCTCCCATGGCATGAAGGCTACCAGGACATTGCGACCCAGGGCTAGCTCACCGTTCACCGAGGAAGCGCCGTCAGCCAGCACGTCGCCTTCCTCGATCCTTTGACCGGGATAGACCGCCGGGCGCTGGTTGATGCACGTTCCTGCATTGGAGCGCTTGAATTTCTGGAGGTGACAGGTGATTGTTTGGCCGTCATCGGTAGCGATCTTGACCTCGTCGGCCGAGACGTGAGCGATTGTGCCCGAGTATTTCGAGACGAGCAGAGCACCCGAGTCTTTAGCGGCACGATATTCGACTCCCGTGCCCACGAAAGGGGCCTCAGGCTGGACCAGGGGCACAGCTTGACGTTGCATATTTGCGCCCATCAGCGCCCGGTTGGCGTCGTCGTGCTCCAAGAACGGAATGAGAGCCGTCGCCACCGACACGATCTGCTTCGGCGAAATGTCCATATAGTCGACTCGCTCGCGAGGGACGATCTGGGTTTCGTGCTTGGCACGGACGACCACTCGCTCGTGGGTGATCCGCCAACGCTCGTCTAACTTCGTGTTGGCCTGGGCGATGACGTAGCCGTCTTCCTCATCGGCGGAGAGGTAGTCGATCTGGTCGGTGACCTGAACGATCACGTCCAATTCGTAGCCAGCCAGATGCATCTCTTTGACCCAAGCTCTGGGAACGACATCACCTTTTTTAAAGGCGACCTTGCCGTCCTTCCCTTTCAAGTCAGACATCGCTCGACACTCAACTCGGCGATAGGGGGTCTCCATGAAACCAAAGTGATTGACCCGAGAATAACAGGCCAAAGAACCGATCAACCCGATGTTAGGACCCTCAGGCGTCTCAATCGGGCAGATACGACCGTAGTGACTGTAGTGGACGTCGCGGACTTCAAAACCCGCTCTTTCCCGCGAAAGGCCTCCGGGTCCGAGAGCTGAGAGGCGCCGCTTGTGAGTGAGTTCGGCCAGGGAGTTGGTCTGGTCCATGAACTGAGACAGCTGACTCGAGCCGAAGAATTCCTTGATAGCTGCCACCACTGGTCGAATGTTGATCAGAGCCTGAGGGGTGACCGTCTCGAGGTCTTGCACCGTCATACGCTCGCGGACCACACGTTCTAGCCTGAGGAGACCAACTCGGAACTGGTTGCGCAGGAGTTCTCCTACGGCCCGGATCCGTCGATTTCCGAGATGGTCGATGTCGTCAACCCGGACAATGACCGGGTAGTGCATCTCGTCGACCGGCTCCAAGAAGGTCAGCCCTCGCTCCTCGTAAAGCTTGAGCCCTCCCTCGGGAAGTCCCTCCTCGGTCGGGCGCTCGATGGCCTGCTTTTTCATCAGGGCCAGGATGAACCGGACGGTCGCGATCAAGTCCTCTTTAGTCAGAGTTTGGGGATACTTGATGGTCGCACCCGAATCGGGGTCCTGAATCGTGCCGGGCTTGATGATGGCGCCGGTCTCTTCGCAAACCACCATTTGGCCCAGCTTACGGGACAGCTTGTAACGACCCACTTTGGCCAGGTTGTAACGCTTAGGCGAGAAGAAAAGGTTATTCAAGAGAGCATTGGCGCTCTCGACCGAGGGAGGGTCCCCCGGGCGCTGTTTGCGGTAGATCTCGATGAGAGCTTCTTCCGTGGTAGTCGAAGAGTCTTTCTCGATGGTCGGCTCAAGCATCGGTTCGTTGTCAAACAACTCTCGAAGGTCTTCGTCGGTGCCGTAGCCCAGGGCACGCAGCAACACCGTCGCCGGGAGTTTTCGAGCTTTGTCGATGCTCACATTGATGATGTCGTCAGCCGTGGTAACGAATTCGAGCCAGGCGCCCCGATTAGGAATCAAGGTCGTGCTGAACGACTTTTTCCCGGTCAGGTCCTCTTCGGAGTCGAAGTAGATACCCGGTGAGCGGACCAACTGACTGACGATCACCCGCTCAGCCCCGTTGATCACAAAGGTCCCTTTCTCGGTCATACAAGGGAAGTCACCCATAAAGATGTCTTGTTCTTTGACCTCTTTAATCTCGCCGCCCTCTTTGGTGATGAGGCGCACGCGAAGCTTCAGCGGTCGGGCGTAAGTGGCATCCCTATCACGGCATTCATCGACAGTGTAGGTGGGTGGCTCGAGGGTATGCTCGAGGAACTCCAACACTAGATTGCCTGTGAAGTCTTCAACCGGCGAGATGTCCTGAAATGTCTCTTTGATCCCTTCTCTCAGGAATTCCTCGTAGGACGACCTTTGCAGATCGATCAGATACGGGAGATCGAGTATTTTGGGAATCTTTTGAAACGAGATCCGGCGAGTATCCGGATTCACCTGTCGGAGCATCGACATGGAGCTATCTTCCTCCTAAAACCTTTAAGCCTGACTGGGCCAGCCGAGGGCCGCTCTTTTACACCCCAGCAAAACCCCCTCTTAAACGCAAATAAGCAAAGCGGAAATTCAGCTTCGCCCACTGTGTTTCTCTTTATTTTGCCAGGATACTTAGCAACAAAAAGCGTTCGTTATATCGCGCGACTCCATTAAAAGCCGCATAGTGAAACAGAAGCAATTGTAGCAACAACACATCGGTGTGTCAATAGGTTGCCGAACGCATTTCGGAGACTCCCATACTAGCATAATCGCTTCCCTATGGTCAAATTGCGCCGAGTCAAGCCGGGGAACCCCGGCCCAGGGGACATGTCAACGGCGAGCGGCGGCGCCCTCGGTTTCGAAAAGGATATCGAGCTCTGCCATGAGGTCCAAAGCTCGATTCATATTCTCAGGAGCAGCCGTGCCGATCACGTCGAGCAGCATCTTCATGCCGCGAGAGGTGCTGTCAGGTAGCTTGCCCGTGTCCCGCGTGGCCCACCAGAAGGTGCCGGAGTTAAGACTCCGATCCAGCTTCTCCTGCAACCGGGCAACACTCGACACGGCCAGATCGGTGAGTTCCCAAAGTAACTGATGCGCTTTGTTGTAGCGGCTTTGCCAAAGCGGGAAGAACTCCCCGGCCCAAAAGTCCTCCACGGTGGTCGACCAGGAACCCGGAGGTATCTCAGACTCCTGGTGCTCGAAAGTCTCCACCACCGTCGAAAGCGGAACCGTTTGAATGCGGTCAGAAAGGGCCTGGAGCCTAGCGAGGAAGGGAACGAGACAGCGCTCTATCGAGCCGCTTCGGTGATGACCGAAAGCATCGGCCTCGAGAGCTAGGAGCAGGTAGCCGTCGCGACCGTCGAACCACTCCCCGATCTCCTCGACCAGATTGTCCGCCAGAGCTTTGCCATCCCGGCCTTCGCGAGCGAACCCCTCCAAGGCCCGACTCCACAGACTTGATCGCAAGACCACCGGCAAGCCACCGCAAACCGGCACAAAGTCGTAGGGCGGGGTATCGTGAAGACAGGTGTAGGGCACGTCCTCAGCCAGACACCATTCGAGGCCGTGATCGGTGAGAGCGGATACCAGCTCGTGCCCAAAAGCCAGTTCGGGAGGGAAGAAGCCACGAGGCTGCCAGTTGGGAAAAACCTCCTGATGGCGTTGATTGTTGTAAGCGATCTGACGTCGAATCTCTTCGGGAGGCAGAAGGGGAAGAATGGGGTGGTAAGCGGCCGAGCTGGTCAGCTCCACCCGCCCGTCCCACATCAGGGCGTCTAGCCTGGCCACACAGTCGTCGAGCCCCCGATCCAACCATTTCTCAGTCAGACACCAATTGAGGTTCACGGTCACTCTGGCCGAACTCTGCTCCAAAGCTTCTAGGAGAGGGCGATGGGACTCTCGCACCACCAGATGGAGCAGCTCGTCAAAACGGTCGGGGGGCTGATGAATATGAAGCACGAGACCGAGAGAGATCACAAACAAGGCTTCGGGCCCAGGCAGCTCCGTCCTGGGCGAGGGACGAGAGATTAGCCGCCGAAGGCCTGGGGGTGAAGATCGAAATTCGCGAAGCTACCGCCGAAGACCACGCCTGGTTGAAGCGGCTCATCGTCAAGTCCAGCGTTTACGGCGTGCCGTACGGGCGCGACATCCCCAACCAGGTGGTCAAAGCCAAAGCGCGCCAGGGTGCCCAGGAGGTCATCGCTCGTTCGGTGTCAGACCCGAACTTCCAGGCTTTGATCGCCTTCGATGTCGAGAGTGGTGACCGGTTGGGCTACTACTTCCTCGACTACAGCCACATCGAACCTAGCACCGGAGAGCCTCAATCCCATATTTTTGACATGGGTGTCGAGGAAGACTACTGGGGGAGCCAGACTGGTCCCTCGATGGTGAAAGACGCCGCCAAACGGACCGGGCGAGCCGGGCTTCGTTACATGAGAGCCGAGATCTCGGCCGATAATCGGCGTAGCCTCCTAAAGGCTATGAGAATGGGCTTCGAGCTTGAGCGCTACCAGCTAGTGATGGCCTGCACCCCTGAGGGCCGAGCCAAGATGCCAGGTCGGTCCGACAGCCAGAAGGCCCACCTGGTGAGTCGACGTAAACGCGGAAAGAAGGACTAAGCCAGGTCGCGATAAGCGGACAGGAGGCGCGTTTTCGCTGGGGGAAGATGGCCCAAGCTCAGGTGATAGAGAGTGGCCTGGCTCGATTGCCGGTGGCACCCTTCCACCCGACCTACGAGTTCGAGGGAGTCGAGACCCGGCAACGGCCCAAGGACGATACGCGGACAATCCCCGAGCCGGAAAGAATCAGGACTCAAGATGGTAATCTTGCCGTGGACCAGATCGGCCAGAGTGGCCTGCCCACGAGGCTGTAGGCTGAAGGGAGAGTAGAGCGTGACCTTCATCCGGTAGCCTGGTTCGTCGAAAGCGATTCCGGCAGCCTCGGAACTGGTCCAAGCCACTCTCCCGAAAAGCCTTTGGCCATCGAACTTCGACTGACCGGGAAGACCAGCCAGACCGACTCGCTGACCGCGCACCATCTGGCCAGCCAGCGACAACCGAGCCCCTTTTCGACTCCAGTCAAGTAAACGGCATGAATAGCGATGGTTCTCAACGAAGAGTCGAGCTTCGTGACTCCCCGAGCGGCGGGGAACACAGCGGCGTTCAGCGGAAGTCATGGAAGTCATGCAGAGTCATCCTCCTGGGCTGGGATAGGGAGCGAGCAACTCGAGGGTATTCCAAGACACAGATAGCCGTCCACCGCCCGGACGGTCCTATCGTGGGCTTTGTCAAAAGGTTAACAGATGACGCCGATTTGTTACACGATGGCCACCGGTGTCACGGCGGCCTCGTTTTCCTCACCCGTCCGGATGCGAATGACCTTCTCCACGGGCAAGACGAAAATCTTCCCATCGCCGACCTCGCCGGTGCGGGCCGCCCCCACGATGGCCTCGATAGTGGGCTCAACGAATTCCTCCGTCACCCCGATCTCGAGGCGAATCTTCTCTCGCAGCGCCACCTTGACAGTATTGCCCCGATAGGTCTCGACGTGCTCAGTCTCCCCCCCGTGGCCCTGGGCACGGGTCACGGTAATGCCCCGGACGTCCGCCTCGAAGAGGGCTTCGATGATGTCGGTCAACCGTTCCGGCCGGACCATAGCTACAATCATCTTCATTGTTAGCTAGCCTTTCTGGGCACGACCAGAATGGCGCCCTCTCCGGTCGAGTAGGCTTCCTCACCATGCTGACTGATGTCAAGACCCAGACCCTCCTCCTGGTCTTGAGCCCGAAGCGGCATCACCGCACCGACCACTTTGAGAAGGATGAACGACATGACGGCGGAGTAAACAGCCGCGGCCAGCACAGCAGCCGTCTGAATACCGACTTGAGTCAAGCTGCCGTCAACCTTTCCACCCCAAAGCGAGTTGGCGAAAACGCCGGTCAGGATGGCACCAACGATACCGCCAAGCCCGTGACCAGCGAAGACATCTAAAGAGTCGTCAAAATTATAGCGGGTCTTCATGGCGATGGCGAAGTAACTGGGGAAGGTGGCCAAGATGCCGATGGTAATGGAGGCCATCGGCGAGATGAAGCCAGCTGCAGGTGTCACCGCCACCAACCCTACCACGATAGCGGTGGCTGCTCCCACGGGATGGGCTCGTCGGTGGCGAGCCAGGTCCGTCAAGAGCCAGGTCACCATGGTGGCCATCGGGCATAGCATCGTGTTCACAAAGGCCAGCACTGCCTGACCATTGGCGGCCACCGCGCTGCCACCGTTAAAACCGAACCAACCGAACCAGAGCAAAGCCGATCCGAGCAAAACAAAGGGAACGTTGTGGGCCAGCATGGCCAGCCTTCCGTATTCTCGACGCGGACCGAGAAGATAGGCCACCACCAAAGCGGTCACACCGGCATTGATGTGGACCACGGTGCCTCCAGCAAAGTCGAGAGCACCCAGTCCAGCTAGCCAGCCTCCATCGCCCCAGACCCAGTGGGCCACCGGAGAATAGACCAACAGACTCCAGAGAGTGATGAAGAGCAGGTAAGGAGCGAACCGCATTCTCCCTACTATCGCTCCCGAGATCAAGGCCGCCGTAATGATAGCGAAGGTTCCCTGGAAAGCCATGAAGAGAAGGTGAGGGATCTCCCCTTTGGCCTCAAGTCCGACACCCGCCAGGAAGAGGTGGCGGAAACCACCGATGGCCGCTCCCTCCCCGCCGAAGGCCAGGCTGTAACCGGCCACAGCCCAGGTGACTCCAATGACCCCCAGGGCAGCGATGCTCATCATCATCGTGTTGAGGGCGTTCTTGGAACGAACGAGGCCCCCGTAAAAAAAGGCTAGACCCGGCGTCATGAGAAGCACCAGGGCTGTCGACAACAGCATCCAGCCGATATGACCACTGTCCATGGGTCAATCCTCCGATTCTTTCAGTCACTAAAAACCGGGGCGGGCTTTCCGGGCCAATGATCGCCCACCTGCCTTCGGCTGGTCTGTTTTACAATACAAGTAGTAAGACCCAGTCGGGAACTACCCGAACGGGCCATTGAAAAAAAGGCTAAAGCGGCCGTGACTTAGTGGAACTGCTCGGCTTCGGTGCTGCCGGCCATCGCAGTGGTCGACGACATCCCGGCGGTAGCCACCTCGGTGACGGCGTCGAAGTAGCCCGTGCCCACGAACTGCTGGTGACGGATAGCCTCGTAGCCTTCCTTTTCAGCCTCGAACTCAGCCGTCTGAAGTTCGGCGTAAGCTCCCATACCCCGGTCTTTGTAGCCCTGGGCCAGTTTGAACATACCGTAGTTGAGCTGGTGGAACGCCGAGAGGGTGACGAACTGGAACTTATAGCCCATCTTGCCGATCTCTCGCTGGAACTGCTCGCATTCTTCTTGAGAAAGCTTGAGGCGCCAGTTGAAGGAAGGTGAACAGTTATAGGCCAGCATCTTGCCGGGGAATTTCGCCTGGATAGCTTCGGCGAATTGCTTGGCTTGACCCAGGTCAGGATGGGAGGTCTCCATCCAGAGCAGATCGGCATAAGGAGCGTAAGCCAGTCCTCGCGAGATGGCGTGCTCGACACCCGACTTAACCTGATAGAATCCTTCGTGGGTTCTCTCTTGACTGATAATGAAGTCGTGGTCGTAAGGATCGATGTCGGAGGTCAGAAGACCAGCACTATCGGCATCCGTTCGCGCGATCAAGACCGTCTCGACTCCGCACACGTCGGCAGCCAGGCGAGCGGCGACAAGCTTGGTGACGAACTCTCGGGTGGGAACGAGGACTTTCCCTCCGAGATGGCCGCACTTTTTCACCGAAGCCAGTTGGTCCTCAAAGTGAACTCCGGCCACTCCGTTCTCGATCATGTCTTTCATGATTTCGAAGGAATGCAGCGGGCCACCGAAGCCGGCCTCGGCGTCGGCCACGATAGGGGCCATCCAGTGGATCGAGTGGTCCCCTCGCAAGTGATGAATCTGGTCGGCACGCATCAGGGAATTGTTGATCCGCCGAATCAAGAAGGGAACACTATTGCTGGGATAGAGGCTCTGGTCGGGATACATATGGAGAGCGTTGTTCATGTCGCCGGCCACTTGCCAGCCGCTGACGTAGATAGCTTTCAGCCCAGCCTGGACCTCCTGAATGGCCTGGTTGCCGGTCACGGCCGAGAGCACATTCACGTAGTCCTCAGTGTGCATCAGCTCCCATAGCCTTTGGGCACCCATCTTGGCCACCGTGTACTCTACCGGGAACGAGCCTCGCAAGCGCCAAACATCCTCCGCCGAGTAGGGTCGCTTGATTCCTTTCCATCGGTCCTCTTTGGACCATCTCTCTTCTGTTTGTTTGATGAAATCTTCTTTGGTCATGCCGCCTCCTAAATGTGTTGATACGCAACCAGGGTCAAGAACTCCGGGAAGTCCTCAGAGAACATCATCTCAAGAAAAAGGTTGGAGGCGAACTCGAAACGACCGTCTCGGTAGCGCTCCCCTAGCCTCTCCTCGAGTTGTTTCAATACCGACTGCATGGTCTGCTCGACCAGCTCTCGAGTGATCACCCTTCCATCTTCCAACTTGGCCTGGTGGCGCAGCCACTGCCAGACCTGGGTGCGAGAAATCTCGGCCGTGGCGGCGTCTTCCATCAAGTTATAGATCGGCACACAGCCGTTCCCCCCTAGCCAGGCCTCCACATACTGGAGACCGACATCAAGATTGATCCGAAGCCCTTCCTCGGTGATGGTTCCCTCGGGGACCTTAAGAAGGTCACCCGCTTCGATCGAGACGTCCTCACGCTTGGTAGAGATTTGGTTGGGATCGGGCATATGCTCGTCAAAGACCTGTCGGGCGATCGAAATCAGACCTGGGTGGGCCACCCAGGTGCCGTCGTGGCCCGCTTTCACTTCACGTAATTTGTCCTGACGAACTTTGTCGAGGGCGGCCTCATTAGCCTGAGGGTCGTTCTTAATTGGGATTTGGGCCGCCATGCCTCCCATAGCGTGAATCTGCCGCCGATGGCACACCTGAATCAACTTCTCGACATAGGAATGGAGAAAGTGGCGCGTCATTCCGACTTGAGCCCGGTTGGGAACCAGAAATTCAGGATGATTTCGATGCTTCTTGATGTAGCTGAAGATATAGTCCCAACGCCCACAGTTGAGTCCAGCTGAGTGGTCGCGCAGTTCATAGAGGATCTCATCCATCATGAACGCTGCTGTGATCGTCTCGATCAGCACAGTGGCGCGGATGCTTCCGTTGGGGACTCCCAGAGCCTTCTGGGCCGCCACGAAGACATCGTTCCACAAGCGGGCTTCCCGATAGTGTTCGAGCTTGGGCAAGTAAAAATAAGGACCAGAGCCTTTCTCTAGTAACGCTTTGGCGTTGTGAAAAAAGAACAAACCGAAATCGAACAACGAGCCCGAAATCGGTTGACCGTCCAGTTCGAGGCCTTTCTCCACCAGGTGCCAACCTCGAGGACGAACCATGAGAACGGCCGTCCTCTCATTCAACCGGTAATGCTTTCCGGACGGGTTGGTGAAGTCGATCGTTCCCGCCACGGCGTCCCGCGGGATCACCACCTGGTAGGAGGCGTTCACCGCATCGAAGGCCAGGCTCTGGATGGCCACGTT
>CAYRFU010000194.1:0-1067 GCA_964423525.1 uncultured Burkholderiales bacterium | reverse complement strand
GTCAGCGAGGTCGCTCGGGATGGGAGCGACCGTCCAATCTTGCTTTCGAATCGAGGCCGTCTCGCTCGGAAAATCGAGGCGGCGTCCCTCATCTAGCTCGCTCTGGACCTTCTCTCGAGCGGCCAGAAGTTCTTGACGTCGACCTTCAAAGGTCCGACAAAGGTCGGCCACAAATGCGAGAGCCGGGTCGGTAAGAATCTCCTCGAAACCCGGCTCCATCGTGCCCTTGATTTGAACGCCTTCTTTTACCATGACTTGCCTCCTGCGACTCCCCATCTTCCTCCCCCCTGAAGGCGATCCTTCATAACCTTAGTCGCAACTTGGTTGCGCAGGTTTGGGTCCTCGTTTCAAGAACCTGCAGCGATGTTCAAAACTGCCGATCTCTACGACGAATTCCAAGACCAGCTCCAGGTCGCCGAGCCGATTTTTCAGGATTTCGGGGGTGTGAGCCGGTTTCACGGTTCGGTCGCGACCCTCAAGCTTCACGAAGACAACTCGCTGGTTCGAGAGAGCCTCGAACAAAAGGGTCACAATCGAGTCTTGGTGGTCGATGGCGGGGGCTCTCTGCGGTGTGCTTTGGTGGGTGACCGCCTGGCCGGCTTGGCCCACCAGAACGGTTGGGCCGGACTGGTGGTCAGCGGGGCGGTGCGAGACCGAACCGAGTTAGCCACTATCCCTATCGGACTGAAAGCTCTGGCTACCAACCCTCGCAAAAGCATCAAGCGCCAGCAGGGTCAAAGGGGTCTGAAAGTGTCGTTCGCGGGAGTGGTTTTCGAGCCGGGCCAGTATCTTTATAGCGACGAAGACGGTCTCATTGTTGCCTCATCAGCCCTTCATTGATTCCTCATTTTTCTGTGCGGGCGACCTCATTCGCCTTCTTTAGAGTGGGGTCAAGATGGAAGATTTTAAAAAGTTTTGGGATAAAGATCTCCCCGCCTCGGTGGTGGTCTTTCTCGTCGCCCTCCCTCTTTGTATGGGCATCGCCATCGCCTCGGGAGCTCCACCGGCCCGCGGTTTGGTAACAGGTATCGTCGGTGGAATCGTGGTGGCCTTAATCGCAGGCTGCC
>CAYRFU010000193.1:0-14163 GCA_964423525.1 uncultured Burkholderiales bacterium | reverse complement strand
TCCCGAGCGAGGGGTCTACCTATTCAAGAAAGGCCGCTATCACGGTTTTTATCCTGTGGCTATCGGGTCGCCGGGCCGCTTCCAGACCCCCCAAGGCCAGTTCAAATTGGTGAGTCGGGTTGTGAACCCGACCTGGCTGCCTCCAGAGTGGGCTGGTCTGGGTGAGGATGCCGTGGTGCCAGCCGGACCAGAGAATCCGCTAGGAGACCGCTGGATGGGCCTTTCGGCCCCCGGCGTCGGCCTCCACGCCACCACTGACCCGACCTCGATCGGAGCCGCGGCTTCCCACGGCTGTATGCGGATGTATCCCTGGATGGCTCGCGAGCTGTTCGAAAAGGTGGAAGTCGGTATGGATGTCCGTATCGAGTACGAGCCCGTCCGCGTCAGCCTGGCTGATGACGGTCTTTATCTCTCGGTCTTTCCCGACGTTTACCATCAGGTCGACCGTCAGGCCCTCGCGCTCAAAGCGATCGCGGACCTGGGATGGTCTCAGCTCGTCAGTCCGGCCGAGGTGGAGAGGGTGGTCAAGCGGTCCAGCGGAAGGCCCACTCGCCTGGTAGACCTGACCCCCAAAGTGACCGTCGCCGGGGTCGCTCTCGAACGGGGTGCTCTGCTCGCAACCGGCCGCCTTTGGCTCAAGAAACCCGTGTGGGAAGCCCTCCGCATCCAGCTCGAGGAACACTCTGAGCCGGTTCGGTTGGTGCGATACTGGGTTCCCCTCGACCTGGCTGGTCAGGAGGTGGTCCGCTGGCAAGATGAGACTCTTGTGGCCGCTCGCCCAGCCCTGATCGGATTGGGAGTCGGCTTCCAGTGGGATGGCCAGGCAAGGACGTTACACCTTACCCCGTGACCGGGCCGATTCTTTATGGTCTAAAGTTTGTTTTTCTGGGCGCCCTCTACGTCTTTCTGTTTTGGGTTCTGCGCCATTTGGTGGTGAGTCTAGAGCCACCGCGACAGGACTCAACTAAGATGTGTCTGGTAGTGGAGCAAGGTCATGCCAAGGTGGTCAAAGGGACTCGGTCGCTCGACCTCGATGGTCCTGTGACGATAGGGAGAGCCCCAGACAACAGTCTCCAGATCGAGGATCCGTTTTGCTCGGCTCGCCACGCCCGACTGTCTCCTCATCAGGATGGATTTCTTCTCGAAGATCTCGACAGCAAAAACGGCGTTGAGGTTGGCCAACAGCCCGTGAGTGGGTCCCAATTGTTGCGGACAGACGACAGCTTCGCCATCGGCGAGGTCGTCTTGTCGCTAAAAAAAAAGTCTCCAGGCTGAAGCCTTCGGCTCTGTGGGGACTGTTTGGCGCTCAATTCTTAACCTGGTGCTCGCTCAACCTGGTATTGGCGGCCTCGGACGGCGCCAGGCCTGATCCTTGGCCCTGGTTCTTTTTTCTCTGCCTTTGTTGGTGGGGGGCCTTCCTGGTCCGGCGACGATTGCTTCAGCAAGGCGACCCCGCCCTGTTACCGATCGTGTGTGCTTTGTCGGGACTGGGTTGGGTCGAGGTGTATCGGCTCGACTCCGGGCTTGGCTTGCGCCAGGCGATGTGGATGGCCTTCGGTTTGGCGGTTTACGGCCTGACGCTCGTGGTTGTTTCGAATTTCCGTAAGCTTGAAGAATACCGCTACCTGTATTTTTTTGGTGGTATCGGCCTTCAACTATCGGTGATGTTTTTCGGGGTGGAAATCAACGGAGCCAGATTGTGGTTTCGATTTGGTGGTCTTCAGATCCAGCCGGTCGAAGTGGTCAAGATTCTTCTGATCTTATTCCTGGCGGCCTATTTTCGACGCTTTCGCCAGTGGATGAAGCGAGAACGGGGTGGCAGACTACCGCGCCGGGCTTTAGCTATGCTGGCCATCGGCTGGATGGCAGCCCTGGGGGTTCTGGTGTTGCAAAAGGACTTAGGAATGGCCCTTCTGTTGATGAGTGTGTTCCTGGGTATGTTTTTCGTGGCCACCGGTCGAGCCGACCTCGTGGCCGGGGCTGGAATGTTGTTTCTAGTCGGGGCCGTGGTCGGCTATCGGCTTTTTGGCCACGTTCGGGTTCGAGTTCAGGCCTGGTTAGACCCGTTCGCTCACGCTGATAGCGGCGGCTACCAGATGGCCCAGGCCCTCTACTCTTTAAGTTGGGGCGGGCTCTTCGGTACCGGCTGGGGTCGTGGCCAGCCCAACACCATTCCCGAAGCCCCCACCGACTTCGTGTTCGTGGCCCTGGCCGAGGAACTTGGCCTGATTGGAGCCGTTGCCATTCTCCTTTTGCTGCTGTTCCTGGTCCAACGAGCCTGTACTATCTGTTTGGCTCGGGGCGATGAGTTTGGTCTGTTAGTGGCCCTGGGTCTGGCCACCCTGCTCGCCGTTCAGAGTTTAATCATCGTGGGCGGGACTCTTAAGGTTATCCCCATGACCGGCATCACTCTTCCTTTTGTGTCTTATGGAGGCAGCTCTCTCCTGAGCAATTTTCTTATCCTGGCCTTTCTTGAGAGGCTTGCCGATGGAGCTTAAGGAGCGAGTCCGGGCTCTGAGTTGGTTCTTACTCCTGGCCTTCTTAATCCCGGTTTTTCAATTGTGGAACTACCAGGTGTATCAGCGAGAACAGCTGGAGAATCATCCGGGAAATCCTCGCACGCGCGAAGATCTGACTCTAAGAGGTAGCCTGCTTGACCGCCACGGGCTGCCCTTAGCCAGAACGGTCGAGGGCGAACGCCGCTACCCTCTTGGACCTGCTGCCGCTCCCCTGGTCGGCTATCTCGACCGCAATCTTGGCAAAGCCGGGCTCGAGCTCTCTTTAGACCAAAGACTGAGAGGTCGCCCACTGGCTCGCAGCTGGGTGGAGGTGTGGACGTATCACCAAAGTGGCGGTCGCCAGGGCGAGACTATTCTTACCAGTCTTGACAGTAGACTCCAGCAGCAAGCGTTCCAAGAGCTGGATGGCCGCAAAGGGGCAGTGGTCGTGATCGAGGTGGAAACGGGCGCTGTCATGGCGGCCGCCACCTTCCCAAGTTTCCAGCCAGCCTTTTTGAGCAGAGAGTGGTCACGCCTCAACAACGACCCGGACGCTCCGTTGATCGAACGGTGTAGTCAGGGCCTTTACCCACCGGGTTCGACCTTCAAAATTGTGATGGCCAGTGTCATCGATGAGCAGTCCTACTCCTGCCTTGGAGTGGAGACTCTCAACGGATTCCGGCTCACCGATGGGGGACACGGCGACATTTCTCTGGGCCAAGCGCTGACGGTGTCTTGTAACACCTATTTCGGCCAGGCTGGAGCCCGGGTCGGACTAGACTCGATTCGAGATGGGATGAATCAGTTGCACCTGCTCGAGTCCGTGGCCGGCTTCCCAGGTTCCCAACGGAGCTACCCCCCGGAGGCCGGTAACGATGCCTTCGTTTCGGCCGGCCAGGCGGCCATCGGCCAGGCTGATATGTTGGTGACCCCTTTGGCTATGGCTCGCCTCGCGGCCACGGTGGCCCGGGGGGGAGTCGACCGAGCGCCCTATCTGATCGGCGAGGGCTCCCCTCCGCAGATAGTCATCAAGCCGGACCGCGCCAGGTTGATTCAAACGGCTCTGAGGGCGGTGGTGACCGAAGGCACAGCCTCTCATCTGGCTTCTACAAACCTGGCCGGTAAGACCGGGACGGCCGAGAATCCCCACGGCCCACCTCACGCCTGGTTTATAGGCTATGCGCCGCACCAGAAACCACGCTGGGCCATTGCAGTCGTCCTCGAGAACGGTGGTTCGGGTGGTCAGAAGGCCGCCCCCCTGGCTGCCGAGATTCTTCAGGCTGCGGCCATGCTTTCGGCAAATCTCGGGCAGTAGGGGAGGGGCTTGCCAAGAGGAGCCAAAAGAGCACTCGATGGTTTGGCGTGTCTTTCTTGTGATACTTTTGACTGCAGCAGCCTGGGGCCAGGGGCCCAGCGACTCCAGTTTGCTCGCGATGATCAATCAGGGACGCGACGATACCGAAAGGGTGTCGCTCGAGTCTTTGGCTTTTGAGCGTCCCAATGAGCTACCCGGAGTGGTGCTTGTGGGCTTTCGAAAAGGCGAATCCAACTATCTTCTCGGCAAGATCTTTACCGGCGGCCAGCTGGTCTCTCCCCGCGAAGCCTGTCCTTTGGTGCTTCAGCAGCTTGGCTGGATGGAAGCTGATGAGGCTGGTCGGTCAGCTCTGGCTCAGCTTTGGATCGAGAAGGCTATGCTCGCCTTCGGGGAGACCCTCTTGGTAGACGAGCCGGAAGGTGTCTTCGAGGGGAGAGGCACTCCGAGCTTCAAGAAACCGATCTTCGCTCCCACCAGTGGGGGAGGGGTCCGCGTTTTCGCCTGGGTGGCCGAACCGTATGGGCGACAAGTCGGCCGAAACTATCGTCGTTCCTTTTATCTTTTTGGACCCGAGGCTCAGCTCGAGCGAGTCAAGATGATGGATCGCTTCTACCATATCGAAGAATAGCGTGGGCGAAAGACGGCATCGGGGTCTGTTCCAGTTGGGCCAACGGAACCCAACGAGAGCCGGGAACAGGATTGTCGAGGCTGACTCGAAAGACCAGGCAGCGAATTCTCCGGTGGGTGATCCCGTGCTGCACTTCGCCCACTTTTTGGGGTCGCCTCGGCCGGCCCCATTCGCGTAGGAAGGTTTCTAGGGTTGAGGCCGCCTCCTTCTGGTCGCCAACCTTAACCATAGGCGGAACCCACATCCCTTCGAAGAGACCCGGCTGGGGGCGGACCACCAGAACCTTGGCCTCCCGCACGACCACCCCCGCAGCCCGCAAGACTCTGATCGGTTTGCGCTTCTTGGGGCGCACGGGAAGTTCGTCTGTGCGCCCATCAGCAAAAGCCTGACAGCCCTCTTTGAGAGGACAAAGGAGACAATCTGGAGTAGGCCGGCATAGCAAAGCCCCCAGCTCCATCACAGCCTGGGTGAATTCCCCGCTAAGACCCTTCGGAATCACCGGCTCCAGGCGTGCCTTGAGTTCCTTCCGGATGGTCCCGGTCAGGGCACCGTCGAGGCCGTAGTAGCGGGCGAAGACTCTCCAAGCGTTGGTGTCTATGGCTACAGCCGGCTGACCGAAGGCGATGCTAGCCACGGCCGCCGCCGTATAATCCCCTAGTCCCGGTAACTGCATCAGACCCTCTCGGGTATCGGGGAATCTTCCTCGTCGAACAATCTCTTGGGCAGCCTGGTGAAGGCGCCGAGCCCGGGAGTAGTAACCTAGGCCCGACCACTGGGCCAGCACCTCGTCCTGGTTAGCGGCGGCGAGATCCTCGACGGCGGGAAAGCGCTCCAGAAAGCTCTTGAATCGTGGTGTCACCGTTTGAACGGTGGTTTGCTGAAGCATGATCTCCGAGACCAGCACGCGATAGGGGTCTCGGTTCTGGCGCCAGGGAAGGTCCCGACGATGAGACTGATAAAATTCGAGCAATCGCTCGATATCTGCCGACCGCATAGGCGGCGATTCTCGGCTGGTCAAAGCTCGCCTGCGAATCGAACAAATTGTGCACCGGCGGAGGTCACCATACTCGAGGAATAGAATACGATTTCACGCGCATTCTGAAGGAGTCTTACTATGGATACACTCAACTCGTCGGACAACGTCCTTGACGCCGGCGTTCTGTCTATCGACGACCTGCTCCACTTAATGGTGGAACGCGGAGCGTCGGACCTACACATCAAGCAGGGAAGCGCTCCGATGATCAGGGTAGACGGCGAGTTGACTCCGGCTACCTACGAGATTTTGACCGCCGATGCTGTCCGAGCGATGTGTGAAAGCATTCTGACAGACGAGCAAAAAGCCAGGTTTATTGCCGAGAAGGAACTCGACCTGGCCTACAGTGTGCCGGGTCTTTCTCGCTTCCGGGTTAACATCTACCTGCAAAGAGGAACGTGGGGCTCAGCGATGCGTGTCATTCCGGCCCGTCCTCTCAGCCTCGATGAGTTGAAGATGCCGCCGATTATCAAAGACCTGGCGCTCCGGCCTCGTGGTCTGGTGCTGGTCACTGGCCCGACGGGCTCAGGCAAGTCAACCACCCTGGCGGCCATGATCAACCATATTAACGAGAACAAGCGCTGCCATATCGTCACCATCGAAGACCCGATCGAGTTTCTCCATAAAGACAAGAACTGCGTGATTTCGCAACGCGAGGTGGGCTTTGACACCCACAGCTTTACGGCCGCTTTGAAACACGTCTTGCGGCAAGACCCCGACGTCATCCTGATCGGTGAGATGCGAGACCTCGAGACCACCGCCATCGCCATCTCAGCGGCCGAAACGGGACACATGGTCTTCGCAACGCTGCATACTAACTCGGCGGCCACCACCGTCGACCGTGTCATCGACATTTTCCCCCCTCACCAGCAAGCCCAGATCCGGATGCAGCTGTCGGTGACCCTGGAGGGGATTTTGTGTCAAACCCTCATCCCCAAAGCCAAAGGCGGCGGCCGGGTTATGGCCATGGAGATTATGCCGGTCATCCCGGCCGTGCGGAACATCATCCGTGAGGGGAAGAGTCACCAGATCCCCAACGCCATTATGTCAGGCAGTCAATACGGCATGATCTCAATGGATATGGCTCTGCGAAACCTCTACCAGCAGGGGCTTATCACCTATGAAGACGCGGTGTCCAAAGCGAGCAGCGCCGAAGAATTTAATCGACTTTGTGGAGGAGGCGCCGGCTAGGTCGCTCGAAGGAGTGGGTCCGGCATGATCCAACCCGCCCCGGCGGGTTGCTTATTTTCCGTCAGGAGGGAACCCGTCAGGTATGAACGTTGAAGAACTCTTCACTACTATGGTGGATAGGAGAGCATCTCACATTCATCTGGTCCCAGGTAGTCCGATTATGATGCGGCTCAACAACCGGTTGGAGCCGATGGACGGTCACATCTTGTCACCGGCTGAGACGCGCCAAGCAGCTGAGGCCATGATGACCGAACTCCTCCTGGAAGAGTTCGAAGACAATCTCGAGGTGGACTTCTCTTTTTCTGTCCCAGGCTTGTCTCGTTTTCGCATCAACTGTTTTCAGCAGCGCGGGTCGACAGCCGTTGTGATCGGGACCAACCCTCCCGCCCCTCCCAAAATGGAGGAACTGAGTCTCCCACAGGTTCTGCGTGAGACGGTGGCCACGGCTGAGAGCGGCATGATCATGATCACGGGTCCCAGGGGTTCGGGCAAAGCCCATACTCTTGCAGCCTTGGTCAGCGCGATGCTTGAAAACCAAAATAAACAGATCGTTTCGATCGAGAACCCTATCGACTTTCTCCACAAAAATCGTCGCGGTGCCATCTGCCAACGTGAGATCGGCACCGACTGTCTTAGTTATGAATCGGCTTTCAAGTCACTGCTCCACCAGGGCGCCGATATTCTGGTGGTGACCGGAGTAGAAGAGTTCTTCGTGGTCGACAGGGTGCTCAATCTGGCGGCTGGCGGTAACCTGGTGCTTTGCACGGCACCTTCACCCAGCGGCCTGGTTTTGATCGAGCAGATGGTCGACATGTACCCTCCTCACCTTCATCAACAAGCCAGGACCCTTCTGTCGGTTGGTCTCAAATGCGTGGTCTCTCAAACACTTTGCCCCAAAGCGACTGGCGACGGGTTGGTGCCGGCCTTCGAGGTGATGATCGGGACGCCTCAGGTCAAGTCTTTAATCCGGGAAGGGAAATTCTTCCAGATCGGAAGCGTGATAGCTACCGCCGGCCGGGAAATCGGGATGGCTTCCCAAGAAATGGCGCTGCGAGCCCTGGTCAAGAAAAACCTCGTCACCGAGGAAGAGGCTTACAAGCGGGCCCTCAGCCCCGAGTCCTTCCGCAAGATGATGTCACTCCCTTACTAGGAAATTCGCTATGTTAGACCCCAAACTGGTTCGAAACGAGCCCGAGTTGTTCTCACAGGCCCTCGAGAAGCGAGGTTTAGACCCCGAGCTGTTGACAAAACTTCAGGCGCTCGATCAGGAACGACGTGACCTCATTCAGAGAGCCGATGAGCTGAAACAGCAGCGAAACACAGTCTCAAAGGAACTGGGCCGGCGTAAAAAAGCCGGTGAAGACATTACTGAACAAGCGGCCCAGATGCGCGACGTCGGGGCTGAAATCAAGGCGATCGATAGTCGCCGTGGCGAAGCTGAAACAGAGTTTACCGAGATCCTCGAGCGGATCCCCAACCTTCCCGATTCCTCGGTACCGGCTGGAGTAGACGATCAAGACAACGAGTTCCTTCGAGACTGGGGCGAGCCGAAGACTTTCTCTTTCGAGGCTAAGCCTCATTGGGATATTGGTGAAGAGCTTGGAATTCTAGATTTCAAAGCGTCGTCCAAGATTTCCGGATCCCGTTTTTGGGTGCTGAAAGGGGCGGGTGCCCGGCTTGAGAGAGCTTTGATCACCTTTATGCTCGATCTCCACACAGGGGAACATGGGTATCAAGAGGTGCTGGCTCCCTCCCTGGTCACCAGTGACACCCTCTACGGCACGGGTCAGCTTCCCAAATTTGAAGAGGATCTCTTTCGGTGTGAAGGTAAGGACCTTTACCTGATCCCGACCTCGGAAGTTTCCATCACCAGTATCCATCGAGACGAGATTTTGGAGGCCGACCGACTGCCGCTTCACTATTGCGGGTTTAGCCCTTGCTATCGAGCCGAAGCTGGCGCAGCGGGCAAAGATACGCGAGGTCTGGTGCGAGTCCATCAGTTTCACAAAGTCGAATTGATCAAACTGGTTCATCCGGAGACCTCTTTTGAGGAGCTGGAGAAGATGGTCCAGAACGCCCAGCGAGTCTTAGAGCTTCTCGAGATCCCCCATCGAGTCATGGCCCTCTGCCTCGGCGACCTGGGATTTTCGGCGGCCAAGACCTACGATATCGAGTTCTGGTCTCCACCTCAAAACCGATGGATCGAAATCTCCTCCTGTTCCAACTGCACCGACTTCCAAGCCCGGCGGGCCGCCATCCGTTTCAAATCCCCGGGTCAGTCGACCGAGTTTGTTCACACCCTGAACGGGTCGGGCTTGGCCGTAGGTAGAACGATGGTAGCCATTATGGAGAACTACCAGAACGAGGACGGGTCTTTGACGGTGCCTGAGGTCTTACGCCCTTATATGGGCGGACTGACCAAGATCGAGCGGGGCCAACTTGCCCCAACGGGTTGAGGTTGCCATCGTTGGAGCCGGCGTCACCGGCTTGGCGGCAGCTCTCTCGTTGGTCGAGAGAGGCTGTAGTGTCACTCTTTTCGAAGCTGGCCCCATCGGTCTCAGTGGTTCTGCCAGGAATTTAGGCCTGGCTTACCCAGGTCTGAACGAGCATTACTGGTCTGTCTCTGAGTCCTTGGGTTCCGAGGCGACGACTCCCTGGTGGCAGCTATCCCGGCTCGGTCTCGAGCGCCTTGAACAGTGGCTTTCACCTGTCTCGGAGGCTCGATTGGAGCGAGGCGCCGTCATGATGTTAGCCGCCAACGAAGCCGAAATGGAAGAACTCACTCACAGCGCTCGGCCTTTGATGGACTTGGGTTTTGAGCCTCGACTCATGGGGGCGGGAGCGGCCAGCAACTATGTGCCGGTTGGCGAATGCGAAGGGGCCTGCTATCTGCCCCAGGCTTTGACCTTTTCTCCTTCGCCTGCCATGAGCGGTTTAGCTCAACGTTTCCAAGAGTTGGGGGGTACCCTTCTGGCTAACACCTCCGTGGCTTTCGTCGAGCTGGGTTCTCCCTCGGTGGTGAGCTTTCCCGAAGGTCAATGGGAGGCCGAGATGGTCGTCCTCACCGCCGGTCATCGGAGCCTTTCCCTGGTCGGTAGAGAAAAGGAACGACTCTTCCCCCTGCGAGGTCAGGCCTTTTTGACCGAGCCGGTACGGGAGGGGCCACGCAGCTCGGTTGTAGGGGTGGTCTCCAACAGAGGTCACGAGATGTATCGGGCCACGCCGCAAGGGGCTATGGTGGTCAGCGGACTCAACCCGGGAGCGAGCCAGAAGGAGAAGACCGACAGTGCAGAGGTCGATGTGGAGTTTCAAATTCACCTCGAACAGGTGGCCGCCAAGAGATTGCCTGAGGTGGGCCTGGTTGACGTAGACCAGCGTTGGGGCGTGGTTCACACCTATTCCATCGATGGTCTTCCCCTCATCGGAACTCTGCCGGGATCGGCCACAGCCTTTATCGCAGCGGGATTTTCAAATCGATCCTGGTCGCTGGGAGTGGCCGCGGGCGAGACGCTGGCCCGAATGATTTGCGATGACCAACCGTTCGTTCTTCCAGCCTCGGCATCACCGCGAAGGTTTCTTTAAGAAGCTTCTTCCTCGGCCGAGATCATCTCGCCGATGATCTCGCGAAAGACAGGGAAGATGGAGGGGTCAAAGTGACCGTCGGACATCTCTTCCATGATCGAGAGGGCTTTTTGGGGCGTGAATCTCTTGGCTTTGCCGTCTTCCCCTAAACGATAGACACGGGGTGTGGTCAAAGCGCTCCACACGTCAGCCACCGTCATGACCCGAGCGAGCAAAGGGATGTCCTCGCCCGACAAGCCGTCGGGGTAACCCCTGCCGTTCCATTTTTCGTGGTGGGCTCTGACGATGGCCACCAGGTCATCCATTCCAGGAATGTCGTGGAAGAAGTCGGCAGAGCGAGCGGCATGGGTCTTCATGATCTCGAACTCTTCGTCGGTCAGCTTGCGAGGGGCATTGAGAATCGCTTCATCGATGAAAATCTTGCCGACGTCGTGGAGTTCTGATCCGATCCTCAGGTATTCCATCTGTTCGCGATCGCAGCCCAGGCGTTCCGCGATCGTGAGGGCCATATCACGGACATCCATCGAATGACGATAGGTGTAGTCGTCCTTCAAGTCGAGAGCAACGACCATCATTCGCATGACATTGAGTTGGGCTTCAGCGCGGAGTTCGCGATACTTGCGGACGTTCTTCTCCAGAGCGGCCACAACACGGGGATTATACAACGTCCCAGCGCCCTCGGTCATTTGGGCCAAAGCTTCTTCCTCGGACTTGCCTCGGTAGTCGAGGTTTCGGAGCATGAGGTAGTCGTCTGCCACTTTTAGAATCTGAGCCTCGAGAGGCATGAGTAGAAAATCGCTCTTGCCGAGATGGGCCAGGAACCGGATGGAATCATGAAGGTTGCGGTTAGGCTGGAGGATGGTCACAGCGTGCTCGAAAATCTGGCCCATTCGGGCTTGTTCCTCTTCGCTCAGTTTGCCGCCGGTGCGTTCTCGCTCGACCAGTTCACGGGGGAGTGCAACCTTCCCGATCTCGTGAAGATAGCCCGCAAAAAGGATCTCTTCCGAGACCATCGGACAGAGCATTTTGCTCATCTCCCGGGCCAGCTGACCGGTCTCTTTGCAGTGCTCCACCTGGGTGGCTCCCCCGGCCGCTTCATTGAGTTTCATCAGAAGGTCGAGGTAGGAGTAGTCGAGAGCAAGGGTCCGATTAGCCAGGAACTTGCCCCTCGACTCTTGGGTGTATCCGACCGATTCTAGCAGGGAGACACGTTCTGAGATGAGGCGATTCATCTTCTCAGCAAGCTCAGGATTCCGCCGCATGAGAATCGTGAAATCATCTCGGTTGAGCACTAGAGTATCGACCTGGTTAATGGCTTTGACGGTAGCTGAGCGAGGTTGGTCGATGACCAGAGCCATTTCACCAAACCCTTCCCCCGGACCCAGTTCCGACAGGACCAATTCTTCCCCCGATTCTTGGTCCTGGCGAACGACGCGGACATGTCCGCTTCGAATGATGTAGAAACAGTCCCCCAGTTCGCCCTCGGAGACAATCACGTCTTCAGGGTTGAAGGCTCGTCGCTCGAGTTTCTCGGCGATAGAGTCGATGACGGCCGGAGTCAGAGAGTAGAAAAGGGAGTTGGAAGCCACGAACTCCGGAACGCTCGACTTGGGAGTGAGAGTACTTTGGTCGGACATGCGCGTTGACATAAGCTACTGGGTATTTCCTTTAGCGGTGCGGATCACCTGTTGGTCGACTTCGATCATCCCCTTTCTACGCATTTCCTCAAATTGGACCCCGAAAACCTTGAGTGGCTCCTTTTTGCCTTTGACGTAAATCTCGTCGATCTCTTCAAACAAAATCTCGTCTTGAGCCAGGAGAACGGTGGATTCGGTGGTCAGCACGGGAGAGTTGAACTCTTTGGATTTGCCTTGAACTCTGGCGGCAGAGTTGGTGGGGTCGCCAATAGCCACCAACTGCTTTCTTTGGGCGGTTCCCATAAAGCCGAACGATATCGGTCCCGTGCACACTCCGATCCCCGTCTCTGGAATGTCTTTGCCGCTTTCAGACCAGATGGCCCGCATCTCCTCAAGTGTCAAGATCATCTCGGCCGCAGCTCGACAGGCCGCCGCCCCGTGGTTCGGCTGGGAGGCCTCGACCAGGCCGAAAACCACCATCTGAGCATCGCCTTGATAGTCAAAAACCAGGCCTCCATGTTTCTCAAAAATGTGGCCAACCGCCCCAAAGTAGTCGTTGAGAGCATCCAGGACAGACACCGCGTCAAGTTTCTCAGCGAAGCTCGTGTAGCTTCTCAGGTCAGAGAAGAGGATGGTCAGTTCGCGAGCCTCTCCTCCCAGCCGAATGCCCTGACTGAGGAGTGTGTCAGGATCCACCACCGGACACACCTGGCGGATAACGTCGAGAAAATCCGAGCGCTCGGTCTGGAAATGGAGAGTGGTCGCGGCAACCTGTACCAGCAGCACTCCAAGCGCAGGAAAAAAGAATGGCAGCATCATGCCCCCGCTGGCGTAGCCGACCCCCACGTAGGAGGCGTAGTTAGCGTAGCCGAGGCCCAAACAGGCTAGGACGCTGGCCCCGATCCCAACGGGATGAGCCACCAAAGCTCCTACCAGACCGATCAAAATTGGCACTCCCAGGGTGACAAGGAAAATGGTCGTGGGTCGAGCCTGGCGGATCGGGTTCTTTAGAAAGAGATTCAGCAAGAGATTGGCCTGGACCTCGGGACCACTCATCATACCCAAAACCGTGTGGGCTTTGTCGCTTCCAGCGGTGGCCGAGACGCCTACCACGGCAATAAAATTGGGCGGGAAGGCGTTCTCCATCCCTTCAACAGGGACTTGCAGCAGGTCGTGAAGGGGAACCACCGGTAAGATTCGCTGCAGTGTGGGCCGGGACCGGATCTCGATTCCCCCCTCGTAAATCAGTTCGTCGGTGGCTTCTACAGGGTCTTCTCCGCCGGGATCGATGTCTTGGAGCATCCCTTTGGCCGCATAGTTGATGTTGAGAGCGTAGGTTTCGACTTCTCGGGAGTTCGAGAAGCCCATGAAGGTAGGGGTGATGCCCATGGCTTCGACCGCCTCCTCTGGGTCGATTTCCTGATGGCGGGCGAAGGCCGTGGTCACCAGGGAGTAATGGTGGTTTTCTCCATCAGAAACTTTAATGGCTACATCGGCACTTCCGGACGGGGCCCATGCGTTCACGAAGCCGAGCCTTCCCTGGGCGCCTTCTGGGTCCATCAGGGACTCAGGGGGCTGCTTGGTCACCAAAGTGGGTCCATCAAATTCCAGGAGCATGCCTGATACGACCAGAGGATTATTGAGTGCCTCGGCCAGAGCGGCATCCTCTTCAAGGGACCCGCTCGGCTCCAGAAAAAGAAGATCGAGAGCGATCACTTTGGCTCCAGCCGCTTCCAGTCTCTTGACAATCTCGAGGTAGAGACTGCGTGGCAAAGGGTAGGGGAGACTCAGATCTTCCAGGGACTGGTCATCGATCAAGACCAGCACGATCTGTTCGGCCACTTTTGCGGGCACAGGCTGCTCTTCGATCCAGCGGGTAGCCCAGGTCTCATAGAGTCGACGGTCGAGGCGAAGGAGCGCATCGTTGAATCGCTTCGGTCCAATTCCGGCGGCTCCGAACGAGAGGACCATGCCGATCAAAAAGGCTAGGCCCACCAACGCGTAGCGGTGCCTAGCCTTGAGGCTGTTTTGAAACAGTCGATTTAGCACATAAAATGAACTAGAGGCCGGGAGAAACTGGTGAGGGCGGCATGGTCATACCGGGGCTGGCGGAAATCTGAATTTGAACGTCCAAGCTCCCGTTCTGACCGGTCCCGACCGGCAGAAGAATATCCTGCTGGCCGCTGATGACACTAGGACGCGTTCCGCGGAACCCAGTGAAGTAAGTGCTATAGTTGGTCTTGGGAAGGTCGTCTTCGGAAGAGGGCTCCAGCTCGGCC
>CAYRFU010000192.1:905-14244 GCA_964423525.1 uncultured Burkholderiales bacterium | reverse complement strand
AGCCCGTTAACGAGCAAGCCGGACGTCCTGAAACGCAGCCTGTTAACGAGCAAGCTGGTCGACCTGAGCTGCAGCCTGGTAACGAACCGGTTGGTCGTCTCATTCGGGAGGCTCAGGCTGGTAGTGAGCAGGCGACTCAACTTGGGGGTCGCCCGGGGCAAGAAGGTTCAGCCAATAACCAGCACGCCGATGAGCGATTGGTCCAGGAGCCCCTTGCAGGAGGTGGACAAGGGGATTCCGGAGGGGACCAAAGTGATCAGCAGCGGGGCAATGAACAGACGGGTCGCCCTGTTCAAGCTCCTCAGTCAAGTAACGAACAAGCTAGCCGTCCTGAACCACAGCCTGGTAATGACCAAGCTGGTCGACCTGAGCCGCAGCTTGGTAACGAGCAAGCCGGACGTCCTGAAACTCAGCCTGGTAACGAGCAGGCTGGTCGCCCTGAACCGCAACCGGGTAACGAACAAGTGACCCGTCCTGAACCGCAGCCTGTTAACGAACAAGCTGGACGTCCCGAACCTCAGCCTCGTAACGAACAAGCTAGCCGTCCTGAACCACAGCCTGGTAATGAACAAGCGGGTCGTCCTGAACCGCAGTCCGTTAACGAGCAAGCCGGTCGTCCTGAAACGCAGCCTGGTAACGAGCAGGCTGTTCGTCCTGAGCCGCAGCCTGTTAACGAACAAGTGGCCCGCTCTGAGTCGCAGCTCGGTAATGAGCAAGCAGGGCGTCCTGAGCCGCAACAAGTTAGTGAGCAAATGGGCCGTCCTGAGCCGCAGCTGGGTAGCGAGCAAGTGAATCGTCTTGAACCGCAGTCGGGTAGCGAAGAAACTAGTCGACCAGCCCGGCAGGCGCAGACTGGAAGTGAACAAGCGGAGCGGCAAGTTGACGACGTTCAGGTCTCACCGAACCTCGGGCCTGACCAAGAACCAGCTCAGGCCAGGCCACCTGAAGCAGTAGCTGACAGCTCAGAGCCTATAGCAGCTGCACCCACGATGGGACGACGAGAGGAAGGGATCGCTCCCGATCCGGTGGCCCAGGCCAGGGCGCCCGAGGCGGTGGCTCGGCCTGAGTCTGAACCTAAGGTTCCGGACGTTGGTGAAGCGAGCGTCCCCGAAAAGGACGTTTCGCCGTCTCCGGTTGGAACTGCTAGTCCGACCGCTGAAGTAGAGACGGTGCTGAGCGAAGAGAGAGTCTCGGCCAGTGCCAAAGTCTTCTCCGGCGAGGAGGCTTTGGCTGCGAACGCCTATCGGACCACTCTGGCTCAGGTGGCGAGTCGCTCGCCAGGGGCCGACACTTTGAAGACCATTGGCGCCATTGGGGAAAGTCGCTCAGGCTCGGTCAGCGGATTCAAGCCCTCGCTGCCTGAGGTCCCCTATAGGCTTAAGGCCGAGCAGAGTCCCAGACAAGAAGAAACTCGGGGTTTGGCCGAAAGAATTCAGTTGGACCGGCGCAGCCAGACCAAGAGTCTGAGGCCTTCTCCCTCGGTTGCTGATAGCTTGAGTAGGTTCCGGCCTCAGGTCGACAGTGCTGGCGCTGGAGAGATAGCTACCCCTCCCGTAGCCTTTAGCATCGAAGAAAGACGACGCCAGGTCTTGATGCAGAGGTTCGCAGCTCCGGTATCGACCCCCGTAGAGGAAGTGCCATCAGAGGAAGGGGATGCTCTTCTTATCGGTTCGGCTCAAGAGGAAGTCGCTGAGGAAGCCCCCGTCGAGTCCGAGCGACCTGTCCGAGCTAAGGTGCGAGCTCACCGACGCCGTGTCCCTGAGCAAAGTAAACCCTTGGCTGAGCTTGATGACTTCCGAAACCAGGACGGCGACCAGAAGAGTTTGGAAACGACTACCGATGATCGTGCCCAGCTTCAGAAGGCTGGTTCCGAGTCTCACTTGGAGGTCGAAACGGGAGGGCCCCGCAACCGATTCAAGCCTCTGCCTAAGAAGACGGTCGCTCCAAGAGTGGAGGAGTCGAAGAAGGAGACGATCCAGGCCAAAACCATCACTACTGAGAGTTCGGCTGCCAAAACTGTTAGAACCCAGCCTGTTGTGACCACGGGTGCGAACGCGGGCGGCTTATCGGCCGCTGCCTCCCAAGAGGCGGACGAGCCTCGTTTGACAGAGCGGACGCGAGAAGCAGAGAAAGGTGCCGCCTCTCGAGCTGATGAGATCGTTGACCAACCTGAAAGGCGTGAGGACGAGGTCCTTCGCGCCGCCGAGGGCGCTGAGCGGCTAGCCGTTCAAGAGACCTCGACGAACGACAGCACCGACTGGACCGGTCTTCGGCGCTCGGCCACTTTTACTGCCGCTCGTCAGGAGCAGGCTGAACGGTGGGCTCAGAGGTTTCAGCGAGGCGGAGACGACAGTCCGAGTAATTTTCGGGGGCAGGAAGGCGGCGAACAAGCGGGCCGCCAAGCCGAGATCCCTGAGGCTCGCAAAGATAAACAGGCTCGTTCGGGTAGTCGAGCTGCCCAGAGCCAGGCCGACGACCAGGGACGCAAAGACGACGGCGCACTCCGAAACCAAAGCCAGGACAGTGACCGAGATGAGTCCGGTCGCCGTCGTTCCCGGGGTCGCTTCGATGATGTTGAGGGGGACCGAAAAGAGGCCAAAGAGAACCGGGGCACCTCCCGGAGCGACGAGCGCAAGGAGGAGCGAAGCGGTCGCGAGACCCCAGAACGTGAAGAGGCTCGGCCTGGACGCTTCCGGCCAGGCCGCCAAGAAGGGACCGATCAGTCGTAGGAGGCGGTCGCCTCCTCGACCATACGATTTCTAAGCCCGAACAGTTCTGGGCTCAAGCCGACCCAGTAGATGTCAGGATTGACTCTTCGCTTGTGTTCAGAGCGGAGAAGGGAGAGGTTTCTAATGGTGTGGTCCCGGAGCTCAGTCAAGGGAGGCAGGTCCGTGACCAGACTCCCGGCTTTCAGGACCGGCTTGAGCAGGGGCTCCCATCTTTCAGCCTTCAGCCAGCGCGAGTGGTTGGCGTAGAGAGGGTGGTAGCTCCTATGACGTTTTTCGCTCGGCTTGGGCTCCTCGGCTAGAGCCATAAGATCGCCCCCCATCGCTCCCGACTTGTCGAAAGCGCGCCAAACCTGTTTGATTCCCGGAAGGGTCGTCTTCTCCGGGTTTGAGGAGAGTTTGATCCGAGGTTCCATTCCCCGTTCTCCCTCGGCCGCGGCCAATTTATAGACTCCTCCGAGGGCGGGCTCTCCTTTACTGGTGACCAGGTTGGTGCCGACTCCCCAAATGTCGATACGAGCTCCCTGGGAGATCAGGTTGGCGATGAGATACTCGTCCAAGTCGTTAGAGGCCACAATCTTGGCCCCTTTTAGGCCCGCCTGGTCGAGCATTCTCCTCGCTTCCTTGCTGAGGTAGGCCAGGTCTCCCGAATCGAGTCGGACACCCAGGAAGCGATGACCTCGGGCTTCGAGTTCTAACCCCACGGTTATAGCGTTGGGCACACCGCTGCCTAAAGTGTCATAGGTGTCGACTAGCAGCACACAGTTATCGGGATAACATTCGGCATAGGCTCGGAACGCCTCCAGTTCGGTGGGGAACGACATAATCCAGGAGTGGGCGTGGGTCCCTCTGACTGGGATACCGTGCTGCATCCCGGCCAGAGTATTGGAGGTGGCCGTGGCCCCTCCCAGAAAGGCGGCTCGGCTGGCTCCGATTGCGCCGTCGATTCCTTGGGCTCGACGCAGCCCAAACTCGAGCACAACCCCCTCGTTAGAGGCCACGAATAGGCGGGCCGCTTTGGTGGCGATGAGAGTTTGGAAGTTGACCAGATTGAGGAGAGTTGATTCGACCATCTGAGCCTCGGGAATGGTCGCCTCGACTCTCAGCAACGGCTCGCCTGGAAAAACCAGGGTGCCCTCGGAAACGGCGTGGAGGTCGCCTCGAAATCGAAAATCGCTGAGCCATTCGAGAAAGTCCTGAGGAAACTGATTCAGACTGTCGAGATACTCGATCTCCTGAGGAGTGAATCGAAACCCTCTCAGATAGTCGACCGCGAGTTCTAATCCCCCGGCCACGCAGAACCCTCCGTTTTGCGGGATGCGCCGGAAATAGAGGTCGAAGCAAGCTCGCTGCGAGAGTTTCCCTGAGCGAAAATAGCCTGCCAGCATGGTCAGTTGGTAGTAGTCGGTAAGAAGGCCGAGATTTTCCATGAATTGAGGAGGTTTGGTACAGTTTGAGTCCTCCCTCCAAGAGAGGTTCCGACTCGGGCAGTTGAGAACACCCCGAGGTGCCCACTCATCAGATCGAAGACCTTCCGTGGGGGCAGGTGCGTCGAATGGCTCACGGAGGCGCCCTTTTCCTTCTACCCGTCGGGCCTTTAGAGGACCACGGCCCCCACCTCCCAGCCGGCGTCGATTGGTTCACTGCCAAGTCGCTTACCCAAGAGCTGGCTACGAGGCTGGAAGAGCAGGTCGATGAGGTGGTTGTTCTTCCTCCGTTGGCCCTAGGTGCGAGCCTTCTCTATACGCTGGGGTGCCTCCGCTTAAGAGTGAAAACCATGGGCCAGGTGGTCGAGCAGCTCGGTCGAGAATTAGCCGGTGAAGGAGTGCGCCAGTTGCTGGTGATCACCACCCACGGCGCCATCAGTCACCTGGCCGCTTTGGATCGGGCCTGCGCTCGGGTGGAGAGGTCCACCAAGATGAAAATGGCCTCTCCCTGCCATAAGATTATCCTCGACTTTCTCTCAGGTCGCCTTCGGGGCCGGGTCGAGCAGGCTCTGGGAAGGAAAGTCCAAGACTCGGTTTGGCAAGAGTTGGCCGTCGACTACCACGCCGGAGCCTGGGAAACGGCTCTGATGCTCCGCTATCATCCTCATCTGGTGAAGCCTTTTCATAATGAGCTTCCTCCCCACCCAAGAAGCACATCCAAGAGGGACGCTTGGCGAGGCCTCACGACTCACCGAGGCTACTTCGGGAGTCCCGCTTTGGCGACCCTGGAACTAGGCGACGCAGCTGCTCAGGTTCTCGTGGATTGTGGGGTAGAACAGGTCGAGAGATTTCTGGCTCGCGGGCCCGTCAAGCCCTCCCGAGCTGGTTGGCCCTGGCTGGCTGGAGCAGCCGTGCTCGCAGGGCTATGGGTCTCCTGCAGAAAGGCTAAGCAAAGTGCCAAGACCGATTGAGTTAGTGATTTGCGGGGCCGGCAGTCGGGGCCTTGACGTTTACGCGAGTTATTGCGAACGGCACCGAGGTCAGGTCCGGATCGCTGCCGTGGCCGATCCTCTCGAGGCCAGGCGGGAGCTGGCCCGGGAACAGTTTCGACTTCGGCCTGAGCAGCTTTTCCGCGACTGGCGCGAAGTGGCCGGTCAAGGTCGTCTCGGGGATGCCGTCGTGGTGGCCACTCAGGATCAAGAGCACACGGAACCGGCTCTGGCTTTTTTGGAGGGCGGCTATCATGTCTTACTCGAGAAGCCGATGGCCACCTCCGAAGAGGAGTGCAAAAAAATCGTTGAGGTGGCCGAGGCTAGCCAGAGAATCGTTGCCGTTTGCCATGTTCTGCGCTACACTCCCTACTTTCGCGAGCTCAAAAACATCATCGACGAGGGGGCTCTGGGTGAGGTGGTCACGGTGCGCCATTTCGAACCCGTCAACTTTTGGCACTTCGCCCATTCTTTCGTCAGGGGCAACTGGCGCAACGAGGAGCTTTCGTCACCTTTTATTTTAGCCAAGTCGTGTCACGACCTGGATATTTTGATGTATCTACTGGGTAGGAGCTGTCGACGTTTGTCGAGTTTCGGGAGTCTCCACCACTTTCGCCCCGAACAGGCGCCGCCCCAGGCCACCGAGCGATGTCTTGATTGTTCCCTGGTCGAAGAGGGGTGCGCCTACTCCGCTCCACGTTTCTATGGACAGATGCTTGAGGCGGGTCATCACTGGTGGCCGTTGAATGTGGTGACTCAGGACTTCAGTGAACCAGGTCTTAGGCGGGCCTTGAAGACTGGTCCCTACGGCCGATGTGTCTACGCCTGTGACAACGATGTTGTGGACCATCAGGTGGTGACGATGGAGTTCGAAGGGGGAGTCACGGCTACCTTCACTGCCACGGCTTTCACCGACCACCGGGAACGGGAAACCGAGATCCTGGGAACCCGAGGGGCTATTCGGGGCAATGGAACAGAGCTCATCTTTGACGATTTCGAGTCTCGTAGCGGTCGCCGGTGGGTCATCGAGTCGAGCGGAAACCATCTCGGAGGGGACGACGAGATGATGCGAGAGTTCGTTCTGGCCGTACAGCACAACGACCCCTCCCACATCACTACTAGCCCTCGTGAGTCGTTGGCTTCTCACTGCCTGGCCTTCGCTGCTGAGAGAGCACGCCGAAGCGGTCGGATTGTTGAGCTGTAAGTCTTAGGGCTAGAATACCGGGTGCACGGGGTATATTTTGACGGTTCCCTAACGTAGGGCGGTCATTCCGCAGGCTTTGCAGTTGCTCTTGGCGCTAAACCAGCCGCAATTTTCCAGCGAACAGTCTTTGTTGACCATCTTTTTGCTGGCGCAACAGCTTTCAGCTGATTTGGCTTTGGCCGACTTCTGGCTGGAGCAACAGCTGGCTGATTGACTGACCTGGGTCTTTTCGGTGGCGCAGCAAGACGCTTTGTCGGCTTGGGCCAAGGCTGGCCCTAGCAGAGCCATCGAGATAAGAACAGAAAGAAAGACTTGACGCATCATTACCTCCTTGTGACTGTTAATCTTATACCCGACCCGAATAGTCCCAACCTTTTGTGAGCTGGCTCACAGACTTGGGGAGAGGTCCTCGATAGTCTGAGAACAGAGGCAGTATGAGTGTGAATCCTGAGTTGGCCCGTTTGATGGAAATCGTAGAACTCGAAGAGGCCCGCCTGAGAGTGAAAGCTCGTGTGGAGCGCAAAAGATTCATTGACCGAGGGATTGAGGATTACCCCGAGGCCGAGCTATACTCAGATCTGCTCAAAGACGACTCTCCCCGGAAAGAGGCTTCTGATCTGGCCCTTTTAGGTCAAGCGACCTGGGCCTACCGTCACTTCTGACGAGCGGGGGATTTGGCCGAACGGTCAAGAATTCTTTTGGCATGTTGGAACAGACCTTAACGGCTGAACTTCGGTGCGGCCATGCCTTTCGCAAAACTCTCAGTCTCGATTTGCTGGTAGATTTCTGGCGCGAGGAATCTCGTTCCAATCATCATGGGTTAGCTTCGCTAGCAAGAGAGATGGTCAATCAAGTCGACCGCCATCCAGAGCTTCAGGGAGCTATCACTGACCTCGGGGTTCTGGACCGACATCACGGCCTGGTCAACGGTCTCCTGACGGCCGTGCTGCCACCTGGGTTGAAGGTCTTGTCGTTCAGTGGGGTGGCCATCCCGGCGAGCTTCGATTTTATCCACGTCACAGAACGATTTCAGCGTGAGCTACTCAATCCCGACGGGACCCTGAAAGGCCGCATCTCTCTTGAGATGGACTGGGACTTCTTAAGAGTATTGTTTTGCTATCTTTCCATTCTGAGACGCTGTTACGGCATGTCGTTCGCTTTCGAGAAATCGGTTACCATCGAGCTGACCGACCCTGAGACGGGCCTCGACCGCTTCTACCAGCTACGCGCCCAGTTCGAACATTCGGCGGTGCGGCCGGTTGGGGAGTTGCCTGTTCTGCCACCCGATGCTGAGTCTCAACTGGCAGCCGAGCTCACCAACCTGGAACTGTGGAAACGTTATCTGCCGCCCGAAAAGTTCGAGTACTATGGGCTCACCGTCTATGAAGCCAACGATGTCACCGAAGAACTCACGATGTCCTTGCTCAAACAGGAGTTGGTGGAACAAGACCCCCTGATCTCAGTGGACCGCTTCAAGAAGATCGAACTTCGGCTGCGCTCCCTCTTGAATCTCCCTGATTTGAGGGCCACCGTCATCGGTTTAGAGGGAGAGACGGCATTCAAAGTCTCGGCTCAGAGGGGCTATCAGCTCGACAACAGTCAAGCTGCTGTGGGAACTCTCCTCAGCGGTGAGTGTCGAGATTTTCTTCGTCAAGGCAACTCCTTGGTGCTGGAAGATCTTTCCACAAAGCATCTATGCTCTCCCGTGATGCACGAAGGGGTTCGGACAGGAGCCCAGAGCATGCTGATGTGCCCCCTCGAACACGAAGGCCAGATGATCGGTCTGCTGATTCTGTCTTCGCCCCACGCCAATAGCCTGAACGCTCTCACAATGCTCAGCATCAAAGGGGCCCTTCCTCTCTTTACGGTCGCCCTACGGAGAACCTCCGAAGCCTTTCGAAATCGGATTCAGTCGGTGATGAAGGAGAAGTTTACCGCTATTCACCCGGCCGTAGAGTGGCGTTTTCGGGAAGCGGCTTCCCGTTATGCTCGCACCTCGGAACTCGTCGATATAACGTTTCCAGAGGTCTTTCCTCTCTTTGGGAGTTCCGACATTCGAGCCTCCTCTACGATCCGCAACGAAACTATCAAAGAGGACCTTTTGACTCAGATCGGTTTGGCTCGGCGGGTCATCCAGGCCGCTTACAGCGAACGACCTTTGGCGTTCCTGGAAAGCCGTGAGTTTCGCCTTTGTGAGTGGGTCAAACGGTTGGAGCCAGGTTTGCTCTCGGGGGACGAGGCTCGCATTATTGAGTTTCTCCAGCACGACATTGAAGGCTTATTCTCGAGTCTAGAGGGGTTCGGTCCGTCGGTGCTCGAGGAGATCGGCCGTTATCGTGCCGCTCTGGACCAAGACCTCGGTTTTGTTTTCGATCGGCGTCAAGCCTACGAGGACAGCGTCAACGGGCTGACCGATCAACTGGCAGAGCTCTTGACCGCCGAACAAGAAAAGGCCCAGGCGATTTTTCCTCACTACTTCCAGATGTACAAGACCGATGGTGTAGACCACACTATCTACATCGGGAATCCGCTCACCGAGCGAAACGACTTTGACCTTCTCTATCTTCGAAATCTCCGCCTTTGGCAGTTGACTACCACTTGCTTGATCGCCCGTCTTTCTCGTCGTCTCGAGGAAGAGCTTCCCATGGCTTTGGCTACCGCTCATTTGGTGCTGGCTCAGCGCGCTCCGATCTCTTTGCGTTACTCTTTGGAGGAGAAGAAGTTCTCGGTGGATGGCGCTTACAACACTCGCTACGAGATCATCAAAAAGAGAATCGACAAAGCTGAGATTCGCGGCACTCAGGAACGACTCACTCAACCGGGGATGTTGGCAGTAGTCTACTCGCATCCCGACGAGGCCCATGAATATCGGGAATACTTCGAGTATTTGGCCAGTCGCCACTATATCATCACTCCCATCGAAGACCACGCCCTGGAAGACCTCCCGGGGGTGAGCGGATTGCGGGCTCTGAGGGTGGCCATCGCGAGTTAAGACCTGTCGCCTTTGAATTTTTTTCCACCAAGAGTTCCGATCCCTATGTCGAAGGGTCGGTTCAAAGTAGCGGAGGGTTGAGCTTTTATGAGTGCAGTCGACCAGAAAAAATTCCCGATGGTAACGGGAGGAGACGCGGACTATGAGGAGTTGATGTTGGAGGGAAAAAAACTCCTCTCCGAACTTGACTACAGCGCCGCTCTGAAAGTCTTCGACCGAGCTTTAAAGCTAGCCCAAAAGAAGACCGGCGAAGAGAAGGTTATCCTGGTCGCCCAGGCCCGAAATCACTATGCTGACTGTTGCCATGTCATAGGTCGCTGGGACCGAGCTCAGCGAGAGCTACGAAGAACGATCGAGTCTGAACTCGACGGGGATGAGCGGATCGAAGTGGCTCGCGCCCTGCTGACGCTCGGCAATGTTCTGAGTCGCCGCGGCGAGCGCGACGAAGCCAAGGACCATTTCGTGGAGGCCCTTGAGGTCGGTAAGGAGCTAGAAGCCCCCCGCATCCAGGTGGTCGCCTACTGTCACTTGGCCGCCAATTCTGGGCGCACAGGCGAAATCGACTCGGCCAATCGGCACCTCGAGGACGCCAGCCGAGTGCTTAACGAACTTGCCTCAGAAGATATCCGTGCTGAGCGAGCTTTGCTAGAGTCCCAATACGGGCTCTACTTCTTTCGCACCGGCAACAACAATAGTGCTGAGGACCACTTTGAGTCGGCTCTAGCGGCGCTAGACGGAAAGAAGATCCTGGAAGAAGGGGCCATCCGTCGCTACCTCGGCATACAGGCCGGAATGCGTCGAGACCATCGGGAGGCCCTCAATAACCACCTCGAGGGTCTCAAGGTTTACAAAGAAGCTGGTTGCCGCTACGGTCAGGCCAAAGTCTACGATAGCATCGGCCGGACCTTCCTGGCCGTCAACCGGATGGAAGAGGCGATCTTCAGCTTCAAAAAGGCTGAGTCGATCTGTCGCCGACTTGGGGCCAACTCCGAGTTGGCTACCCTTTACGGCAAACTCGGGCAGGTCTATATGATCCGAGAAGATTACGAGACGGCAGTCAAGTATTTTCGGCGCGACCTCGACATCAGTTCTCGTTTCCGTAATTACTACGCCCTCGGCTATTCCTATCGAAATTTGGGACGCTCTTTGATCCAGGTCGGCATCATGGAAGAGGCGATCACCAACCTCAAAGAAAGCCTTGGCTTGTTCCAGTATGTCGAAGACCAGATCAATTTGGGTCGAGTCTACATGGACCTCACCCAGGCCTATGTCAAGCACGAAAAGGCTTCAGAAGCCCGCGATAGCGGACACAAGGCTCGTTCCATCTTTGAGGAAGCCCAACTCGACCGAGAACTCGCTTTCTTGAAGGCTTTGTTCGGGACCATCAACCGGCTCGAGGGCAACCTTGAAGAGGCTGAGACCTGTCTGACCGAGGCTATCGACGAGCTTCCCGACAAAGGTTTCGACGCCTGGCGGGCCGAGACTCACTATGAACTTGGGATTCTCTATCGAGAGCAAGAGAAATACCCCGAGGCGATCTCGGCGTTTCGCTACGCTCTTGGCATCGCCCGAGCCGCCGGCCTCAACCGCCACACCGGGCGTTACCTCAGAGATATTGAGTCGCTAGATGAGACCGAGCTGTTTCGGGCTTGGATGGAGGACCTTCCCGACTGACGCCCGGACCTGGGAGGGGGCGGGTTTTAGGCTAACTCGTCTGAAGCTGCTCCTCGAGGCGGAGGACCTTGCCTTTCAGAACTTTGTTTTCTTCTTCAGCTAGAGCTGCTCGGCTCTCTAAACTGGTGATCTTGTTCTCGGCTTCCTCGGCTCTGGCCATGGCCATCAAAGCGCGACTGCGGCTTTCGGAGAGCTGGTTTTCCGACTTGTCGGCAGCGTCTTTGATCTTGTTGAAGCGACGCTTGAGGGTCGTGAACTCTTCGTCTTTTTGCTCCAGGCGTCGCTCTAGTTTTTGGTTTTCTTCGTTCTGCTTGCGCAGGTCTTCTCGTAGGCTGCCGGCGTCACCGAGGTTCTCATTGAGTTGACGCCTTAAAGCGTTCAGTTGACGGGTTGATTGTTCTTCCTTCTTTTCGAGCAGTTCCATCAGGTCTTCAAGTTTGGCCATCTGGCCTCGACTATGCTCGAGTTCTTGCTCCACTTCGAGTTTGGCTGCCTCGGTTCGGGCCTGTCGCGCATTGGCGGCCTCTACTTCGTTGTGGGCTTCGAGAAGCTTAGCGCGGGTCTCAAGAAGGCTTTGTTCGACTTCCTCAAATCGAGCTAGCAGGCGGGAAGCTCTCTTCTCGGCATCGATAGCCTTCTTGCGGAGGGCCCCCTCGTCGGACCCGTCGTCGCCCACCCTAACCGCTTCTTCAAGCTCTTTATTCTTGGTCTTCAGGGCGGCCACCACTTCCTGGGTGGCTTCGAGATCGACGGTCTTTTCTTTCAACTCCCGTTGGAGCTCGTCGAGCTGATCTTTGAGTTCACTAGCCTCTTGCTGGTTATGTCCGGTCGAGGCCTTCAGCTCTTTGAGCTGGCTTTGAAGATTCTCTTTTTCTTGCTCTTGCTCGGTCAGAAGCTCCCGATTTTGCTCAAGCCTGGCCAGCGCTTTCTCTTTTTCTTGCTCTTCTTCGGCGACTCGCTTTTCCAGTTCACCGATCTCTTTTTTGGCTTTCTCTAGTTCGTCTTCGCGAGCAGCCAGCACGGCCTGGGTCTCGCCTCCGCCTTGTTGAGCCTTCTCTTCGATGTCCCAAAGTCTGAGCAAAGCCTCTTCGTATTCTTGCTCGCGTGCAGCCAACTGGTTCTCGGCCTCGTCGGCGCGGGCCTCGGCCGCTTTCAAGCCGTTCAGCAGTTCGGCCGCGTTCTCACTCTCAGCGCCTTCGAGGGCCTCGTGGAGAGAGCCGATCATGGTCTCGCGCTCTTGGAGTTTGAGGGTCAGACGAGCGGTGGTTTCGCTCATCGACTCGTTCTCTTCTTTCAAGGTGTCGAGTTGGTCTTCGAGGCGGGCCTGATCGATCTGGGATTCTTGGCGCTCTTTGATCAGCCGGTTGCGAGCCTCGGTGGCGGAGCGCTCGGCTTCGGCGCAGCGCTTACTCAAGTCGGTCAGTTGACGCCGAAGGTCGATCAGCTCTTCTTCCAGAGCCGGGTTGGAGCTGCCCGCAGCCAACTCTTTCTTGAGGCTCTTGAGCTCCTTGCGGGTCTTCTTGTAGGCCTCGTGAAGTTTGTCGTTGTTACGCTTGGAGACGGCCAACCCCTCGATGCAGGTGGCAATCTTCTTTTTCTGCTTCTCGACTTTGCGCGTCAGCTTCTCGTTGAGGGCCTGCGCTTCTTTCAGGGCGGCTTTCAACTTTGTCTGGTCGCTGGTTTTGGATGTGCGCTTGATGGCCATGACAGTCGTCTAGTTTGGTTCTTAGCGAACTGGAAAAGTCCCGCTCAGGTCGGTTTCAACCGGCATCCGGCCTCCTTCGCCCACGTCAGGGCAAACGTCTCTCCTGTCACAGGGGAGGTCGTTGAGGATATCGATCATTTGCCGGAGACGACCATAACGACCCGCAACGAATGAGAACTTTAGGTGGGCGAGGCCGCTCAGTCGAGGATCATACTCGTCTCCTTGGGGAGGCGGGCTGGGTTCGATAGAGCCGTCGGAAATGATATCGGAGAAGGTGTCGTTGAGTTGGGCTAGCTGTTCCGAGGCGAGGGGGGCCGTGAGGCGCAGGAGCAATTGGTCATTCCAGAACCGCATCGAGTGAAAGCGCCGGTAGAAGTTGAGAATCTCTGTGACGGCTTGCTCGACACTGTCGGTAATTCGGTAGAGGCTCAGGTCCTCGGGACTGATCATTCCCTGGCCCAGCAGCGTTTGACTGACATACTGATGCCATTCGTGCCAGAATGAATTGCCGGGGGGATGAAGACAAACCACGGGCATCAGCTGGCATTTCCCGGTCTGGATGAGAGTCAGAGTCTCAAAACCTTCGTCGTGTGTTCCGAACCCGCCCGGCGATAAGACGACT
>CAYRFU010000192.1:0-895 GCA_964423525.1 uncultured Burkholderiales bacterium | reverse complement strand
GCGTGAGAATCTTTGAGAAAGGCCAATTTTCGAGTAAAGAAATACTTGAAGTCGATGGCTTTAGGATCGCCCTGGATGAAAGGATTGGCCTCTGCTTCGAACGGGAGCTGAATGTTCATCCCGAAGGAGTGCTCTCTTCCGGCTCCCTCGTTACCGGCGGCCATTACCCCCGGGCCGGCCCCCGTGATCACCATATAGTGGTGGCTCGCCATGGCTTGAGCAAACTCTCGGGCTTGGCCATAAACCTCGCTATCGGCTCCGGTGCGGGCAGACCCGAACAAGCTGACTTTGCGCCGCTCGTGATGAAGTTCGAGAATATCGAAAGAGTGCTCCATTTCCTCCAGGGCGGAAGCCGTCAACTTCAGGTCGGCCCGACGGGCGTCACCCGACATCCTTAGGACCGAGGCCAACATGCGTTCTATCAGATCTTGGTGAGGAACGTCCTGAAGATGGCCCATAAACTCTCGCGCAAGCGCTTCGAAGCGGGCCCGTTGTTCTCGGTTAGGCTGCATGGAGCGGGATTCGAACTCGGGTCTCAATTTCCGCTTGTTAACGGAAAGTCGCCCTCTTGTTACACAGTTTTAACATTTGTAACACGGGAGCCCCCCTTTCCCGCGACGGCTTCTCTTACTCTAGGGATAGAGTTCAATAAGGGGTTTGCAACGAATGAAGATTTCACCCGGTCAGGCTGGCGGTCGTTCTCAGCAAGCAGGCGGAGGCCAGCAAGGTGGTCAAGCCAAGCAAGCTGAGCAACAGGCCGCTGAGAAGAAGAAGGAAGCCGACGAGTTGGTGGCTGGAGCGGTCGACCATTCCAAGAAGGTCGACTCGGCCGGTGACAAAGCTGCCAAGTGGGTCACCGGGTTGGACGGAGGCGGTGAGGCCGGTCCCGTCGGAG
>CAYRFU010000191.1:0-14258 GCA_964423525.1 uncultured Burkholderiales bacterium | reverse complement strand
AAATACGATAAAGAGCGCTACAAGAACAGGAATCGCGTCGAGCGCTACTCCAACAGGGAGGCTTGAAACCGGGGGCTGTCGTAGTTACAATGAGGCAAGGAGATTTATGCTGAACTTTAGAGCTATTTTAACCGGATTCACTGCCGATATCGGCGCAACATTCCTTTTTAGCACCGCCTTAGCGGTGGCTCTACTCGACCAGGGCAGCAGCGATGTCGCGTTGGCCTCGCGTCTCCAGGGCACGGTCGCTCTCGACTTGTTCTGTCTCGTGATCGGTCTTGGCTTGACGGCTATCGGCGGCTTTGTGGCCGCTCGCCTGGCTTTCGGTCGCGAAGCGGTCCACTCGGCCGCTGTCGGCGTGTTATCACTACTGGCTTCGTTAGTGCTGGTGGGTGACCCTCAGATGGTCCCTGACTGGTATCTGACTCTCGGATTGGGCCTGACTTTCCCGGCCGCTCTCTTCGGAGGCACGGTCGCGGCTTTCACCCGTCTGATGGAGGCTCGCGCTCAGTAGCAGCCACGAGAGGTCGAAAAATGGGGACGCGGAAGGCCGCGTCCCTTTTCGTTTCAAGAAGGGAAAGGGATGCCCGAAGGTCCTGAAATCAAACGAGCTGCTGACGCGGTGGCCCACGCCGTGGAAGGCAAAACCCTTATAGAGGTCGAGCTTCCTTACGACCCTCTAGCGAATTTCCGGGGGCGTTGGGATGGAATGCAGGTGGTTCAAGTCCGGCCCCGTGGAAAAGCTCTTCTGCTCCGCTTCGCCAACGACGACATCCTGTATTCCCATAATCAACTTTACGGGCGTTGGTGTATCAAAAAGCCGGGCCAGTATCCCAAGACCAATCGCCAACTCCGGGTAGGGCTGCATAGCCCGACCCACTCGGCCCTACTCTACAGCGCCACCGACATCGAGGTGATGGAGCCCGATGAACTGAACGAGCACCCCTACCTTTCCAAGCTCGGTCCTGACATTCTCGATGCCGACCTGACGGTGGAAGAAGTCATGAAGCGTCTGCTTGCCCCGGCCTATCGCAACCGTCAACTGGCCAGCCTTTATCTGGATCAGGGCTTTCTGGCTGGCCCCGGGAACTATCTCCGCAGCGAGATTCTTTACCTCAGTCGACTCCATCCAGCCCGCAAACCGTCTAACCTTTCCTCTCATCAACGCAAGAAGCTGGCCCAGATCACTTTGAAGGTGGCTCACTATGCCTACCAAACCAAAGGCGTCACCACCGAGCCCAAGCTCGCGGAGAAGCTCAAAAAGGAGGGCCTGAAGCGTCGAGATTGGCGCCACTATGTCTATGGGCGAGCGGGGAAAGATTGTCACCGTTGCCGCCGAAAGGTGGAGGCCAAGACACTAGCCGGGCGGGATGTCTATATCTGCCCCGGCTGCCAGGGAGCCTCATGAGAATCGCCATCGTCGGCGCTGGAGTCTTCGGGCTGGCTAGCGCCTGGGAACTTTGTCGGAGGGAGCATCAGGTCCATCTTTTCGAGCGCAGCACCATTCCCGCCCCCGACGCCTCAAGCACCGATATTTCGAAAACTATCCGGCTCGAGTATGGAGCCGCCACTGAACGCTACGCTCCGCTGGTGACTCGGGCTTTTGAGCGGTGGCGTGAGGCTGAGCGCCTGACCGGTGACCGAGTCCTCCATCAGACCGGGGTGCTCTTTTTGGTCAGACGCTATCGAGATGGTGAGTTCGAGTTCGAAAGCCATCGTCAATTGGTCCAGATGGGCCACGCCGTTGAGGTCTATTCGGCTGCTGAGGCAGCCCGAAGATGGCCTGTCTTCAACTGGGACGGACTGGAAGCGGGAGTCTTCAACCCTTTGGGGGGTTGGCTCGCTTCGGGAAAGGCCCTGACCACACTGGCAAGGTGCGTAAGAGCTGTCGGCGGTCAAATTCACGAGCAGTGCCCCGTGCTAGAAGTCGATCACCACCATCTCCTGACAGCCCAGGGGCAGCAAACCTTTGACCAGGTCCTGGTTACAGCGGGGCCCTGGGTCAAGACTCTTCTGTCTGACCTGGACGAGACCGTACGCATCAGCCGCCAACGGATTACCCATTATCGACCTGTGGAGCCAAAGGTTCACGACTACCCAGTCTGGGTCTACGATATGGCCAATTCTGGCTGGTATGGCTTCGGAGCCAACCCGGAGGGTGTGGTGAAAGTCGCCCTCCATGCTCGTTCGGAATCGGCCGACCCCAACTGCTCCAGGACCATCGACCAGGATTTTCTGGCCACCAGCCGCGAGTTCGTCGGCGATCTGATACCAAGCTTGGGGGAGGCCGAGATGAGCGGCCACTGCTGTCTTTACACCAATTCCCCCGGCGGCGATTTTGTGCTCGACCGGCATCCTTCCGGTTGCCTGGTGGCCGGATGTGGTAGCGGTCACGCCTTCAAGTTTGGGCCGGTCCTGGGCGAACTGGTAGCCGATCTGGTCGAACACGATAGGGTCGACCCAGCCTTCCGTCTGGGAGCCGAAGCCGTAGGGGAGACCTGGTGATGCTAGAATGGACCCCAGAGCGTTTCCTCGCTTGCCTCGAAGAGAATCAAAGCCCAAGAGTTTGTCTGGTCTCCCAGGAGGGCCGGCTTGAGGTGAGCCACGACTGGCTGGAACCTCTGGCCCGAGAGATCGAAACGCTGGCCGACTTCGCTAACCACGAAGCCATCTTCTTGAGCATCGGGCCCCGAGGCCGGAAGCTTCAGTCGGCGTTCATTCACACCACGCGGCGAGGAGCGGGCGCCGGCGGCGTCAGACTCTGGCATTACAAGAGCCTGGAGAGATTTCTTCAGGATGGTCTAAGACTCTCCTTAGGAATGACCCGAAAGAACGCCCTGGCCAGGCTTTGGTGGGGCGGAGGCAAAGGAGTGATTCATCGCGGAGAGCTGACCCCCCAACAGCGAACCGCAGTCTACGCGGATTACGGAGCCTTTATGACCAGCCTGCGGGGCTGCTACGTGACCGCTGAAGATGCTGGCACGACTCCCGACGACATGGCCACCATCTTTTCTCACACCCGATTTACCACCTGTATCCCCAAGCAGCTCGGAGGGAGCGGCAACCCCTCTGGTCCTACCGCTCGGGGAGTGATCGCGGCCATCGAAGCGGCCCTCGAGTTTCACCAAATGGGGGGTCTCAAGGGAAAGACCTTAGCCGTTGAGGGGTTAGGAAACGTGGGGGCCAGAGTCGTTCGTATGGCCTTGGGGAACGGGGCGTCTCGGGTGGTCGCCAGCGAAATCCGAGCCGAACGAAGAGAGCGCCTGGCGGGGGAGTGGAAAGGCCAACCCGTCGAGGTTCGAGAGACTCCCATCCACCAGGAAGAGGTGGACATCTACTCTCCTTGTGCCCTGGGGGGAGGCCTCCACCCCGACTCGATCCCCCAACTCAGGTGCCGGATTGTCTGTGGTGCTGCCAACAATCAACTGTTGGTCGAAGAGCGCGATGGGAAAGCTCTGGGAGCCAGGGGGATCACCTATGTGCCGGACTTTTTGGCCAACCGGATGGGAATCGTCAATTGTGCCGACGAGCAGTATGGTCTGCTCGATCCCGATCCGGCCATCGAAAGGCATCTCGGTAAAGACTGGGAGCAGGGCATCTACCGAACGACTTTGAGAGTCCTCACCCAGGCCGACCGAGAGCAAACCTCCTCGGTAGAACAGGCCCATCGATTAGCCGACTCGGCGGCCCTGGAGGAGCATCCGATCTGGGGTCATCGAGGCTATCAGATTGTCCGGAGTTTGTTGGCAGACTGGCGAAAGTAACAGAAAGTTTACATCTCATTCACATCTTATTAACAAGATCCCGATATTTCGAAACAGCCCGGCATAGACTCACTGATATGGTGTGTGTATGGTCGCGCTCACTCAAAAGATTGCCAGGCACGCTGCCTCTCGAGGTGAGCGTCGCGGTGACGTTCGAGTGTGGAAACGAGCCACCGGTCGCGTCCGACGTCAAGAAGACAAAGTCTTTTCCAGCCCCGACCGGGTGCGAGACATCAGTCTCGGCGGAGCGGCTATCTACACAAGCGAGCCTCTACAGCCGGGCACATTCTGTAACCTCACCATCAAAATGGCCGGCCATTTTTTCGGCCTCCGGGCCACAGCCCGATGGTCAACCCCCCACAAAGAGACCGGCTACCTGACGGGATTCCGCTTCGAGCCCTGCTTCGACCTGAAAGCCTTGCGACGGACCCTGGCCTCTGACCCGCGCTTTTGTTCGCTCAAGCCCAAGATCAACCACGAGAAGAAGTTCTCGGACCTGATCACCTCGCTCCTATAGGCTCTTAAGAACTCGCCACTCCAGGCTAACGATCCCCAAAACGACCAGCTTCTCCCCGAGGAAATAGGCGAATCCCCACACCGTCAAGAGAGAGGCGAACTTCACCATCAAAACCAGGGAAAGAAGGCAGTAGGCGAGGTTTAACCCGATGATGATGGTGAGCCACCTCGGCTGATCGTGGTCTGCAAACCGATAGCAGCTCAATGAGTAGATGGCGAAGAGAGCGGCGAGCGAGGCCAAACCGTGCAACACCGGGAGCGGCATCCCGATATGCTCTTGCAAAGCCGGAAGCAGGAGCCCAAGACACAAGCAGCTCGTAACCGCACCCAAGCCATCCAGGAGAAAAACTGATTTCTTATCGAGCATGATAGGCTTTCTCGCCGGCCGTCACCGAAAAAGGTAGCTGGTTCTCCAAAGGAGGCATCGGGCAGGTGGCATACTCGGTGAAGGAACAGGGCGGATTGTAGGCTCGGTTAAAGTCGAGGTCCAGGGTTCCGTCGTCGTTTTTGGCGAGGTAGAGAAACCGACCTCCCGAATAGGATTGGTGGCCGTTGGTCTGGTCTCGAAAGACGAGAAAATAGTGGCGGTCCTCCGGCTGGCCGATCAATTTGAGAGCATACTCCTGGCTTTGATACTCGAAGACCGCACAACCCGGTGAAGTTTCCTGCTCCGACCAGCCCTGAACGTTGCCCACGGTGACAGCCTTTTGATCGGGCCTGAGCTTAGCCGTGAAACGCCAATGACGGTCCACGGGAAAACGTTTTAGTCCCTTGAACTCAAGCAGAACCGGGCTTTGGCTGTCCTTGACGCGAATCCCCACCCGCCCGTTGCGGCGGATGAAATACCAGCTCAGGCTGCCCTGGCGAAAGACAGTGGTCCCTTCCTTTTCGTTCAGGTCGACGGTGGCCGTTTCTCCCTGATGCTGTACCTCGACCGTCTCGCCTTTCAACATCATCCGGCCCAGACCGTCGACCCGGTTCTCGCTCTGGTCAAGCCAGTGGAGCCCGACCAGGCTCAGCCAGCCATCGGGACGGGTGAGTCTTTCCACTCGGTCTTGATGCCAGACCTCGATCGACTCTTTATAAGGGTCGGCCACAACCGGTCCTATTAGCAAGAAAACTAGCAACCATCTCATCGCAACCCGGCGAACTCTCCTAAACGATTTAAAGTGCTCCGATACGTCTCCGGACCGAATTTCTCTTTGAGCTCGTCAGCTGTCAGCGAGCCGTCGCAAGCGCGGGCCATTTTGGCCTCCTCCTGAGACAGCCGACAAAGCTTCGGCCAGCCAACCTCTCGAGCCAGAAAACCGTGGGTTTCCCGGTGGTCGAGGTAGAGATTCACGTCCTCCGCCAACTGCGGTCGCATCTCCGGCTCGGGCCATCCTGGGTCATAGCCTCGAGTTAAGCTTTCGAGCCACTCACCGATCAAAGAGCACGAGTCGACCGGGTCGCTAGGGAATCCGACATTCAAGTCCCAAGCCTGCTGAGGTTCCTCAAGCTTCTTGAGATAGACCAGACCGGCGCGAACCTCTTCCAGCCCGAGCCTGGAGTACGACTCGAGATAAGAGGCGTAACTGCGACAGTAATCGGGCCAGGGCAGGCTGAAGTCGATATGTTTGGCGATGTAGTCGTTGGCTGGAAATCGAGCCAGGTCGAGAACAGCCACGCCCCATCGGCCTGGGCCAGCCCACTGCCGAAGCCTCTCGAGATAGGTTGAGTCCCGGAAGACGGGATAGTCGAGGACCATGGCAAAAAGACCCCCCGGCCTCAGTCTCTCGGCCAGTCCTCCGACGATTCGAGACGAGAGTTCCTCCCCGGTCTCTCCGCCCGTGCGATGGATGTCCATCCCTGCGTCCGGCGTGGGCACAAAGGGCGGGTTAGCTGTGATCAGATCAAAGGTGAGGCCTGGGTCTAGCTGACTGTAAAGATCACTCTCTTGCACCCGAAAAACCGGGCTCTTTTGGTTAAGGGCTCCATTAAAGCGGGCGTAGGTTAAGGCTCTGGGGTTGAGGTCGACACCTAAGGCCGCGTTACTGTGAAACGAGGCCAGCACTCCGTGCACTCCCGAACCAGTGCAAAGATCGAGGGTGCCATCCACCCCGTTTCTGGGGGTCATTCGGGCCAAAAAGTAACTGTCGCTTCCTAGCTGGTAAACGTGCCCCGGACTACAACCGTGCTCTAGAAGAGCAGGGTCGGTGACGATGAAGGCCTCTCTGACGGGGTAGATATCCACCCTGGCCCTGAGCGACGTCCCCCGCTGGCGCAGCAGGCCCAGTTCGACGCAAAAGTCGGTCACTTCGCGAGAAAGCAGCTGTTCGACCTGAGGCCGCTCCAAACATTGGCGGCCGTGCCACAGACAGGCTAGCTGGGTGATTGGGCTGGGATCTTGCTGCAATCGCCAGGCAAAACCGGGAATCTCCCCCAGTTTCGCCAAGCATACATCTCGGAGGCCCAGGGCCTGACGAAACTTCTCTTCGGTGTAGTCGTGAGTCTGGAGAGCGTCGCGAAGACGCGGGGCGAAGTCGAGTTGGGCTTGGCTGAGGGGCGAGTCGAGGGCTCTCACCACCACCGCTTCGCTATCGACGGAGATTAGCCTTGGAAGCGGGCGAAGGTGATCGGATCAAAGCCAGCATCGAACTGACCAACGGTGATCGGATTGACCGCGTCAAAGCCAGCGAAGGTGCCGACCCCCGGAAAGCCGGCTCCCCCCACGTCAAATCCTGGGTGGTTCACACCCCCTCCTAAACCTGGGAAGGTGAGACCGGCTCCGATAGAGCCCGCCACCGGTGTCACGGGGGCGCTCGCAGCGGAGACTCCGGCGAACTGGGTTAGAGCGCTCTCAAGCTCAGTGCGCGAAAAGAGATTGGTGATCAGGGCCATCATCATCTCAGCTGGGTTCGCTTGGTCAAGAGCTGCAGCTTCGGTTGCAACAGCCACTTGGGCCGCCGGGGTGGAGGCCAAAGGGCCAGTCGTCGGATTGAGTATAGGAGCTATCGCCATAAGTCTATTCTTCTCTCACGGAGCCTTTCCAGAGACTCAGTTGGAGCCGCCAGCGATGTAACAATCAAGTTACCAACTTGCTAACGATTTGTTTCAGCCACGTTCTCGACCCACCATCCCAACATATCGAGTTCCTCGCGCCCATTCTTAAAGCGGAGGCCGACAACCTGAGAGCGATGGCCGAACGGCTCCCGCCAAACGACCTCCCCGCGCAGATCAAAAACGACCGTCTCGAGGGTCACCTGGAGGTCGAGTTCCTGACCCAGGTTCACATTTCCGTGGAGGATGGCTCTGGCTCCCGTCTGAGAAAGATCGATGGTGGGTGTGGATCTTCCCCGGTGGGAAATGCGGCCTCGCTTGGCGTAACGGGTAGCCTCCCGGCGATTGGTTTCGATGAGCGTTTGAGACATTTGTCTCTCCTTCTGGTGGTCTGATTCTTTTATACCTCAGTAGAACGAGGCGTCTATGGGGGCAAATGTTACATTCTCAAGACACCCTCAACGTCATCAAATCCATCCGAATCCAACAAATAAAGCCGTCTCAGAGGAACTTCCAGAAAAAGTCTATGTAAACAAAATGTGACAGGTTTGCAACAAATGAGCCTGAGCGGAACAGAGAAGGGTGATGGCGAACCAAGAGAGATGGAAATCGAGCGTCTTCATCGACCTGACCAACAAGAGTTCGAGGAGCGATTTGCTGGACCCGGAAGGCCGGTCGTGCTGACAGGATTGACCGACGATTGGCCGGCCCGCGACTGGACCCCTGAGCGACTAGCCGAAAGGTGCGGCCAACTCTGGGTCGAGCTGACCCCGACTCTGAACGGGGAAGAGCCAGTCGAAATGAGCTTGGCCGACTATGTCGCCTATCTTAGGAATCCCGACGCCAGGGGCCTTTACCTGGCTAGTTGGAGTTTTCGGCAGGAAGCCCCCGAACTGTTGCAAGACTTCACCATCCCGGGCTTATTCGCCGACGATTGGCTCCAGGATATGCCAGCCGAGTGCCGCTTCGATCTGCTGTGGCTCTTTATGGGACCGGCCAGCGCCGGGTTTCATCTCCACCAGGATCTGGCCATGACCTCCGCCTGGAACGTCCAGCTGAGCGGCACCAAAGAGTGGCTCTTCTTCGGGCCTGAAGAGAGCGAGAACCTCTATTACGGCGAAGTCGACGCTTTCCGGCCCGACCCTGTAAGATATCCGAACTTCCTACCCGAGCGGGCCTGGCGAACGGTGGTCAGGCCAGGAGAACTGATCTTCACCCCCTCAGGCTGGTGGCATCAAACCCGTCACTCCCAGCCCGGCATTGCCCTGACAGCCAACTACGTCAACCACACCAATTGCAGACAAGTGCTGGATTGGCTCGACCAGAACCGACTGAACACTCCTCTTCGCCGATTCCAAACCGAGCTCCAGAAAGTGGTGGAGCAGAAACAGGGGGCCCTCAATGTATTCTCCTCACGTGCATCCTAACGCCTATGTTGACCCAGGTCGACCCCTGGGCCCCAGAGCCACGGCTCGGGCCCAGGCGGCCAAGCCAGGAAGAGACCTGGAACCTGAAGAACGGCTTGATGACCGTCCCAAGAGAGAACGTAAGATGATCACCATAGCCGATCTCATGCAGACCGATGTCTTAACTGTAAGCCCCGAAATGCCTGTCACCGAGCTAGCTCAACGCATGCAAAAACACGGCGTGTCAGGCTTTCCGGTGGTGGCCCGCGACGGAGAGCTGTTGGGGGTCGTGTCGTATTCTGACATCGGCGCCATGGTCAGCCAGCTGCCCGCCCAAAAACACGCCTTTTACAAAACCCTGCTGCTGGAGCAGATCGACGAAAGCGACCTGGCCGAAGATGTCACCGTCGAGGAAATCATGACCCCCTTCGTGTTTTACGCCACCGAAGATACCAACCTAACGGAGGTGATGGACCTGATGCTCGACAACGGCATCCACCGGGTGGTGGTGACGCGACAGAGCAAGCTGGTGGGGTTAGTCTCGACGATGGACCTGCTGGCCCATTTCCGCGCCAGTTTGTGATCGGCTACGTCCTGTGCGGGGAAGAACACTCGCCTGGCGACCTGGTCGCGAACGCAGCTAGGGCCGAGCAAGCAGGGTTTCGATTCGCCTTTGTCTCGGACCATTTTCACCCCTGGAATTCCAACCAGGGACACAGCCCTTTCGTATGGTCGCTGCTGGGAGCTCTCAGTCAGCGCGTCGAGATGGAACTGGGGACAGCCGTAACCTGCCCCCTTTTTCGCCTTCACCCGGCTGCCGTAGCCCAAGCGGCGGCCACTACCGCCTGTCTGGCTCGAGGCGGATTCTTTCTCGGAGTAGGGACCGGCGAGAACCTGAACGAGCATGTGGTCGGTCACGGCTGGCCTGATTTCCCCACCCGGCTGGCCATGCTGTCGGAGGCGATCGCCATCATCAGAAAGCTGTGGTCAGGTCGAGAAGTCGACTTTGAGGGAGATTACTTTCGGCTGCACCGAGCTCGTCTCTACGACCTCCCTTCTTCCCGTCCGGCCTTAATGATGGCGGCCAGTGGTCCCCGCGCCGCCGCCCAAGCCAGTCAGGTGGCCGATGGTCTGATCGCTTTGGGACCCGACCCCGTGGTGCTCGAGGCGTTCGGGTCCTCCAAGCCTCGCTGGGCTCAGCTGTCGGTCTGCTGGGCCTCAACTCGAAAAGAAGCTGCCGCCACGGCCCGAAGCTACTGGCCCGAAATGTGTCTGGAAGGCACCCGCTTCGCGGAGTTGACCACCCCTTCGGAATTTGAGACCGCCTGTGCCACGATCAGCGAACAAGACTTAGCGGCAGCTGTGGTCTGCGGCCCCGACCCCAAAGACCATCGTCAGGCCATCGACCGCCTGCTGGAAGCCGGCTTCGACCGAGTCGCGGTCCATCAGATCGGACCCGACCAGGCCGGTTTTCTCGATTTCTACGCTCGCGAGGTTCTGTAAGCCAGGCCCGCCCTCAGGATTGTCGAAGGAGAGAGTGATGAGTGAACTTAACGCCTATCTTCACCGGCAGATTGAGGGGCAGCGGGTCGACTCCAGCGGAAAATTCACCGTCGACTTTGCCAAGGCGAGGCAAAAGCTGGCCCTTTTTCAACTCACTCGCCCCACCGACTACCTGCTGAAGCTGGTCCAGGCGGGGGTGCTGGCCCAATGCGAACGGCTCGAGGTCGAACTGAGTACTCGTGTGGTTCTGATGTAGCCTGGCTGGCAGACCCAAGAGTGCCTGGTGGATCACATTTCGGAAGGGCTTTGCAACCCTCTCGGCGAGCCCAGCTTTTCGCCTACGGGGTGTCTGGTCACGGCCCTCAACGCGGCCCTGGCGATGGGGGGCGAAGCCAGTCTTCAGGTTGGCGCCCGAATGCTGACGGTAACAGCCGAGTCGTTCAACCATAGTGAAGCCGACCATACCGACTACCCCAGGCTTGAGCTGAGGCTGCCTTCCGACAAGCGGGACCTGGGCCACGAACGCAAAGCTCTCCTCACCCGATGCCGATATCTGCCTGTGCCCCTTCTGCTGAACCATCGACCCCTGAAGCTCGACGAGCCCCTCCCGGCCCATTCCACCCGGGGCTTTAGCCCTCATCTAGAGGGCCACTTTGTGCTGGCCGAGTTACGACCCAAGTCTCACGGTGGACGCCCGCTCAACCTGCCACCTTTAACCCGACTGGAAGCGGGACAGGTTCAGCTCTATCGGCGAGAGGACATCCTGATCACACGCGCCGACCAGGCCGATGGTCAAAGCGACCGATGGCTTTTGCTGAGAGCCAGCCTCGCAGAGGAGGCCGAGCTACACCTACTCCAGGGCGGGGTATGGGTCGACACCAAGCGGGTGGCCTCCCCTGTGGCCGGGGTCCAGGCCATACTCCAAGTCGACCATCTGAAGACCGATTTGACTGGCTTTCAGGTGCTCGAGAACGACTCGTTTCGTCAGGCTGTCGAGGCTCTCCGACCCGATCTCGAACAGCTCAGAAAACTGGGCTTGGGGGCGCTTCAAAGTCTCGACGCGACCCGAGAGCCGGTGGCGGTCGACTCTCACATCCGAACCGGTGTGGGATGTCTGGCCGCACTCCTCTCGCTGGTCTGGATAGTCTACTGCTTCAGTCGTATGTATGATGGAGGCGGCTGGATTTTGGCGGGCTTCGCCGCTCCTTTGCTGGCGGCTGCGTCGATTTACGTGGGGGGCCAGGTTGTCAATCTGGCCCATCCCAGCAAGGTCTCGAATCGGTCTCTACGCCAACAGATAAGAGCTCGCCTAACTCAAGGCACGTCTGTTCGTCGTCCACCAGCCTCAAGCCGCTAAAGTCAACCCCGAAGCCCCGACTGTCGGCCACCACCACGAGAGGCAACTGCTTACCGGGACTTTCCAGACACACTCCGTCGTGGACCACTACCAGTTTCCCAGGGCCTCGGGGCTTTGCAATGACCGCTCGGCACCAGATCGGACCTTCCCCCTTCAATCGTTCTGGTGGCAAACGGGGCGGTCCCGAAGCGTGAGTGGAACGGGGGCTGGGATTCGACCTTCCCCCACATACCACTCTTTCAGGTGATGGTCGCGATGGTCTGTCCGGTGGTGACCCACCACCCACCGATTCACTTTGAGGCCGTTGACCCAGACCGGAATGGGAGCCAAGGCGCACCGTTCCCACACCAGCCGGCCCAACGAACAACCCGGACCGGACCCAAACCAAGACCTCACATCGGTGCCCAACAGGGCACGGAAGGCCTCTTCGGGCCCGTAACGGACGCCGAAACGATGGGTCGGCTTGGGGCGGCACTCGACCACCTGGTCTTGACCTTGTCGAAAGCTGCGCCGAAGACCGTGACTTTCAAGCCATACCTGGCGCCCTGGCACGGCCGTGGCCGAGGCCACGCCCAAAGCCAGATGGGTCAAGCCAGAATCCCGGCGGGCCGGGTCGACCAGCCACAACAAGAGGTCAGGAAGGTCCCGGGGTGACACCCCTTTCCCGTCCCACTCTACCGTGAATCCGAAGGAGTTAGCCCCGAACCTCACCTGTTGAGCCCCCAGAGCCACGGCCGCCTGAACCAGCTTGAGGGCCACCAGGTCGGCTTGAGCTAGGCGAAAGGAATCTAGACGCTCCAAAGCTTTCTCGGGATGGATGGTAAACGTTCCGCTGGAGTGATAACGACCGACTTTCATAGGGCGGGCACCTCCTCAAGTTGGTGGACGAGATGATCGGAATGGGATTGGTAGAGGAACGACACCACCATCAAGATAGCTCCCATGATGCAGAGCGTTCCCACCACGTTGTAGGCTTGTAGCACCCAGATATCGACGGCACAGATCTTGACCACCGAGCCAACCAGGGTCACCAGGCCAAAAAGACGCGAGACGCGCACTTCACGAAAGACCCCGAAAGCGATGAAGAAGAAGGAGGTTAAGCACCAGAACAGAGACAGCAAAATCTGAAACGGATCCAGAATGCCAAAGAGCTGGTAGAGAGCCAGAGTGGCGTGAAAGGCGAAGGCCATTTGAGCCAACAGTCGATAAAGATTGAGCTCGTCGGGAACCTCCTGACACCACCGGGTAGCCCACCATAAGCCGACGGTCACCATCCCGGTAGCAGCCACCTCAGCCCCAGTCCACTGACCCACCAGGGCCAATTCGAGCTGGTTCCCAGTCAGCACAAAATTGGCGTCCAACACGACCGACTTCATGAAGGCCAGAGCCAGCACAGGGTGGGCCAGCCTCTGGCCTCGACTCAAAAGAGCTAGTCCCAAAGCGACCCAGAGCGCCGTTGATGCTGAGCTCGCCGAGACCAAGAAGGCTGCCTTCAAAGCTAGCAACAGGGAAGCCACCGCCACCGGTTGTCCTGGCTTGGCAAAAGAACTTGCTAACAGACATGTCAACACCAGAGACGTGGCCAACAAACTGGAGGAGAAGACAAGGCAATAGCCCGCCGTGACCATCAAAATCCCTTCCCCCCACCTGATGTCAAAAACGGACCAACGCTGGGCCAGAACGACCCAAACCAGGCCCACGACGGCAGCGCTTTCAGGCAGTTCGAACACCGTTAGACCGGCGGCCGCTAGAGCGCTGTAGCGACAGCGCAGATGGGGAAAGGTCAGTCCAGCGGCCAGGCTGGCTAAAACCACCAGAGGCCAGGGCTGGCTGCCCGATACCGCCGCCAGGCCTAGAAGCATCGGCGAGAGGTGGCTCAGCTCTTCCAACTCGGGGCAGTGATGACTGACCAGAAGACAGCCAAAAGCCAGCATCCCCAGCCCGAGGGCCCAGTCGAAACTGATGGCCACCGGGGAGGCAGCCGCAGCCGCCCCGGCCCAGAGGGGCTCCTTCTTCTTCCAGGCCGCCTGGGCCAGCACCACCATCACAGCGCTAGCGGAGCCGAGCTGGAACTGACCCGCCAGGGCCAGCACTACGGACAGGCCCGCCGCAGCGCCCGCCAGGGCCAACGTCAAAGGCTTCAAGGCCGGTCTTTGCTCGAGCAACAAAGCGCCCAACCAGGCGATCAGGGCGAGAGCGACCGGAATTAAGGCGTAATCCCAGGAGGTCATCACCAGACTGAGCTTGGCCAGAAGAGCCACTGCCAGGCCGGCCGAACCGAGCGAAGCCGACCAGTGCCATCTGTCCAGACGCGCGGTCCAAACCGCCAACACCAGGGCGCAGGCTAGGCCCACCACCAGGATCGGAAAGTCGGTGCGGGAGTCGACCAGCAATCTCACTCCAGCGACGGCGGCCAGAACGACGCCAGGATAGCGGAGCAGGCCAACCCACGAGAAGCGGAGGCCCGCTTCCACCAGGGCCAGTCCCGCCAGGATGGCAGTCAGGGGGGCACACCAGGGTACGCTTCCCAGAGCCCCGCCCGCGGCCGCCACCGAAGCCACCACGGCCAGATAAAGAGAGGCCCTCTGTTCGCTGCTCTCAGGCTGTTGCAAGACCTGACGGGCAAAGAGGGCAAACAGAAGACTGGCTAGCAGCTGTAGAACGATCCGACTG
>CAYRFU010000190.1:8570-14287 GCA_964423525.1 uncultured Burkholderiales bacterium | reverse complement strand
GTCTTCCACCAAGCGTTGGATGGCCCGACGCAGGGGGCGAGCCCCATACTGGGGGTCAAACCCCTCTTCGGCCAGCTTCACGCGAGCTTCCTTAGTGGTGTCGAGGTGGCGGCCCTGAGACTCGACCTCTCGTGCCACTCGCTTGATCATCAAGTCCACGATCTGGGTCATTTCGTCCATATCGAGGGACTGGAAGACGATGATTTCGTCGAGACGGTTGATGAACTCGGGCTTGAAGACCTTTTTGACTTCCTCGAGCACCTTTTTCTTCATGCGGTCGTACTTCTTGTCTTTGGACAGACCGTCATCCGTTTGGCGGAAACCGATTTTTCCACTTTCGGCCAGTTGGGAAAGGCCGATGTTACTGGTCATAATCAGGACCGAGTTTTTAAAGTCGACCTTCCTTCCATGGGAATCGGTTAGGCGACCGTCCTCTAGAACCTGAAGCAGCATATTGAAGACATCGGGATGGGCCTTCTCGATTTCGTCGAGTAGGACCACCGAGTAGGGCTTGCGCCGAACGGCCTCCGTCAGCTGGCCGCCTTCCTCGAAACCGACGTAGCCGGGAGGAGCTCCGACCAGTCGAGAGACGGCGAACTTCTCCATATACTCGGACATGTCGATGCGGACCATCGAATCTTCGTCGTCGAACAAGAACTCAGCCAAAGCTCGGGCCAGCTCGGTTTTACCGACCCCGGTGGGCCCCAGGAACAGGAGTGAGCCGATAGGACGTTTAGGGTCTTTCAGCCCGGCTCGAGCCCTCCGGATAGCGCGGGTGAGCACTTTGATCGGTTCTTCTTGGCCGATTACGCGCTCTCGCAGGGTGTTTTCCATGCCGAGCAACTTGGTGGTCTCTTCTTCGGCGAGCTTCTGGACCGGGATCTTGGTCCAGGTGGAGACGATATGGGCGATATCTTCTTCGGTCACCTTGTTGCCGCGGTTACGAAGGTTCGACTTTTTCTCGCTCCATTCTTTTTCGAGGTCCTCGCGTCGTTTGCGGACTTCCTCTTCCTTCTCACGAAGCTTGGCTGCTTTCTCATATTCCTGGGCCTTGATGACCGCCTCTTTCTCGCCCCGGATTTTGCGGAGTTCGGCTTCGACATCGCGAAGCTCGGGCGGCGGCAGGGTGGCCTGGAGGCGGACTCGGCTGGCGGCCTCGTCCATCACGTCGATAGCTTTGTCAGGCAAGAATCGGTCCGAAATGTAGCGGTCGGCCAAGCGCACCGAAGCCACTAAAGCGTCGTCGGTGATTTGGACTTTGTGGTGAGCCTCGTAGCGGTCGCGCAGACCTTTGAGAATCTCGATCGCTTCCTCGACAGTCGGCTCGCCGACTTGAATCGGCTGGAAACGTCGTTCCAAAGCCGAGTCTTTCTCGATATACTTGCGGTATTCGTCTAGGGTGGTCGCCCCGACGCACTGTAACTCGCCCCGAGCCAGAGCCGGCTTGAGGATGTTAGAAGCGTCGATGGCACCTTCGGCGGCACCCGCGCCCACGATGGTGTGAAGCTCGTCGACAAACAAGACGATCTCGCCGGCGGCCTGACGGATCTCTTCCATCACTCGCTTGAGACGCTCCTCGAACTCACCGCGATACTTCGTGCCCGCTACCAACCCGGCCAGGTCCAGCGAGATCACTCGCTTATCTCGCAGCAGCTCGGGCACTTCGCTCTTGAGAATTCTTTGGGCTAGCCCTTCGACGATGGCGGTTTTACCCACTCCGGGCTCGCCGATCAGGGCTGGATTGTTCTTGGTCCGTCGGGACAGAACCTGAATGACTCGTTCGATCTCGGTGTTGCGACCGATCACCGGATCGAGTTTGTTCTCTCGAGCCAGGTCGGTCAGATCGCGACCGTAGCTGTCAAGGGTTGGGGTCTTAGTGCGCTCTTTTTGAGGAGCGACTGAGGTTTCGACTCCCAAAAGTTTGGTGATCTCGGAACGGATCTTCGAGGGGTCGACTCCCAGATTGGAAAGAACTCTGGCGGCGACGCCTTCACCTTCACGCACCAGACCGAGCAGCAGATGCTCGGTGCCGATGTAGTTGTGGGCGAGGGCGCGCGCTTCTTCGAAGGCTAACTCGATGACTCTTTTCGCGCGAGGAGTAAATACCATCTCTTGCTGGGTGGTCTGGCTGCCTTTGCCAACGATGGCCTCGACCTCGCCCCGAACCTTCTGGAGGTTGACTCCGAGATTCTCGAGGACCTTGGCGGCAACACTTTCCCCTTCGGAGATGATCCCCAGGAGGAGATGCTCCGTCCCGATGTAGTTATTACCAAGTCTCTGAGCCTCTTCTTGCGCCAGCACGATAGACCGGCGCGCTCGCTCAGTAAATGGTTCCCACATCGATGTTCCTCCTGTGTTGTGTTTTGGCGGGGTGCCCCGCCTACGGTGTCGCTTCTTTCGGGCCCAGCCGGGTTTTCCCCCTTCACCCTGCCTGAATTTCTCTCCACCTCCTCAGGAGGGCCGACTGAAGCGACTCTGCACCCCCAGACCAGAAAGGATCAAGACTAACCCCACCAGAGTCGAGGCGAGCAGTTCCTCGCCCACCACCAGATAAAGGAGCACCAGAGAGACCGGAGGGGAGAGGAAGATCAGATTGGACACTCGGGCCGCGCGCGAGACCGATTGCATGGCGGTTTGCCAAAAAACGAAGGCGATACCCATTTCGCAGAGACCCACATAAAGGCCCGCCAACAGTCCCGTCCAGCCCGGCCAAGTCAGGCCCGAATTCCACCACACCGCCAGACTGAGTAGCGGTAAAGCCAGGCTGAAGTTCTGCCACTGAGCCACCAGGGGCGGACGCGGGTCGCGAGCCGAAAAGAGCCAGTAAAGGGCCCAAAGAATGGTGGACAGGAGGGCTAGCGCGACCCCCATCGGATCGGCGAATTCGACATCGGTCACCCGGCCGCGGGTGGCGATGGTCCAGACTCCCAGGTAGGCGACCAGGCCCGCCCCGAGGTCGATTCTGGTCAGAGAATGGCCGAGCAGAGGAACGGCCAGCAAAGCCATGGTCAGTGCCCAGGTGTAGTTGAGGGCCATGGCTTCCTGGCCGGGTAAACGGTCGTAGGCTTGGAAGAGAATGAGATAGTAGGCCAACGGATTCACCAGTCCGGCCCAGGCCGCTCTGGTCCAACCGCTGCGGAATTCAGCAACCGGTCCTTGCCTGAGCAGTAAGGCGCTCAGAAAGAGCCAGGAAACCAGGGTGGCTAGCCACACCAGCTGCAACGGAGTCAAATGAGACAGAGCGAGCTTGAAGGCAGTGGCCACTGTCGACCACAGGGCCACCGCGGCCAGGCCGTATCGGATGGCTTTTTTATCGTCAGCTTCTCTCAAGTCGACAGGGAGGTCATACTCTGGCGCAAGAGCCCGGCCCGCACCTGGTCTCGTTCAACAGCCCCTAGTTCTCTTTCCGTCTCGAACTGGAGATTGGCCGGTCGGATCCGCACCAGGAGGCGTTTCAAGACGCTTGGCTCGAGGGGTGGAAGCAGCTCCAGGTCGTGACCCAACCGGACCATCGAAAGGTGGGCCAGGGCTTCGGCGGATTCCATCATTCGAGCGTTCTTTAAAAGCCCATAGCATCGCCAGACCCGGTCTTCCACCTGAGCCCGATACTGGGCTAGCAGCTGAGCGCGGGCCGAGAGTTCCGACTGCACCAGGTGTTGAGCGACGCCGTTGACCTTGGCGATGATGTCGGTCTCGCGCGGACCCAGGGTGAGCTGGTTGGAGATTTGAACCAGGTTCCCTTCGGGCCGAGTGCCTTCGCCGAAGGTGCCGCGAAGGGTCAAGCCGACTTGACTCACCTGGGCGACGATCTGGTCCAGGGCGTTGAACCAGGCCAGACCAGGGAGATGAAGCATAGCCGAGGCCCTAAGTCCCGTTCCCACATTACTCACGCACGAAGTGAGAAAACCAAATTGGGGGTCAAAGGCGAAGCTCAACTCTTGGTCGAGCAGACGGTCGAGTTCGTCGGCGTCGCTCCAAACTTCGTAAAGGCGGAGACCAGGCCCCATCAACTGGATGCGAAGATGGTCCTCTTCGTTGACCATGATGCTGATGGCGCCCGACTCGGCCAGACCCAGCCCAGCCGGTAGCTGAGTTTCACAGAAGGCTGGACTGATCAAGTGACGTTCCCGGAGCAAGGCTTTGTCGAGAGAATTAAGGTCCGTCACCGATCGGTAAGGAAGCTTGGCCGACGCTTCCAATACCGGGCCCACCTGATCGGCCACCTGTTGGAGAGAGTCGACATTACGAGCGGTAGGGAAGGGGTGAGGAGCCAGGTTTCGAGCGAGTCGCACCCGGGTCGAGAAGACAACCTGGTCTTCGGGACCTTCCCCGCTCAGCCATTCTAGCCGGTCAAGCGGTTGAATCACCGATATCTCTTCGTAAAGCGTGGATCTGGTCACGCAAGATGGCGGCTTCCTCAAACCGCTCTTCGCTGACGGCTTCTTTCATCTTTTCTCGAATGGAGCGGATCTGCTCTCGGATCTGCTCGACGGCCTGGGTGGGAACTTTCCCGCTATGATTAGCCGACCCGTGGATACGGCGAATCAGCAGACTCAGCGGCTCGCGAAAATGATCGTAGCAGTTGGAGCAGCCGACCACGGAACTCCCCTGAAGGTGCTTATAGGTGAGACCACAGGTGGGGCAGGCCCGCAGAGCAGGGGTGAGAGGAACATGCGGGACCAATAAATTGAAAAATTGGGGTTCCGGCACACCAGGATTGAACATACCTGTTCTTTTCGGTTGGGAGCGGCCGGGCCCTCTATCTTGAGCAGGCTTCGATCTGGTGATGCCATCGTCCCAACAGGCGCTGAGCGGTGGGGGAGGGACTCAAGCTCAGGCCGGCCTGGTTCGAGCCCGACCAGACGGTTTGGGCTGGGCAGCAAAGATGGCGCCCTCCCACCTTCAAGGTGAGTTCCACCTGAGCTTCGAGGGGGCCGTCCGTCTCGAGCCTAAGCCCGGTAGGAGAGACATCAAGACAACGACTTCGTCGGAAGGTGGACCTGCCGCACCGATACCAGACGGCTGAGTTCACCACCACTCTTCGGTCTCTTTGTCCAAGTCCAGGGCCCTCATCCTACTCTTCTTGGAGCCATCTTGATGTGACCTATTTCACCCAGGCTGTAAACAGATTGTAAAATATCCTCTCAGGAGGATGGCAGGGAAACGAGGGCAGGGCTCAGTAGTTCTGCCGGCTATGAAATCGTATCGCGAGTATCTCTGGTTTGAGACACCCAACAGACGCGACTATATCAACATTACGACCCGGGTCGAGAAATGTCTCACCGAGAGCGGAATTCAGGAGGGCTTGTGTCTGGTCAACGCCATGCACATCACCGCTAGCGTCTACATCAACGACGCTGAATCGGGGCTCATCCAAGACTACGATGACTGGCTTGAGCGACTGGCCCCTCACGAGCCGACCAGCCAATACCGCCACAACCGAACCGGCGAAGACAATGGGGACGCCCATCTCAAGCGGCAGATCATGGGGCGCGAGGTGGTGGTGGCCGTGACTGAGGGGCAACTCGATTTCGGCCCCTGGGAGCAGATCTACTACGCCGAGTTCGACGGCCGCCGGCGCAAGAGGGCCCTGGTCAAAATTATCGGCGAATGAGTCGACCCGTCTCAGAGGAGCGCCCCGGCGATGCCTTCGGCGTGGACCTCCGCTCGCTAGCCCTGTTACGGATTCTTTACGGGGCTCTCATCCTGCTCGACTT
>CAYRFU010000190.1:0-8560 GCA_964423525.1 uncultured Burkholderiales bacterium | reverse complement strand
GAGACCTTAGAGCCCACTACACCGATTTCGGGGTTCTCCCCCGAACTGCTCTGCTCGAGCACAACTGGAGCCCCGAGTGGTTCTCGCTTCATATGATGAGCGGTTCGCTCACCTTCCAGGGTCTGCTGTTTTTTCTCAACGCTGGCTTTGCATTGGCCTTACTGGTGGGTTACCGAACCCGCCTTGTGACGGTGGTCTGCTGGGTCTTTCTGATCTCTTTGCACAGTCGCAATCCCCTGGTGCTCAACGGCGGAGATATCTATTTCAGGATGGTGTTGTTCTGGGCCATGTTTTTGCCCTGGGGCGAGATCTGGTCGGTGGATAGTCGCCTCCAGCCCGGGTGCCGTTCTACACCTTTGCGTCAACTGAATCTGGCGACGGCGGGCTATGTCTTGCAAATCTGTCTGGTCTACTGGTTTGCGGCCATCCCGAAGTTTGACCCGGTTTGGGTGGTCGATTACGAGGCTTCCTACTTCGCTCTGATGCTGGATCAGTTCACCAAACCCCTCGGTCATTGGATGCTCGGCTTTCCTGAGGCCTTGCGCTGGTTGACCTACAGTGTCTGGTGGTTTGAAGCTTTGGGACCGTTCTTGTTGCTGGCTCCGGTCTTGCGAGGTCCTTTGAGAACCGTGGGAGTGCTCGGTCTAGCCGGACTGCACCTGGGTTTCTTGACCTCCATGAAGTTGGGCCTCTTCGGCTACATCGGGGTAGCCTCAGTGTTGGGCCTGTTGCCTTCCTGGTTCTGGGATAAACTGCTGGGCGGACGCTTCGGAGAAGGAGCTGACTTCTGGCAGAAGCTGGCTGACCGCTTCCCCTCGTTTGGTCGGCCTCGGGAGCAGGCCTACGGTCTTCACCCGGGCTTTGAGGTCTTGTTGGGGTGCCTGCTGGTCTTTATTTTTATCTGGAACTTTGGCAACGAAGGAACCACCCCTCGGATGTCGGTGCCACCCAACCGGCAGTGGCCGGCTCAACTGCTCCGTATCGATCAGCGTTGGAATATGTTCAGTCCCAAGCCGCTGATGGACGACGGCTGGTTCGTGGTCGAAGGGCACAAAGTGAACGGTGAGACCCTCAACCTGTTTGGCGGAGGGCCAGTGGTCTGGGACAAGCCTGAGGATGTTTCGACCACCTATCCAAACCAGCGCTGGCGGAAGTATTTGATGAACTTGTGGGAGCTCGTTCACGAGAAACAGCGCCTCTACTACGGGAAATATCTGTGCCGGCTTTACAACACCGGTCGCCCTTCCGAGGAGCAGGTGGCCCGCTTCGAGATTTACTACCTCCGGGAGGTGACCCTTCCGGGCTACCGTCTACCCGAACCGGAAAAAGTTCTGCTTTGGAAGCACTTCTGTTTCGACACCCCCTTTCAACTGGAACCCTAAGGTTTTTTTAAGGGGAACGCGATAGGCTAGAGAAGGCGCCTGAAAAGGCCATGTCTAACTTTACAGAAGCTCAAAGTAGGAGAACTTATGCCGATCCATCCAGCCGGATTTGACGCCGCTGCCCACGCCCGCCCAGCGGCGTCTCGAGAACCCCAGCTCGACCTCGACTTCAGCGTGGTCAAAAGACCGACGTTGAAAGAAAAAGAACAGGCTGTCGAGGACGGTTGGATCGGATTCTCTCGAGACACCTCCGGGGTCAAAGACGGGGTCAGGACCCGCGAGGACTCCCGCGGGAGGCAAGTCACCGAGCAGCTTGGACCCACCGGTCCCGAAGCTTTGTGGAAGGCCAATAACGGACTCGAAGTGTTCGAAGACCCGAAGTCGATCATCGTAGCCTTCCCAAACGGGCTCCAGATCCGGGGTGACCAGAAGAATCCCGCCAAACTTCTTGGTCCCCAAGGCCAGGAGCTTCCGGTCTCCCCCAAAGCCCAGGGCCGCTTCGGTGATGATACCGTCTTGACGGGCTACAAGTTTGAGCACGAGGGCAAAAGATACCAGGTCGACCTGACTGAGCTGAGCTTCAAGGTCACCGACTCTGACAACGGAATTTCCCAGACCTTTGAGCCGACTGGTGAGCAGAAGGTCGAAATCCATCGCGACTACCGCGACCCTATAACGAGGGTTTATGAACCCCAGACTCGCCGCTTCAGTCTAGCCCCGGAGACCTACGAGGTCGGCTACTCGGGAGACGACCTTCAGGTTTCTCGAGACCAGGTCCGGTTCAAGAACCCGAGCGATGAGTGGGTGCCCGTAGGCCTTCCGATTCCGTTAGACAAGGACCCAACCGGACCTCTGACCTACGTTCGGGAAAGACCCCAGCTGGTCCCCGAAACGGAACCCGGGAGAACTCCCCAACAACAGATTAAAAATAGCGGCCTCCTCGACGACCCGGGCTTTGCTCCAGGCGAAGAGCTGCTTCGACTGGAGCCGGCCGAGCCTCCTCGGCCTGCCCCACCGTCAGCTAGCAACGGTCCAATTTTCCAAGAGGCCCCACCCGTCCCCCCGGGACCAGCCTCAACCGTCCCTCCAGGACCTCCTCAGGCCGCCCAACCGGCGAGTCCACCAGGGTCGACTCCGGGGCCCCAGCCCTCTCGAACGACACCTTTCCCGGTCGAGAATCAAGTGAAGACTCCCTCTGGCTTGGTTCGCTCTTCCGACGGTCAGCACCAACAGATCATGCTTCCCAATAACGTCATAAACGTGATGGTTCGTCCTGACGGCACAGGCTTTGCTGCAGGGGCCAATTCGCCCGGCAGCCCGATCAAGGTTGAGCCTTTCCGGCGACCTGACGGCGGCCAGGAATTGGCCTATCAGTTCCGCGATGGAAAGCAAAATATCTACACGGTCTTTTCCGAGAGCGGTGACTTCTCAGTCGAGTCGCCCGACCGTCGGGTAGCCCAAAAGGTTCTTCCCAACGGCAACATTTTCACGGTTGTGCAGGGCGACCAGGGCGTTTACACGGCCCAAACCTATCCCAACGGCCAGACCGTCCCCACTTCTCCCGGGGCTCAGTTTCTACCCGACCGGGTTCGAACCCCAGAGGGAGAAGTTCCCCTGCCGTTCCCGATCGACCCTGACTATCACATGACCACGTCGGCCGGGGCTTTCGGAGAGACTCGCCAGCTTGGCGATTCTGGTTTCTTTCCCCCAGCTTTCGCCAGCGCCCCCGTTCCTGGTGGACCGCCCGGTTTCACCCCTGGAGCGCCGGCTCCCGGCTCTCCCGTCAATCCCCGGGCCGCTGATCTTATTGCCTCCGACGATGCTATTGAGCGTCTCTGGCAGCTGTCTCACGGAGTGAACACTGGGGCGACCATCCCCTCACCTCCGACGGCCCATCACGGGGGTCAACCAACCACCTCTCCGGCCGACCAGGCCCTGGGTCAGCCTCAAGGTTTTCCGACCAGTTACCATCAGCCGCCTCAACTCCCAGGCCAGCCGGCACCGACCCAGACAACTCAGCCGACCCCGGCGCCCCAGCCCAATGGGCAGGCGGCGGCGGGTGAGGTCGACCCGCAGGCCGTCCAACAGGCGATGGTCAACATCCAGCAGAAGGCTCAAGCCTTTGATAGAGTCTTACAACCCCTGGTTGAGGACCAAGGCAAGCAACAACAAATCGAGCAAATCCTCACCCCAAAATTGGAGAATATTGGTCAGTCCGGACTCGTGCCGGGGCTCTTGCAGCTCAACGGAATTGACCCGAGCCAGGCCAACAAGCAGCAAGTCGCTGGCGTCTTGGCTACGGTGCAGACTATCCTGTTAGCGCACATCGCTGTGGAAACCCCTCAGGTCTTGGGGCAGGACGCCGTGGCGCCGGCCCAAGAGTTCTTGGGCGCCTATCAGACTGCCGGTATCCCTCTACCTGAAATGATCAGGAAGGCTGGCAACGGCGAGCCTCTTCAATAGGCCGCTTCACCGGCCCGGTGCCGTGTTAAGAGTTGGGGTAGGAAAGGTGGCCTTCCCGAATCCGTGGAAAAGCCAACTATGGCCGAAACCGCCCAGCCGTTTGAGGAGATCCCGAGGCCTGACCTCTCGCACTTGATTACGGAGGATGACGAACCGGTGGACAATTGGTTCCAGGAACGGCAGCAACGTCTCCTCCCGGAAAGTCTTTATGCCTCCTGGAAAGCCTGGGCTGCCCTTTTTTGGCGGCTGATGTGGGTCTTTTCTACAAGATTTCGGAACAAGCCGTGGTGCCTGACGTGATGGTCGAAGTTCCGGATGAGTGATGGGAAGCGCATGGTCGCTCCTATTTTACCTGGGAACTCGGGGTCGATCCCCGACTAGCTAGCGGCCGGTCGGAGTGTTCACCGGTCGAGCTCGAGGTAGCGTTTGTAGGACCGGCTGGCGGAACCGAAGCGGCGAGCGGAGGAATAGACTTCGACGGCGTTCTTCAAAAAGTATACCTGGGTCTCCTCATCGAGAGAGGAGAGTTGGGGCATCAACTCGTCGGCCACCTGGGAGGCTCGGTAGTGAAGACCGTGCTCTTTGAGCAGTTTGACCAGTAAGAGAAGGGGAGTGGGGTCCTGGGTGTCGGTGGCCAACTGCCGGAGCTCTTTTTGAGATTCTTCAAGCATGACGACCTCCTCTGGTGAGGGCACCTGGAACTCAACGATATGGCTTAGGAATCCCTCTTCGATAGAGGCTTTGTAAAGGCGACCAACTTCGAGGGGAGGACCCTGATAGGTCACCCGGCCTGAACCCAGATCTGCCTGGAAGGGTGTGTCGACGATCACCAACTCAAAATCCCGCTCGTCGACGGCGCTTAATTCGATTAGCTCGAAAGTGGGCCGTGGTTGACCGGCCTCGACGTCCCAATGGACATCCAGGGTGACGTCCTCTCCTGTCGGTCGAACCGCCTTCACGGCGCCCTGCTTTTGGGACCCGGTGACCAGACTCAAGCGACTACTGGTGGAGGTGCTGACCCCTTTTCCTTCAACCCCTGAAGCCGCGATGGAAACTTCGGTGGGCCCTTGAACCTCGTGGCGAACGCCGGTCTTGAGATAGTCGATGCGGGCTGTGGCGCCAGGTCCGAGTTTGAGTTTGGCCCCCTGGGTGAGGGTCTGATAGTTCTTGGCCGGTTTGCCGTCGACCGTCACCTGGCCGGAGCTTTCTCGCAGGAGAGCGATGCGGCTCTGGGCCAAGACCATCGGGGTGGCCACCAGAATTAATAGCAAGATAGTGAAAAATCGGTGCAACACGTCTTCCTCCCTTGGCTTAGACTTCCGACTGGGGTGTCAGGTTTCCCTTCTAACTTCGTAGACCTCCATCTCGGCGGTCTTGCCTTTAAACTGTTGCACACCGCGTGAGGTCCAGTCGAGGTCGGCAGTGGCATCGCGACAGGCTAGATAGGTGTTTTGGCTGACCAGCATCTTGGTGTCAAGATTCTTGGTGATCGACATCACCCGAGCCCCGAGATTGACGTCATCGCCCACGGCCGCATACTCCCAGCGCTTCTCAGGACCGACCCGTCCCACCACCACCGGACCGGTGTTGATTCCGATTTTGATGTCGTAGAAGCCTGGCCCAGTGGCGCTAGCTTCTGCTGCCTTGAGCACTTCGAGCATCTCCACTCCGCACCGCACGGCTTTCTCGGCGTGATCTTCTTGATCGTCGGGGGCCCCGAAAATCACCATGATCTCGTCGCCAACGTACTGTTTGATATAGCCGTCGTAGCGGAGAATCACATCGACCATCAGTTCGAAATAGCTACTCAGCATAGCGATGATTTCGCGAGGGGTGTGGCGTTCACAGGTGGGCGTGAAATGGTTGATATCCGAGAAGAGAACGGTGACCACCCTCTCGCTTCCATCCTGGAGGTCGAAGGATTTGTCGAGCACGTGCTTCATGACCTGTTCACTAACCATACGGCCGAAGGTCGAGCGAAGCTGGGCGCGCTCCTTTTCGATGGTCAGAAGCCGTTCGGTGTAGCCGGTGACCCAGCCCGCTCCCAAAGAAGCCAGACTTGATACCACGGGCAACCAGAGGTTGGTGCTGACAAACGCCGCCACCGCCATGACCAGATAGCCGACGACCAGTGCTGAAGTCGTTAGCAGGGCGCGTTCTCGAGTTTGAAACAGAGCGAGTAGACCAGCCATACAGGCCAACGTTAGATTCAAAGCCAGCCAGAGGCCGCCTGGAGCCACGATGAAAGAGCGGGTCAACAGGGTGTTCAGAAGGGCCAGGTGAACTTCCGGTCCGAAGGTCTCGGGTTCGTAGGGTGTGGCTTTGTAGTCCTGAAGGCTGGCGCTGGCCGGCCCGATCAGGCAGATCTTATCTCGCACAATCTCGGCATCAAAGTCAGGTTGGAACAGTTCTGACATGGAAAGATAGCGGAAGGCCGAGCGCTCTCCCGCCGGACCGGGGTAGTTGAGGCGGATGCCGAGGTTCTCATCGGTCGGGATGGGGAGTTCTCCCCAATAGACTTCCCCGTCTCGCAACCGGAAAGGGGCGCCGGTGGCCAGCTCAACCATCCGCAGAGCCAGGGTCCGCGTGGCCCCGGCTGCCCAGTCCTGGTCCCGTTCCAGATAGAAGGTGGCGGCCACTCGGCGGGTCACACCGTCCTGGTCATGGAGAACATTGACGGCAGCCACGTTTGGCCCCGCCACCGGCTCAAGTTCTGCTCTCACTGCGAACAGCGCGTCAGGGCGAAAGGCCAGGGTCTGGGTCAAGGCCATCGGTCCGAAAGTCTGTTTGCCGAGACCTTCGGGGTCGAGGAGCTCGGCCATGACCACCGGTTCGGCCATCACCAGTTGGCCCAACTCAAGGTCGGCTTCATCAAGACTCTGAAGAAGGAAATGGTCGGGTTCGAGGCTAGTGCTGGCCACATCGATGGGGTTGAAAATAAAGTCGTAGCCCACCACACTGGCTCCCCCCTCTAGCAGAGTTGCGATGGCCCGAGTGTATTCGGGCAGCCACAGCAGATGAGGCTTACCGACCGCTTCGAATGTTGAGTCGTCGACTCCAATGAAGACCAGTCTTGGGTCGATAGGAAGAGGGCCTTGTAGGCGGTGACGGAGGCGAAAGAAACGATCGAGCGAGCGAAGCTCAAGACTGTGAAGAGGAAGCTCCCCGCGGGTCAGACCAGTTATCAAGAGAGCCAACAGAAGGCTCACGGCAACCACCCCGCCCGGACCCAGATGACGCGCTTTCACCTGCCTGGGTTAGTGAACCCCAGCCTGCTGGCCTGCTCGGCTTGACGTTCCTTTAACGCTCGAGAGTCAGAATAGAAAGACCAGCTTAGGAGACTCTTCGTTTTGAGATACGCCACTCAGACTAGCCACCCCATAAAACGACTTGAAAGGGCCCGCAGCGGTTTGCTTTCGGATTGGCAACATCTCAAACGAGTTGGGGACGGGTCCTTCGAGCTTCCCAAGGACACCGTGTTCAGGGGAGAGACCGTTCTGACTGGCAGCCGTTTCCATCACGACACCCCTCCGTTCCTGACGATATCTTTGTCTCGTCAGGGCCACAAACGGAACTGTTGGGTCGCCGGGGCGACAAAGTTTTTGCCACACGGTGGATGACTCCGGACACCTGATCAACCGTCACGGCCAACCGTTTGACCTGCATCATCGACGTCAACCTGACACCCGTCTGGAAAGCGACTTCACCCTGGGCAACGGGCGAACCACGATTCTCCGGGACTCACAGATCGGACGAGACCACGCCCGTATCCGTCTCGAGCGAAGACTCAACGACGGGGGCGTCGAGCGACAGGAATTCCAGCTCAAGACTCTCGACCACGTGGAAGCTTTAAACGATGCCCAGCAGTGGCGCCAGGCGGGTCAAGCTTTTCGGGGGATGCTTTTCGGGCCGGGGGCCCTGTTGATGCACTCGCTGACCGTGACCAACCCTGAGGGACGAGTGGTGAAGGCCGAGGCCTCCATCATCAATCCCAAGAACGACCAAACCCTCTTGGATATGCGCTAGAAAAGGCAGGATGGTCGCGGGTGTCTTGAAGAATACTCAAGCATGGCGCGTGAGAAGACCCCGACAGGATTTTTCAACCGGACTCTGGTTTTGACCATTTTCTCCTTGTGGATGGCTTTGACTGGCTTCGGCTGGTTCGGACACTTCACGGCCCGACGCGGTTTTCAGGCTTGGGCTGCTCCCGAGCCATCAGTCCCCGTCGTAGTGGAAGAAAAAACGATGCCCGCCGAGGAGACTTTCGTGGGTCCCAACTACGTCCCCGCAGACGAAGTTTTCGTGGGCCCCAGCTACGTCCCGGCGTCCGAACGGCCTAAGCCGGTAGCCGTTTCCAAGCCCCCCGTACCCGCTCCGCCCGTTCTCAAAGCAACACCTGCTGCTCCCCCGATCGTTGTGGAGGACCCTCCTGAGGAGCTCTCCCCTGAGGTAGAACCGTCCCCGGTGGCCGTCGAAGGTGACCCTGCGATCGAACCCACGGAAGGCATCGTCGAGGTTGACCCCACCCAAGAAGCGGAGGCTCCCCTGGTTCAATACGGGGCTTTTTCCGTGCCAGAGAATGCCCAAAGCCTCAAAGAGAAGCTTGAGCTTGAGGGGAAAACGGCCACCATCGAGGAGCACCGAACAGAGTCAGGCGGGGTCCTTTACCGGGTCCGCGGTTCCCATTAGAATGCTAGGGCCCGGTTTCGCCTGGG
>CAYRFU010000189.1:0-14295 GCA_964423525.1 uncultured Burkholderiales bacterium | reverse complement strand
TTTGCTGGCTCATCTGGCTATTCTTCCCGTCTTTTTGATGCCGGTGGCCAAAGCTGTTTTTGGTCTGGCCGCCATCGTGGGGCACAACTACTCCCTATTTCGAGGATTTAAAGGCGGCAAAGGGATAGCGACCACGTTCGGCGTGGTGTTAGCCATGGCTCCCAGGGTAGCCGTCTTGGCCTTCTTGTTGTGGCTGGGTGCGGTTGCCCTCACCCGCTACTCTTCGGTTGGGTCGCTGACGGCTATGGCCTCCCTCCCGATCTTGATGGCCCTGGAGGGTCACTCGCTGGCTTTCGTGTTGTTCGGCTTCGTGGCGGCCGCTTTGGCCTTTCACAAACATCGGCCCAACATCGAGCGCCTGCGCCAGGGTAAAGAACTAAAACTGAGTCAAGGAGCAAAATCATGATAGAGATTGAGAGCATCAGGGGTCTACTCGACCAGGTACTCACGGTGTCGGTTCGCGAGAAGGCCTCGGATGTCTACGTAAAAGCCGGTAAGACTCCGATGCTGAGAATCGAGGGTCAGTTGATTCCAATTGAGTGCGCTGCTTTGACTCCTGAGATGGTGGAGCATCTGGCCGTTACCATTATGCCCCAGCACCAACGAGAGAAGTTTGAGCATAACTGGGATGACGCCAACTTCGTCTACAACATCGAGAACGTAGGACGTTTTCGTGTCAACGCCTATCGCCAGAAAGGTACGGTGGCCATGGTGATGAGGCGCGTTGAAGACGAGATTCTTGATTTTAGCACCCTCGGTCTTCCCGAGATTCTTTCCCAACTGTGCATGCAGAAAAGGGGCCTGGTTCTGTGTACCGGTCCCACCGGTTCGGGGAAATCGACCACCCTGGCCTCAATGATCAAATTTCGTAAAGACCACGCCACCGGCCACATCGTGACCATCGAAGACCCGATCGAATATCTTCACGAGGACCACGAGACGTGCATCGTCAGCCAGCGCGAGATCGGCCATGACGTTAAGTCTTTTAAGGAAGGCCTTGAGAGCGCCGTCCGGCAGGCCCCCGATGTTCTCCTGGTTGGTGAGATGCGCGATGTCGAGTCGGTTCAATCGGCCGTCTATTTCGCCGAAACCGGCCACCTTGTCTTGTCGACTCTCCACGCCAACAACGCCTACCAGACCATCGAGCGAATCCTCCAGTTTTTTCCCGAAGATCTGCAGAACGCTGTCTTGGCCCAGCTATCGTTGAATCTGCGAGGCATTATCGCCCAGCGATTGATCCCCGGAATCGACGGCAAGCGAGTGGTGGCGGTCGAAGTCCTGATCGGAAACGCCCGAATGCAAGAGCTGATCCGAGCGGGCAGTCTGACCCAGATGAAGAGAGAACTCGACCAGTTTCATCCCGAGGGCATGCAGAGCTTTGACCATTCGCTTCTGTCGCTTTACCGAGAAGGCCGCATCACGGCCGAGGAGGCCATGCGCAATTCCGACAACGCCAACGATATGAGGCTCAAGCTTAAGAGCATCCCGGTAACCATTACGGGCGACGATTACGAATAGGAGTTCTCTGATGGAGGAGCAGGCCAAGCGAGAATTCCAACATGAGCGGAACACGCCTTTACCGAACCGGGTTCGAGACGGGCAGTTCGAGGACGATGTGCTGATCCTTCAAGGGGCCGAGATCCCGTGGGATGATGTTCAGTTTATGGCTCTAGGGGTGATCGACCAGGTCGTCAAAGATGCCGACGGCCCTAAAGGCGTTTTTCGCAAAATGATGGGCAAAGTCATGGGCAAGGAAGAGCAAAAGCAGTCCGGCTCAAAAGACCGCTCCCGGCAGGTTCGAGAAGTCTATCTTCTCGATATGGTGGTGGCCGGTTACGACCAGGTCTTCCGTCTCGACTCGGGCTCGATCAACTATCGTCAGTTCCTAGATGAAGTAGGCTATGTCTCTCTTCATAATTTCTATAGATTTTGCGTCCATTTGGCCCGCCGGGCCACCAAGAGCCGAATCGACGCGAGCTTGGAGGCGTTCTTGGGGCGGCGCCGTGAGTCGCTCAAGCATTACGCGGCCTTCTACGATTTTGAACTTGAGATGCAGAATATGGCTGAAGACCTTGAGGCCCAGACGCCTCAGAGCGAGCTAGATTTGAGCCGGGATAGTTGGGTGGAGGAGTGGAGTGACTGGTAAAAGACTGACCTCCGAGCAGGTCGATCACGTGGCCCATCTGGCCCGACTTGAGATCACTTCCCAGGAGCGAGAGATTTTCTGCGCTCAATTGGGTGAGGTGATAGGCTATGTGGACCAACTTCAAGAGCTGGCTACCGACGACATCGATCCCACCCTTGGGGTGCAACCGCACACCAATGTCTTTCGAGACGATGTGGCCGTGGAGCCGCTCGGTCAGGCCGGGGTTCTTGCCAACGCTCCCCGGGCCCAGGACGGGGGATTCCGGATTCCCCGAATTTTGAAAGGCGACAACTCGTGAACTCCCTTCAGGATTTGGTCACCGGTATCGTTCAACGAGAACGAACCGCAGTCGAGTTACTCGAAAGCTATCTTGAAGTGGTAAAAAGCCACGACGACCACCTTCGATGCTTTCTGAGCTTGGACCAGGAAGCTGCTCAGGCTAGGGCCGCTGAAATCGAAGCCCGGCTCGACCAGGGCCAAAAGGTTGGACCCCTGGCTGGGCTTCCCATAGCGCTCAAAGACAACATTTGCGTCCAGGGACGACCCACCACCTGCGCTTCCAAAATTCTCAAGAACTTCGTGGCACCTTATAGTTCGACGGTGTGGGAGCGTTTGGAAGAGGCTGGCGCCGTCCTGATCGGCAAGACCAACCTCGACGAGTTTGCGATGGGATCGTCCACGGAAAACTCTGCCTTTGGACCTACCCGAAATCCCTGGGACCCCAATCGAGTCCCGGGCGGCTCGAGTGGAGGCTCAGCCGCCTGCGTGGCTGCTCAGATGGCTCCCGTAGCTCTCGGCTCCGATACGGGTGGGTCGATCCGTCAACCTGCTGCCCTGTGTGGGGTGACCGGCTTCAAGCCCACCTACGGTCGGGTCTCTCGCTACGGCCTGGTGGCTTTTGCTTCGTCTCTCGACCAGATCGGGCCACTGGCCAAAAGCGTCGAGGACTGTGAGACTATCTACCGAGTCATCGCCGGTCACGACCCTCGCGATTCCACCAGCGCCCGCTATCCGCTACCACCCTCCGGGGAAGTCCCGGTCCGGGGCTTGCGCTTTGGTATTCCTCGCCATCTGCTGGAGGGATTAAGTTCACAAGCTCTCGACTCGTTCGAGCGATGCTGTCAGAGTCTGGAGTCGGCCGGAGCCCGGCCAGTCGAAATCGAGTTACCTCACCTTGATTACTCTCTGGCCGCCTACTATGTCTTGGCTCCAGCCGAGGCTTCCTCGAATCTGGCCCGCTATGACGGTGTCCGCTACGGCTTTCGGGCAGAAGGGTCGGAGGATGTCCTCGAGATGTTTAAAAAGACCCGGGCTGAGGCGTTCGGGCCCGAGGTCAAGCGACGGATTATGCTGGGAACCTACACCCTTTCGAGCGGCTATTACGACGCCTACTATCTCAAAGCCCAGAAGGCTCGAACGGTGTTGCGATACGATTTCGAGAAAGCCTTCGGGGAAGCGGACCTGGTGGTGATGCCGGCCACGCCCACTCCGGCCTTCCGCCTGGGGGAGAAGTCAGGAGACCCCATGGAGATGTATCTCTCTGACATCTACACCGTCTCCGCCAATCTGGTGGGGTTACCCGGACTGGTCGTTCCCGGGCCCGAGGTGGAAGGCTTGCCCTACGGCTTCCAGATGCTAGCCCCCCACTGGGAGGAAGAGCGTCTGTTTGCGGCCGGCCGAGCCTTTCAACAGGCGACGGACTATCATCTCAAGAGCCCCGATCTAGAACTGTTGCCAAGCTGACAGACCACGACAAGAAGAAAGACTCGACCAAATGGTCGAGCCCCTCTGTTAGCGCCAGAATCTGTCTAGTTGCCTCGAGCTGGCGGCATCGCACCCTTATCGAAACATCCCAAGTCACTCGCAATAGCCAAGTAGGGGGCCGCTGCTTGCATACGTTCCACCTCGCGGGCCGTGTGGAGGGCCATGGCTTCCATCGGGTCACCACCCGGCGTCATTTCAACGGAGGGAATGGCTGCTCTAGCCTTAGCCGCTTGATCCAGGAGTTGTCGACAACCAGTTTTCATCGCCATCCCCTGAGATTCAATATTCATTGTTCTCTCCTTTTGATTTGATTAGGCCTATCATAGGCAAGACAACTGGAAAAAAGGTTTGCCTGGGGAATGAGAACGTTGAAAAAATGTAACAACTCTGTAACTTTTTCAGATTTGGTTCAGGCCTGGAGAGGTTTCTCGCGTAGGACCTCGCTGGTCAGCTTGGCGATCCGCTCGAAGGTCGATTGAACCGCAAAGGCCCCCCGGACCAGGGATTCGTGGTCACTAAAGTCACCACTCTCAGCCATCCCACGCAGGCCTTCGAGGCTGGCTTCGGCCTCGGCCAGAACGGTTTCGGCCAACTCTGCAACTTCTTTTTCGGTGTCCCCTTTGGGTTGGTAGTCGTCGTTCTCTCGATTCTCGTAGATCCTTTGAAGAATCGCTTCCTCAAACTCCAACTGGGCAACAGCCTCGTCCATCAAAGTCTGACCGACCCGAAACATGGTTAAGACAGCCTCGAACCTTTGGCCGAATCTCTGGCCGGGCTGGGGCGCGAGCTGCTTTACCACCGGGTGCGCCTCGGTGTCAACGGTGGGGCGCGGTTCGCTAGGTGCCGAACTCTCAGCTGGACCTTCCTCTTCGGAAAGGCCGGTCATGAGGGATTCCATTCTCTTCATCCTGTCCAAACTCATGATGAAAGCTTCGAGAATCGGCGAGAACTACCCTGGTCAGCGGACTCTTTGACTAGGCTCGACCCGGCCGCTGAGTGAGAGCCCGGGGAAGTTCAGAGGCTTCCAAAGGGGGGCAGAGATAGTGACCTTGCCCCAGACGGCAGCCGTTGTTACAGAGATAGCGGAACTGTTGCTCGGTCTCGATCCCCTCGGCCAAAGACTCCATGTTGAGACTGGAGGCTAGTTGGATAGCGGCTACGCAAACCGACAGACTCTGACGTTGACCGGGAATCCCGGCCACAAACCCGGAGTCGAGTTTCAGAATGCGGGTGCGCCCGAGCCGCATCTTGGGAAGATTGGTGGAGCCGGTCCCAAAATCGTCGATAGCCACCCGGATTCCGTGTTTTCCTAGCTCTTCCAAGACCGAGCGGATTCGGTCATCCATCGCGAACGTCTTCTCGGTGACATCGAGAACAAGGTCTGGTCCCGACAAATTTTCCCGGTCGAGGGTGGCGAGAATTTCTTGGCACAGATCAGCTGTGAGAAGTTGGCGGGCCGTCAGGTTGACATTCACATAGAGCTCGAAGCCCATCTGCTTCCATTCAGCCAGTTGACGGCAGGCACGCGCCAGCACCCAACGGCCGAGGGGAACGATCAAGCCGGTTTCCTCCGTAACTTGGAGAAACTCGCCAGGGGCGACCATGCCTCGCAGAGGGTTCTCCCAGCGCAACAGCGCTTCCACTCCGACCGGTTCGCGCGATTCGAGCAGATAGATCGGTTGATAGTGGAGACGGAATTCTTTGGAGCGCAAGCCCGAGGCTAGTTGATTCTCGAGGGTCAGACGCCGCGTCAGGCGGTCCTGGAGCTCCCGGTTGTAAACCTCGACCCGCCCTCCCCCCATCTCTTTAGCACTATAGAGAGCAGCGTCAGCGTGTTCCATAAGCTCCTCGCTGGTGGTGGCGTCTCCGGGGGCCGTGGAGATTCCTATACTGATGCTGATATGGAGGGGGTGACCTTTGATCGAAAACGGGCATTGAAGGCTTTCGACCAGGCGGTCGGCCACCTGTCGAGCCTTGGTGGCCACCTCGTCATAGTGGGTATTCTTCTCTCCCGACTCACCCAGGTGGCTCAACAGAAGGAGAAATTCATCTTCGCAACGCCTGGCCAAAAGGTCCGAGTCGCGCATTTCTCGACGCAACCGTTCGGCTAGCTGGATCAAGAGAGCATCGCCAGCGGCGAAACCCATCGTCTCGTTGAGAAGGCGGAATCGGTCCACGTCGATGGCGAGAAGAGCAGTCGATCGGCCGTAGCGAACCACCTGTTTGACGTTGAAATCCACCTGGCGGAGCATCGTGTTGTGATTGGGCAGACCGGTCAGATGGTCTTCGAAAGCCAGGCGAGTCAGCTCTTCATCAGATGGTCCCTCTAGAGGGCCGCGGCGCATCCAGTCTTCAGCTTGGCGGAGTTTTTCTTCGGCCTGTTTGAGAATCCGCTCGGCTTGCAGTTCTTTCTCCTGGGCCAAGGCCAGGGTTTCTCGAGCCTGTTTCTCGAGCTCAATAGCTCGGGCCAGACGCTCCTCGATGGAGTGCTCCTGCTTCAAGAGAGCTCCCGGTAACCGCGCCAGGGCGGAGAGGTGTCAAAATCGAGATAATGGGTTCTCTCAATCTGGAATTGTCGGTTCTCCAGACGACCGAGATGAAGCCGAACGTGATGGTAGAAAGAGGGGGAGAGGTCCACGGCGCTCTCGTGGGGGTCGATCTTGGACCAGCCTTCGCGGTTCTCGGGGCTGTCAAACAACACCAGGTTGCCCCACTGGCCCGGACTACGCTCCAGGCTGGCGTAAGCCAAAAGTCCTTTGGCCTGAGGAAAACGCTCGATCAAACGGTTGTCAAGTTCCATCAGAGGTTCGCGAGGATAGTCGTCTCGGATCTGCCCGAAGAATCCGACTGAGGTCGCCTTTTGGGGCAGCTCCTCACAGAGGCGAAAAAGACGATAGGAAGGGCCCTCTGGGGTGTTGCCTTCAAAGCGAGTCAAGACGCCCCCCCGCGGCGGCTCACTCACTTTCCATAAAAACTCGATCACCCTATTGAGGTGTTCCAGGTCGGCCAGGCTCGCCTCAGCCCGAGTGAAGGGCCGGTCTGGGCAGCCCTCTTTCCCCTCTAAACGAGTTCCTTCAAGCTTCATAGCCAGACGTTCTTTTCACCAGCCTTCGATTCCCCCGAAAAGGGGAGAGGGTTACCGGACCGAAAGGTGAGCCGATGATTGAGGATTATTCTGTCGCTGAGCCGACCACCCAGGACCGAGTTCGCTACCACGACCTGCTAGCTCGCTTGAAGGCTCTCCAATCGGTGATGGTGGCCTATTCCGGCGGGCTTGACTCGACTTTCTTGGCCCACGCGGCTCATCAGTCGTTGGGCAAGTGCTCGTTAGCTGTCACGGCGGTGTCTCCCTCTCTGGCCACTGCCGACCTGGAGCGCGCCCGTCGGATCGCAAAGGCCTTTCAGTTCTCCCATCTTGAGGTTAAAACCGACGAGCTAGAACGTCCCGATTACGCCAGAAATCATGCTGATCGGTGCTACTATTGTAAAACGGAGTTGTTCGCTCGGATGGGAGAGTTGGCTCGCCGGAAAGGCTTCGCAACCCTCGCTTACGGAGCCATTCCCGAGGACCAGAAAGACCATCGGCCGGGGGCTAGAGCAGCTCAAGAGGCTCGGGTCGTGGCGCCCCTGGCCGAGGCCGGCCTGACTAAGCCGAGCCTTCGACGCCTCTCGCGATTTCTGGGTCTTGAGACTTGGGCTCTCCCAGCCCAGGCCTGTCTGGCTTCTCGTATCGCCTATCACACGCCCGTCACCCAGGCTAAGCTGGCGGCCGTTGAGCAGGGCGAGCGGCTGCTTCACGAATTAGGTTTTGGGGCTTGTCGGGTCCGCCATCATGAGGGGCTGGCTCGTATCGAGGTTCCTCTAGATAGGCTTTCCGAGCTTCTAGAGCACCAGCCCAAGTTGGTGGAGCGTTTCCGCGAACTGGGATTTGTCTATGTGACGGTGGACCTGATGGGCCTTCGTTCTGGGAGTATGAACGACATTCTCCGACTGCGGGTGGTGTCATGAGCGATCCCGGACTGACTCGTCTGCTGGAGCAAGTTCAAGGAGGGCAGCTGGGAGTGGCCGAGGCCCTCAAGGAGCTGGCCACCTGGCCGTTCGAGGACCTGGATTTCGTCAAGATCGACCATCACCGTAGCCTGCGCAAAGGGTCTCCGGAGGTGATTTTCGGGGAAAACAAGACCCGAGAGCAGCTGCTGACCATCAGCCAACGGTTGCTTGCCCGTCATCAGCGGGCTCTGGCCACTCGCGTTGGTTTGGAAGATGGAGTTTGGTTAGCCGATCAGTTTGAGCAAGCAACCTTTCATCAGCGGGCTCGCCTCTTGACGGTCGGGCCACCCCTTGAGCAGCTTCAGGGTCTGGTAGTTGTGGCTAGCGCCGGAACTTCCGACCTACCCGTTGCGGAAGAGGCCGCTCTCACCCTGGGCTGGATGGGCAGTCGGGCTGAACTGGTCACTGATGTAGGGGTGGCGGGCCTTCATCGACTCTTGGGCCGACTCGAACTCTTACGCCAGGCCCGAGCCGTGGTGGTGGTGGCCGGCATGGATGGGGCGCTGGCTTCTGTCATTGGAGGATTGGTGGCCTGTCCCGTGGTGGCTGTGCCGACCTCGGTTGGTTATGGAGCCTGTTTTGGAGGAGTGGCACCTCTCCTGACGATGCTCAACAGTTGTGCCCCCGGGGTCACGGTGGTCAACATCGACAACGGTTTTGGAGGCGGCTATGCCGCTCATCGCATCAACTTGGGAACCTCCCTTTGAGCCGCTTTCTTTACGTCGAGCCGTTCGCTGGCGCCAGTGGGGACATGCTTCTCGGGGCTTTGGTGGGGTTGGGTTTCCCTTTGGAAGAACTCCATAAGTCGATCGAGCAGCTCGGCCTGAAAGACTGGAAGATTGAGCACCAGACTACGGATAGGGCCGGATTGGCGGCCTCGCGCATCGTTGTTAGCACCCCGCCGGAGGCTCACGGTCGCCACCTTCCAGAGATCCTGGACCTGCTTCAGAGGAGCGCTTTCCCTCTAGCAGTCACTGAACCCGCCTGTCGAGTTTTCAACCGGTTGGCCGAGGCTGAGGCTGAGGTCCACGGATGCTCCGTCGACGAGATTCACTTTCACGAGGTGGGGGCAGCCGACGCCCTGATCGATGTGGTGGGAGTGGTTGCCGGCCTTCACTTTCTGAAAGTCGAGAGGGTCTACTGTGGCCGTTTCCCGGTGGGGGAGGGAGAGGTGGTCTGTCAGCACGGACGGATGCCCAACCCAGCTCCCGCCACTTTTGCTTTGTTGCGAGGCTGGCCCCTGCGGAGTGTCGATTCTGACCAGGAGCTAGTGACACCGACCGGGGCGGCCCTGTTGACGAGTCTCGCGCAGCCCGGGCGACCGACGGGCTCCTATCGCCTGGACCAAACCTGTCTCGGAGCCGGAGGCCGCGAGTTAGAATTTCCCAATGTGGTGAGAGCTTCTTTGGGCCGTCTGGAGGGCTCGGAGGGGTGGGAGACTCTGGCCGTCTTGGAAAGTCACCTCGATGACTCTACCGGGGAGTTGCTCGGGTTCTTGATGGAAAGATTGTTCGAGGCGGGGGCCTTGGAGGTGAGTTTTGAGCCGGTGTTGATGAAAAAGAATCGGCCCGGTCAACGACTCTTTTGCCTGTGCCGTCCTCACCTCAGTCAGACTTTGACCCGTCTGATCCTGACCGAAAGTTCCACTCTCGGGGTCCGTCGTTCGATGGTGGAACGTTTCGCCCTGGAGCGGCGAGCGGTCGTTGTCCGGACTGATTATGGCAAGATCGAGGTGAAACGGGCTATTGACCCGGAGGGCCGAATTCGGGTCACCCCAGAGTTCGACCAGGCGCGGGAGTTAGCTCTGGCCTATCAAGTGCCGCTGACGGTCATCTTTCAGGCCGCTCGCACAGCCTTCTGGGAAGGGATGATAGAAAACGGGAGCAAAAGTTAACAACTCTGTAACACCAATTTTTCAACCCTTTAACGGCCTGAGGGTCGCGGTTGACCTATAATACATAGGAGAAAAAGGCTTCGGAGGTAGGATGTTTAGTTCGGTCAGTATGCTCCCCGCATTAGGTTTTCTGGGTGGGGGAGGTTTCGGTGGCGGCGGTGGAATCGGAATCGGTTTCTCCCTCCTTTCAGGCCTTGTCGGGCAGCTCTTTGGAGCGCAACAAAACGGATTGGGTTTTGGAGAGGACCTGGCCTACACGGACCACACTCTTCAGGGGGTGCCTGACCTGGGAAGCTACGGAGCCTTCAACGGCTACTTCGGTGCGGGTCAGCCCCCGGCCAACTTCAACCCGGCCGTCAGTGCCGCCGCTTACCCTAGCTACGGCAATGCTTATCCTACCTACAGTAACAGCTACTTCGGGCAGTCTGGCTACCAGTTTGGTAGTCACGGGGCTCACTACAGCGCGGGTAGCCAGCCGAGTCAGCCGACTCAGCACACCTATTTTCTTCCCAAGACAGACGCCCGAGACGCCGTCGTCAAGGTTCAGATCCAGGGCGACCTGAGCGCCTATTTTCAAAAGTTTTCTTCCCAGTTTGGTGGCCAACAACAGCAGGCCTACGTCGACCCCTTTGGCTCGAGTCTCAACTACTCCACCCAGCTACCCTCTTACGGGGCGGTGATGAGCCCTCAGAGCAACTTCTTTTTCAATGGCCAGGGGAGCTTTTTCGGACACGCCAGCACGCTTCAGGGTCATCAAAGCGGTCAGGTGGGATGGCTCAAGAACCCGCCCCTCAAAGTGCGTCACGTCCACCATCACGTGTTCCACCTTCCCCAGGGAACCTATGGGGGACCACCTGTCACTCCGCCATCAGACCCCTACGCCCCTTCTACTCCGGCGCCTTCGCCGACTACGCCCCCCGTGGCCCATAACCCCGACCCTTACAAACCCGCCCCGGCCCCTGCTCCGGTTCCTCCAGCGGCACCGGCTCCGGCGCCTCCAGCGGCGGCGCCACCCAAACAGACTCCTAAAGTCTTCGGGCTCACCCCTCACGTCGATACAGCGGCCGATTGGCCAGCCGCTTCAGCGGCAGTCAAAGAGAGACTGGTGGGCAATGCCAGCGTGGCTGAGCGCTATCACTTCGGTGGTCAGGACCCCCGTACTAACAGCGATGGGTTTCAGGCTGAGCGAATGGGCGCTTGGCACGTCTTCCAACAAAACGGCACGCTGCAACTAGATGTCGACTCGGCCCGCTTCTTCACCGTGAATAACGATGGAAGTCGAAACTACCGCTTCAGCGTGAGCGAGGTAGCGGCGCTGGAGAGGCAAGCCCCCGACCTGGCTCGCGGTTCTCAGTTGGTGGCCGATTTTATGTCTCAGCTCGGCCTGCCTGTGACGCCGACTCGCTTCGCCGACCGCCATCCTACCGTCAACACCCAGGCGCCCTTACCTCATCCTGGCATCGGCGCGGTGGAACTCTTGCCGGCCGCGGCTACGGGTTTCACTAGGCCCCAGCCATCAAATTCGGTTTTCGGCTAGAGGCGACTACCTGAAGATCAAAACAGCCGAATACATTCTGAGCGCGCCCACCTTGAACGAGGCTCCCGACCTGGACGGGCTGCCGGAGTTCGCTCTGGTGGGGCGCTCTAATGTTGGCAAGTCATCCTTTATCAATTGTTTGTTGGGCCGAAAGAATCTGGCTCGGACCAGTAACACACCCGGTAAGACTCGAGCTCTCAATTTCTATTTAGTGAACGACTCCTTCGCTCTGGTGGATCTCCCTGGCTATGGATACGCTAAGACTTCCAAGTCGAATCGAAAACTATGGCGAGAAAATTTTGAGCGATTCCTGACTGAGCGAGAAACGTTGCGCCACGTCTTTTGCCTGATCGACTCTCGGCACGGACCCCAGGCCAACGACCTGAAGATGCTCGACTGGCTGGAAGAGAACGAACTGACCTATACTATAGTCTTGACCAAGCTCGACAAAGTCAAAAAGAGCGAGGTGAAATCCAAGGTTGCAGGCAGTGCCGACACTCTTGGTTTGCCTGTGGAGTCGTTGCTCCTTTTCTCTTCTGAGACGAGCCTCGGTCGTGAGGTCGCCCTCGGCCTTCTCTCCGACTTAATGGAACCCTAGCGTCCCTCGAGGACGTCCATGTATTGATGAGCTGAACAAACTCGATTCTTGCCTTCCGCTTTGGCTCGATACATCGCTTCATCGGCCATCCGGATAAACTGGTGGCGCCGTGCTCGCAGGTCCTGGCCGACGAGACTACAGTGATGAAGGCTGGCCGTGCCGATGCTAGCGGTAACGGCGCCTTCGAGCTTGAGGGGCGGTTTGCCCTCGGCGTCGGGGGTACAAAACAGAACGGCTGATTCGATGGTGGACCGGATTTTTTCGGCTTGCTCGGCGATTTCGGCGAGTTCCGCTCCCGGTAACAGAACCACGTATTCGTCTCCTCCGTAGCGGGCCAACACAGCTCCCGGATGGTCGACAGTGCGAGCCAGCAAGAGTCCAACTTCCCTCAGGGCCTGGCTGCCCATAAGGTGGCCGTAGGAGTCGACCACTGACTTGAAGCGGTCCAGGTCAAAAAAAATTAGGCCGAGATTCTCGCCACTATTTTCAACTCGGGCAAGCTCCTGAGACACTCGCTCGAAGAAGTAGCGGTCGTTATAGAGTCCAGTGAGGTGGTCGATCTTAGCGATCTCGGCTTGGCGTCGGGCCTGCAGATGACCCTGAAGTGAGGACGAAACGTAGTCTGAGAACACTTTCATCAGGTCGAGATCGCGCGTGTGAAAGTCTCCTTCGGTGCGGTTTAATAAGGAAAGCACGCCCACGGTGAGGCCTCGAATTTTGACCGGTACGCACAGGATGCTCTCGGTGGTGTGCTTCATCTCGGAGTCGATAGCCGAGTAAAAATTCTTATGGGTGCGAGGGTCGTTGACCAGAGCGGGCTTGCCGGTCTCGTAAACCGTGCCGCTGATGCCCCGCCCTGGGGGAACCACTTTTCCCAGTAGGGTGCTGGCTCTCTCCCCAAAACTGGCCACGAAGATCAGGTGCTCTTCTGTGCCTGAGCCTCTTAGTAAAATTGACCCAGCTCGGGAAGGGACGAATTCGTTGGCCACGCGCAGGATCTCCTTAAACACCTCATCCAAAGGCTGCTCTTCGAACTGGGCCATGCTCTGATGGCAGTCGATCAGAGCGGCGATGGCGGAAGAATTGAGGGCAAAGATATCCACGGATTCCTCCCTCTGCGCACTGAGGGCCATAATCTCCTGGTAGTCGTAGAACATCTTCCCTCGAGACGGGAGGAGATCTCCCTGGTTGGCCCCAACTTGTGAGGCTCTCCAACGGCTCAAGGTTCAGTGAGAGGAGTTTCGAGATATGAAAGAACGGCGCTACACCAACCGATTCCCCTGCAATCAAAGCGTGTGCTACAGCCAGGGTGACCAATGGTCAGAGGGTCAACTGAAGGACATTAGTCTGGAAGGGGCGCGTCTAGGCTGCTCGTCCCCGTTGACCACTGGTCAAGCCCTGGAAATCGTCGGGCAAGGCCAGAATGGGGGCCAACCGGTGAACTGTTGGGTTCAGTGGAGTTCTCCTAATAACGAGTTGACCGAAGTGGGTCTCCAGTTCCGGGGCTCGGTCGGAGAGGTCCTGCAGACCTGGGTGGGCCCTCTCCTTCGCCATCGTGATGGCTTGCTTCAAAAGCGCGAACTCGTTCGTGTTCCCGTCAATATCCGGCTACTAGTGTGCGAATCGGGCATCACGGTCAACGGCACTCTGGTGGACCTGAGCCTGGGGGGGGGATTGATTCGCTGTGGCTCGATGTTTAGCACCGGTAGCCGATTGACCTTAACTCTTGACGAACTCGACCTCGAGGCCACGGTCTTGAGCGGGCGATTCGTGGATGACAGTTGGCACTACAGTGTTCGCTTTGAAAAGCTGACCAGGGCCCAATCGCGTCGCCTGGAAGAGTTTCAATCCATGGCCATCCGTTAAGATCGAAAAGCCTTCTAGCGACTACAGAGGAGGGCCACCCTTGAGGCGATCGATTTTCCAGCCCTGACCAGGGGAGTCGACCAGATGCCAGATCCAATCCTCGCTTTCGTCAGAAGCGGGCAAAGTCAGCTGGGCTGAGTAGTCTTCTTTGCTAGTCAGCCTTGGTTCCCGATGGAACTCGTCTGGCGCCTGGCCAAGCCAGTCCTTCATCGTTGAGGCAAACTGATCAGGAGAGTGGCGACCACGGACTCGGGTGGACAGGAGACTGTAGGCGGAAAGATAGTGGCCTCGACGACACAAGATCAGGAAGAACCGACCTGCAGCCACGGGATCTTGAAGTTGATAGTCCTCAGCCGGGGCTTGGGCTGCCACCTCTTGGTTGGAAGGTTCGGAGGTGCGCATTAAGACCCCCACCCCTCCCACGGCCCACAGGAAGGCCA
>CAYRFU010000188.1:0-14316 GCA_964423525.1 uncultured Burkholderiales bacterium | reverse complement strand
GAGCGCTACTTCAACAGACTGAAGCAGTTTCGCCGGATCGCTACCCGATACGACACCCTGGCCGCACGGTATGCCGCTTTCACCCTGATCGCCAGCGCTGTCATTTGGGGCCGTCTCTCTAACATTTTTTATATGGGAGAGGCGAAGACTGAGCGCGTCACTAGCGGCCAGCTGGGAAACCTCTACCAACTTTCCGAATAAGGGGAGCTGGGGAGCGGGCTGACGCATGCCCAACTCCATGACCCAGCTGGAACCGGAGTGGGGTAGACTTGCAGCCACCTTTTCGGGATCGATTCCGGGATGGGCATTACGGGCGGCCCACACTGCCGAGGTTGGAGAGTGGCCCTCCTTCAGGAAGGCCCGGATGGTGGACGAGGCCTCGGGCAGATGGCCAAGACCCTGGCAGTAGTCCTCGAGGAGCTCTTGGGCCGGCTTCAGCTCGAGCTGGGAAGCCTCGATCCCCTGACGAAGGGCCTGGAGATGCCCTAAAGCCTGCTCGTAACTGTCGCCCGCTTTGAGTCGAAAGGCCAGAGCTGTGATCATCTTTTTGCGCAGGTCGTAGAAGGTGAAAGGAGGCTTAGCCCTGAGAATAGTCAGGTCCTCTAGACAGCCGTAGCGCTGCTTGGGAGCCAGCTCTCCGAGTTCAGTATCGAGGTGGCGGATAATCTCACCGGCCGGCTTGAGATGATACTTCAACTCCAGCATTCTCCCATAAAGCTCTAGCGATTTCTTAGGAAAAGCAGCTCGCTCTTCCAGAAAGCCCAACGCCTCGACCAGCTCATCGACCCCTTCCTTCGTTAAACAAGACTTGACCAGGTCGACGATGTTGTCGTGACCCGCCTCGACCAGGGCCGACAGGGTTTTCAGTCCTTGCTCTTTGACCCGTTACTTATTGAGAGGAGCCTGGCCGTCCAGAAGGCCCGTCTCGGCGAAGAGCTCGAGGACCTGGGGGCGATGGCGAGCGTTACTGTATTCTCTGGCTTTCTCAAGCGAGTATCCCTTCTCCAACATGGTAGCGAAGAAGTCCCAGCGCCTCTCAGAGTCGGTCAAGAAGAGAGGTTCTCTCAGGAACTCGACAGCCCCGGTGACCTGCTTGCGCTGAACCCGCTCGACCAACTCTTGACGAGGGTTGGGCCCGGAGCTGGCCAGCTGATCGTAGTCGATAGGACCGGTGTGCCCACCCGCCACCAGTTCACAAACCCGAGCGGCTGTCAAACGAATCTCACTGTTGGGAATGGCTTGCTTAATCCCGGCCAAGACCTGGGCGCAACGGTGGGCGTCCGCGCCTTCGTGGAACCCCTCCAGGGCCAGGCGAGCTTGTTCGGGAGTGTAATTTCGAGCGATGAGTCGAGTATAAGCCTCGTGGCGAGAGTCGCTCCCCAACCAAGGACTCTTGGGGTTCTCAAAGCGAAACAGAGTTCTCTCGGTGTCCTTCTCTTCAAGATAGAGCTGGAAGATTTGCGTTTTGATGTCGTATTTTTTCAGTTCCTCATTGGGTGCCTTCAACAGGCCCAAAGCCTCGAAGGCTTCAGCCCCTTTCCGGGTTTCGACCAATTTCAAGTAGTGGGGCAACCGGCTGGCATGGAAGCCGTTGGCTTTCATCTCGAGGGTGAAGCCTACCAGTTCGGGATGCTGGGCGAGAGCGTCAAAGACCTGGTGGACCGTGTCGGGATCCTCGTTGTCGAGTTGACCTCTCAAGCGGTCGAAGTCAGCCTTGATCTCGGACACAGCCTGGCCCTGCTCCAGCTTGGCCAGAAGGATCTCGTTACAAGCATCCAGTCCTTTATAGTCAGTGAAGGGTAACCCCGATTTGAATAAACCCACCTTTTCGAAAGCCTCAAACCGCTCGCTCAGAGTGGTCCCCGCCAGGGGTCGCTGAAGTCTTTCGATCAGGCGACGAGCTGGCCCCGAATGAAACTTCTTCTCGATTAACTTGAGATAGAACTGAACCGCTTCCGGGCTGCGGCAGAGGGCAGCCAGATCCCAGGGAGCTTGGCTGGCTTCCTTCTCGCTACGGCCGTTCCGATCGAGATGATCCCCCAGGGTCTTGAGAGCTTCCACTGCAACTTGGGGCTCGTTACCTCTCATCACCATGGCCCGAAAGGAGCCGTAGAAGGCCTCTTTGACCGAGTAGTAATTTCGTAGGTTACCTGAGAGACAACCCAAGTCCCGATAGACCTCAAGATTCTCTTTCCAGGTGAGGTCTTTGAGGCCAACCAGGAGACTGTTGGCGACGGACACCGCTCGGTTCGAGTGAAAGCCTGACAGGGCGGCCAAAACCTCCAGAGCTCCTTCTCGACCCTGAAGTGTGTTGGCGAACTCTTCCCATACCCCCCCGGAAACGTTCTTGGTCAGGTATTGAGCGGCCGTCTTCAGTTCGTCCGCAGCCTGGCCTGTGGTCGGATGGATCGCCATTCCTTTCTTCAGCAACCACCGCCCGGTCTCGGTCGAACCCGTCGCCAGGGCGGCCGTCAAGCGCTGAGTGAACGTCGACTTGCCAACCGGTTCGGTCAGAGCCTCAGCCCCTTCGAGATTCCACTTAGAGATGGCCTCAGCCAGCTGCCTGGCGGTCTTGGGATCGTGCCGGTGACCAAGGGGAGAGTCTGCCAGCGTCAAACTCTTCAACCGGTCGGCAACATTAAGGCTGGGCTCATCCATCCAGAGCAGTCTAGCCAAAGCCATCGTTCGTCTCTCAGGCTCAGCGCTCTCAAGCTGCCCAAGCCAGACTGCCGCTTCCGAGGGAGTCCTGAGTCGCAACCCTTCGAAAGTCATCTTCGGCTCTTCTTCTTCTCTGAAGCGGTCAAGGTAGGCCTGATAAGCGTTATCGTATTTCTCGAACCGGCATCCGGAGCGGTGAAACTGGAGGTATCGCCGGCCTAAGTCGGTTAACTCCTGATGAGGCTTCCCCTCGATGGCGCAGAACAGGTCCAGTGCTTCCCGGTCCGGGACGAGAACTTTCTCTCCCTCCAACTCAACAACGATCTCCTTTTCGTGGCCCATCCTCTCGGCAGCATCCTCTACACCCAACTCCTGATGATTGTCCATAAACGGGATGGGGATAAAGTTTCTCCTGAACAGCGGAAGGCCAAGACCTTGGAGCTGCTGCTGGGGGCTGAGGTCGTCTGCCGGTTGATAGCGGTCATCGGGCTCTACGGCGGTGCGGCTCGTCGTCTTCGGAGACAAAGAGAACCCGGGGCTCTGAACGAGTCTGACCAGCACACCCCAACCTAGCTAGCCACCCTCAAAACGTTCCCAAAAGGGGGGGCATCGCGAAGGCGATGGCGGCAGGAATCAGGCTGCCAGGAAAGTCAACTCCTTGGTGACCCAGATGGGCAGATGGTGGCGATCCTGGCCGTTGAGCCAGAGGAACTGGACGGCGACCAGACAACGACGGCCCCAGAAGACCGGTCGACTTCGTAAGACTCTCGCTCGGGCTCGAATTCGCCAGCCCTTTTCGAGGTCGAATTCCAAAGACATCTCGCTGCCTTCAGCCAGCGGGGCCTCCAGATCCAGCAAAGCACCTCCTCCAGAAATATCGACCGCTCTGACCATCTCTCCCTCGAGGCTAGTGGGGATGGCTCTCTCGAGTCTGGGGTGTTTCCGCTTTTCCATGGTGGCCTGTCTTTTCAGTCTCTTGTCGTGGACAATAGGTGAGGAGGCCAAAAAGTTCCGACTCTGGTCCTGGCTTTCCAAAAGACACTTCCCAGCCTCGTCATTCATGGGGCAGGCTTGACTGTCAGGAAAGGCATCCATCGAACACTCCCGAAGTATCCTTCAGGGGGGATGTGGCCTTTCTGATAGGTTGCGCGACTTGTGCTACCGACGTGACCTACCTTTTGCTTCCATCCTGGCCCTACACTTAGGACCCGTCAAAAAATAAATAGCGCATTTCTAGCTCCGATCCATCCCCTCTGACTGCGTCGCGCCTCTCTCAAATACAACCCGGTATTCAGCGTTCGACGCTCCTTGTCAGAGAGGCGCCTCGAAGCTAGAAATTGACTATGCTTCGATCACCGAGGAACGTGATTATGATATCGGGTGCAATCAATTCGAGGGCGGCCACGACTCTGGCCACTATCGTGGCGAGAAGTCAAACATCAGGCTTTGACAAAACTGGAGCCGACACCGAGGCTGGTGAAGTTCTTTTTGACGCATTCTCTCTGTGAGAAAAATCACTCAAGCACCAAGCACGTTTCTAGTCCCGCTACCACGGCCAACCTGGCCATCTTGTTCTCGAGGGTTTGACTGTTCCAACGGTCCTGGGAGCAGCCAGATAGAAAAAGCGCTGCGATTAAGCAAAAGCAGAGATCGAGTTGTTCTCGGCCCCTGTTAGTGGTCACGCTTGGCTCGACCAAGAACGAGGTTATAGACTAGGTAGACTATAGCGACTACAGCCGCGGCTTTGAAAGCGAGCACGGCGAGTGTCGCCACCACGCTGACCACTTTCAGAGTTAGGAGAAAAAACAGGGCAAACAAGAGAAACAAGACTGTCTTCACAAAAAACCTCCGAAGTCAGTCTACCATAGCACAGCACAAAAGACAAATTTTTTCCAGAAATTTTTCCTATAAGGAACCTTCTCGTATTTTAACACGGAGGCCGTCTGTTTTAACCCGGTGGCCCGGGCTAGGCTGGGCTGGCCTTTCAGGCCGATTTCAGGGCCAACCGGCACAGTTCGAAGGCTGGAGGAACCGTTCGATGAGATGCATCAACCGAGTCAGCTCCAACCTCCGCCCTCACGTAGACCGATTCGGGCCACCGGAAGCCTGGGCCCGAAAGCCGAAAGAAAAGAGCTACCGAAAGAGGCAGCCTTCGGCACCAAAACCCGGATGACCAAGCACATGGCTTCACTGATCGCCCTCGACCAAAGCCAACAAGACGACGCCGAGGAACCCAATCATGTTCTGATTCAGCCACGAGGTCAGCGAGCCGAAGCCTACTTCCAAGGTGACCTGAACCAGGGCTGCGTGGCCATGGAGCTCGACTCACCCATGTTGCGCTCAGGAACCTACGCCGAGTTTCGAAAAGAATCGACCACGCTGATAAAGCACGAGGAAGGGTCCCTGGTGGCGGTCTATCTGGACCATACCGGAGGGCCAAGCTTCGTTGAAGCGATAGGAGTCCCAGCAGCTCTGGCCTGGCTCTAATGACGCCCGAAGAGATCGCTCGCAAGCAGCCGCTTTGGGTCGCTTTGTCCGATCTCTTCCTCGACACCGAAGTTCGCCTCGACTTACCCCGGGCTGCAGCCGAGGCCGTGAAAGCGGAAATCCCGGCCCCCGAGATGATCCGGATTTTCAACCGGGAAGTGACACCGGTGGTAGGCTGGAACCTGCTGGATGTCGCCGGCGAATGGGTCGGCTTTGAGAAAGAATGGCTAACCGAGCAGATCGTGGCAGGCGCAAGCTTGCCTTCCAAAGCCCTGGCTTGGACTCTCAGAGGCGAGCTAAGAAACTATGAGAAAGCTCTCACCCATCTCCATCACCATCTGACCCGGCGACCCAAAGACTTAATAGTTTTGACTGTTCTCACCGAACTTTACTTCTCAACCGAGTGGCGCCACCGCCTGAGAGGCCTGGTCACGCTCGGGTCATTCGACTGGCCCCAGTTGGAAAGTCTGAAAGACGAGGTCCTCGACCCAGCCTATCGCCCTCTCGTCTGGCCCGGAGACCCCACGCCTGCTGAAAGAGAACGAAACTTTACTTGGATGAGAAGCCTGTGGAGTTGGTGTGACGGGCGACCGCTACCCCGGGTGCAGACTCTGGAACAGCTGACGATCCTTAGCGACCTCTACCACGACCAGGGCCAGTCAGAGACGATCTCCTCAGCCATAGAAAGACTCGGGTGGTCAAGACTCGAGCCCAACCCCCTCGACCAACTCTTTGCCTAAGCGAATCCCATTCGGGCGTCGTAGGCAGCCTTCTTGTCCGGGGTCTTCAGTTCGGTATACGACTCAGTAGCGGCGCGAACTCGGGCTTTAGCCGCCTCAATCTCGACTTTAGTGGCGTTCGGATGGGTACTCTCGAAAGTGTCGGGATGATCCTCTCTCATGATCTCTTTGTATCTCTTCTTGACCTCATCCAAAGACGCGCCAAGAGGAAGACCAAAAGTGGCATAGTGGTTCTTCTCAGGAGGCTGGCCGGCGGGTCTTTGATGCTGTTGACCGGCCCCCGCGTAGGCGCCCCCGGCAGCTCTGGTGAAGTCGGACCCGAACATCTCCTCGAACACATCGCCAAAGACGAACGGTCCGCCGGGGTTTCCTCCAAAGCCCGGGTTAAAGCCTGAGCCTGGTCGATAGCCTGAGCCAGGGCGAGGTCCAGAACTGGTCGTCCTCTTACGAGGAGGAGGTTCGGGCTCAGGTTGGCGCTGGCCGGTGACCTTTCTCCAAAACTGTTTGGCTGCCCCTTTGAGGCCGCCTTCTTGCTCGGGAGGTTCAGGATCGCCACCAGGGCGTGGAGGGGTGGCGGCTGCATCGCAAAGGTCCATAGTCTTCCAGTCGTCGGTTTCGTGGCCGTCTGAGAGGGAAATCTCGAGTTTCGACAGGTCAGTCAAATAGTCGGGTCGATAGGTAAACTCCCCCCGGGCTTCTTTCTGCTCGAGGGCCTGACTGGCCACCCCTGCAACCAGGTTTCTAGCCTCTCGGCCCCAATTGCGGTTACGAAGGGCGTTCATCCCGGCACCGACGGCGAGGGTTCCGAGCCCAGCGGCGGCCAGGCCAAAGCCTAAGGGTGAAACCGTGGCGACGGCCACACCACAGTAGGCAAGCAGACCGCTAGCGGCGCTCAAAGCTCCCAAGCCGAGCCCAACCTTGAGACTTCGGCCAACCCGGGTCTTGACGACCTGGTTGTATTTGGCCATCGTCGAGCCGACGTAACTGTCGTCCCAGGTCGCCCTCTTCATCACATCGTTGAACAAACGCTTGTCGCGACCACGAGCGGGCTTGAGACTGTCCAATTCTTTTCTCTTTACGATAGAGAATCCGATCCTGCTGTTGTCCACCTCGCCACAGTATCAAAACTCCATGAAAAAATACGGAAAAATCACAACTCGGCAACAATTATCTCATCCAACCTTCATTCGAGAGCACTAGCCTAAGAGAATGTATTCGATTTCGATCAGAATTTTGCTGGTTTCCCCTCAAGCCAGCTTGAAAGAGATGGTCGAGGGCTGCCTGCAAGCAGTCAACGCCCCTTGCCAGCTTGAGGCCTGTCGAGACCTGGATGAGGTTTGTGTCCGGGATGATCTAAAAGAGATCGATGTGATCCTGTATGACGGTCCTCTAGAAGACACGACGGTCGACGAGTTCCGGTTCTATCACCCCGGAAGTCCCGTCATTTTTCTGACCGAAAAGCAAGACCATTCGGTCGGCCTTGATGCCATCCGGAAAGGCGTCTCCGATTACCTGAGCCGGGATGAGATGAGCCCCACCACCCTCTTTCGGACTCTCCGTTACTCGGTTGAGCGCGCCAAAGTGGAGGCGGCTTTGGAGTCGGCTCGCAATCAGCTTTTTCAAGGTCAGAAGATGGAAGCCATCGGGCGACTCGCCTCGGGTCTGGCTCACGATTTCAAACAGTTTATCCAGGTGATCATCGGATCGTGCTCGCTGTTAAAGGCTCGTATCCAGGAAGAAGAGATGCTCGAGAGCATCAACGATATGCGTTCGGCCGGCCTGAAGGCCAACGGACTGATCGAACAGCTTTTGAAATTCGCCCGCGATGAAGAAAAGAGGCCTTTGGTTATCGACCTGAACAAAGTGGTTCAGGATAATCAGCCGATTCTTCGGCCTTTGCTCAAGCCAGGCCAACAACTTTATCATCACCTGAGTGAGCAGCCGTTATGGGCTCGGGTTGACCCCAACCAGGTCGAACAGATCTTGATGAACCTGGCTGTCAACGCCGTCGATGCTATGGCCCAGGGCGGCTCGCTTGAGATCAAGACCCGCCCCCTGATGCTAGGTCGACCCTATCAGGGTCAAGATATCAACCTTCCGGCTGGAACCTTCTGCATCCTGGAGGTGACCGACAGTGGAGTCGGGATCTCGGAGGAACTTAGGGAGCGACTGTTCGAGCCGTTCTTCACCACCCACGGCTCTCAAGGCGGGACGGGTTTAGGTTTGTCGATGGTCTACAACCTCACCGAGGCCTGGGGTGGCGCCGTGGGATTTGCAAGTGAATCCGGTCTGGGGTCGACCTTTCGAGTAGCCCTCCCTTCGGCTGTCCCACTGGATAGTGAGGAGGTTGACGAACTTCCTCGTGATGTCGTGCTGCTGGTCTCCGACCCTGCCCTTCGTCTTACCCTCAGGCGGGATTTCGACCAACTCGGATGTGAGGTTCAAGAGGTGTCCAGTTCTGAACAGGTCGAAGCCGCCCGCCAAAATGGCTTGACGGTGGTGACTTCCTGTCGAAAAGAGTCCTCCCGCGACCCTAAGACCCTCTTGGTGACAGGCCTGGGACGTCGCCTCCTCGACCCAACTCGCCCCTTCTTGATCTCTCCCTTCAGCCGCGCCGAACTGAGGAATGCCCTGGCTCAAGCTGGGTAAAAGAGGCCTATGCTGGGAGAACGAATCGGAGTTTTAGGGGGCGGTCAATTAGCCCGGATGATGGTTCCCTGTGCCCACCGCCTGGGTCTTGAGTTGTGGGTCTTGGAAAAACAAGCCCAGTCTCCGGCGGCCCGGGCTGGAGCTGTGGAAAAGATCGGCGACTGGAGCTGCCCTAAGACGGTAGCCGATTTTGCTAGCCAGGTCGACTTCGTGACCCTCGACCATGAGTTCGTTCCAGCTCCTGTTTTGCCCAACGGCAAAGCCAGACCGGGGGCGGACTGTCTGACTATCATTCAGGACAAACACGAGCAAAAGGTTCGCCTCAGTCAACTAGGACTGCCCGTTCCCGACTACCGAGCCGTTAGCCACTCTTCAGAAGTGGACAAACTGGGTCAGGAGTGGGGGTGGCCTCTCGTTTTGAAGGCCCGCAAGAACGCTTACGACGGCAAAGGCAATTGGCTGCTGAAGAGCCTTTCAGACCTGAACGAGGAAGTCTGGCAACGGTCGGGAGGTCTCTATGTCGAGAAGTTTGTGCCGTTCCGTTGCGAATTGGCCGTGATGGCCGTGAGGGGAATCGACGGGGAAGTCATCCTCTACCCTGTGGTTGAGACCGAGCAAAAGGATCACATCTGTCACCGGGTGGCCTTTCCCGCTGATCTGACCGACTCCCAGGCCGAGCAGGCCCGGTCACTGGCGGCTCGAGCGGCCGAGTCAGTGAACTGCGTCGGGGCTCTAGGGGTCGAGATGTTTCTTCTTCCCGACGGCCAAGTGCTTCTTAATGAGCTGGCCCCTCGTCCCCATAATAGCGGGCACTACACCATCGAAGCTTGCCACACCAGTCAGTTCGAAAACCACCTGAGAGCGGTGGCGGGGCTACCCCTCGGCGATCCTTCTCCCCGGGTCGAAAGTGCCGTGATGGTGAACCTCCTCGGTGACGCTCAGGGTTCGAGCCGCCCCCGGGGTCTTGAGAGGGCGCTGGCTCTTCCCGGTGTGAACCTTCATCTCTATCAAAAAAGCGAAGCCCGGCCGGGACGAAAAATGGGTCATCTCACCGTAGTAGGAGGACCCCTGGAGAGAGTCAACGGGGTGGCTCTGGAAGCGGCCGCCGCGCTGACCTTCAAGGAGGTTTAATGATCGCCATCGTGATGGGAAGTGACAGCGACCTACCGGCTATGGAGCCGGCCGCTGAGGTGCTAGACCAGTTTGGCATTCCTTACATTCTCAGAGTGGTGTCTGCCCACCGAACCCCCCACGAGATGCTCACTTTCGGACAGCGAGCGGCCGAAGAGGGCTGCCGGGTCATCATTGCAGGAGCTGGAGGAGCAGCTCATCTTCCAGGAATGTTAGCCAGCGTGACCCCCCTTCCGGTAATCGGAGTGCCTGTGCCCAGTGGCCATTTGAAGGGGCTAGATTCCTTACTGTCGATTGTCCAGATGCCGGCCGGAGTTCCGGTAGCCACGGTCAGCATCGGGGGAGGAAAGAACGCCGGCCTGCTGGCCGCCCGCATTCTGGCGGCTAGCGACCCAGATCTGCGAAAGCGCATGGTCGACTATCAGCGAGAGCAAGCTGATGCTTCTCGAGCTAAGAATGAGCAACCCCCCTTCATCAAATTCTCAGCCAAAGTGGGCTAACCCCTCACCTTCTCCTACTAAAATGGTAGGAGAAGCAAGAAACGCTGCCCGGGGGTCTGCTCCCCAAATCGAACCCCTCCCTATTGAGCAAGCCCTGCAGACCTCCGGGTAGCCTCGCCTAAAAGGAGGCGCGTACGGAAGCCATAGCCGTGAGCCTGGAGCGACGACTCAGCCAGAGAAAGGCTTGCCGCCGGCCCGTTCGTTGCAGCCTTTTCGGGAAACGCCTAGGCACAACCCAAGACCTTTCCCGATGGGGGGCTTCGCTAGAGTGCCCTGTGCCTTTGGTGGCCGGCACCCCGATCGAGCTTTGTCTCAAACTTCGCCCCGGCCACAGAGGTCTTCAGATCGGCGGGTTGGTCCGCTGGACGAAAGTGGGAGGCAACCTTGCCGGCATTGAGTTTCTGAGTATGTCGAGACGGTCAAGACTCGAATTGGAGCAGTTTTTAGCCACCTAGCCCGAGCCAGGAGAAACTCTCCGATAGCCAGCATCGTCAGATTGGGAAAGATTCGGGGATAGCGACTGGCTGAGGCAGAAAGACAATGCCCCGTCAGAATCTTCTCAGACATCGTGGCCAACACTTCCGAGAAATTGGGGTCCTCTTGATGAAGTCCCACAAAGCCAAAAAAGAAAGACCCGGGTGGCGACCGGGTCTATCAGGAGAGAAGAGGAGATTAAGCGATTTTCTTGTGAACTCTGGACTTGGCTAATTCGGCGAACCTTAGGGAGGTCTTCCCCAGAATACGGGAGATGACCACCTCCGTGCGAGCGGGAACTTTGCCACGCTTCTTCTCACCCCAGGAGCCTCTTCCGATCAGGCAGAGCAGACCGTAACGATTTTCCAGGGTGGAAGCGCTGGAGGCGTTCTTGCGAATCTCGTCCATAATGGGAGCGATATCGCGTGGGGTAACGTCGCTTGCGTCAATGCCCGCCGATTTAAGAGCCTCACGAACCAACTTCGTCAGTTCCTTGTCACCGGCCACGAACTCGCTCAGGCGTTTGCGGTTGTGCTCGATAGTAGCGGCGGCGCGTTGTTGTGCTCGAGTCGTGACTTGCTCGACGACGTAGGGATAAGGCTGCTTCTCGCAGACTTCTGGGCTCCAATCGAGGACGGTCTGCTCGAGCGAAGCGGTGAGAGAGCGCTTAAACGAACCGATGGCGGTCTTGATGATTTCGATGAACGTTGGCTGGAGGCTCTCTTCTAATTTCTGTCTTTTCACTTAGGGTCTTCCTCCTCAGTCGATGGTTCTTGCTTCTAAGACTAGGGTAGCACGGTGGAGCGGCTTCTTTCCCCGGCCGCGATGTTACAAAACTTCCAACCTTATGAAATCAGAGGAGGAGCCTCCCCGACCGCTCGCGCACTGGCGCCTGTGAATTACTGTTTTGAGAAGCGCTCCGGGGTCGAGTTGAGAGAACTCGACGCCCTGGGCCACGTTTACCACGTCAACTACCTTGTTTTCTTCGAGAACGTGCGCACAGCGTTCTGGCTCGAAGTCAAAGGGGAGAGCCGATTGGAAGCCCTCGATTTCGTTATGGCCAACGTGACCATCGACTTCGTCGCACCCGTCTACTTCGGGGACACTCTGGTCAGCCGCCTGGGAGTGGAGAAAATCGGGAGCAAAAGCTTAACCCTGGTCTACGAGGTCTTCTCTGAGTCCCAACAGCAGGTGGTCGCCCGCGGGAGTTCAGTCCAAGTGGCTTACGACTACACAACTCGGCGCTCCAAGACCTTGGAACCTGAGCTAGTGGAGAGGCTCGAAGCCTACCGACCTTGACCCGCTTTCCGACCGTCTGCTCGGCTTTCGTGGCCGTCTTGCTGATCTCCAACCTGGCCGCCCTGAAAGTGATCGACCTGGGTGGCTGGATCTTTGACGGGGGCGCCCTGCTTTTTCCCCTGGCCTACATCTTTGGGGATATCCTGACCGAGGTCTACGGTTACCGCAAGACCCGGACCGTAATCTGGACAGGCTTCTTTTGGCTCCTGGTCATGAATGGCGTTTTGTACCTAACGGCCGCCGCGCCGCCCGAGGCTCACTGGAATGAGCAAGTTGGCCAACACTGCTGGGACCGAGTGCTAGGGATCAGCCCTCGGATCGCCGCCGCCAGCCTGGTAGGCTATTTTTGGGGCGAGTTCTGTAACAGTTTCCTCTTGGCCAAGATGAAGGTCTGGACGGAGGGACGCCATCTCTGGCTGCGGACCATCGGCTCCACCGTCGTGGGCCATGGCGTTGATACCCTCCTGTTCTGCACCATAGCCTTTTGGGGTATCCTCCCCTGGTCAGAAATCTGGACCTATACCCTGGTCGGCTATGGTTATAAGACAGGAGTCGAAGTCGTGATGACTCCGGTCACTTACAAAGTGGTGGCCTGGCTCAAGGAGACTGAAGGAGTAGACGCCTTTGACCGAGATCTCCGCTTCAACCCTTTTCTTGCCTAGCGGCGAAGAGACCCTGATTGTAACAAACATCTAAACATCTCTACAGCTGGAAGAGCTAAGCCGTCTTAGGGAAGGTTGGCTGAGGAGAGCGGAACAATACCTGCGGTAGAGTCGGGCGCCGCATCTCCCCCCCGTCGGCGCCCGCTCCCCCACCCCGCCAGGGGTGGGGCTTATTTAGGACCGTCTAGAAATGCGCGATTGATTTTTTGACGGGTCCTTAGTTGGGGCTGGCGAGCCCGACGGCGTGGGCGAGACGATGAACGGCCTGCTCTGGGGAAAGCTCGAGGACCTGGGTAATCTCCCGGAGGAAGTTATTGTGGACCTTGTCCCAAAGCTCAGACTGGCGCTTACTGAGCTTACCGCCATCATTTTGGATAGCGGCCAATTCGGCCAGAACGCGTTTTCGTGCCCCCGCCTCGCCGCTGCGAAGCCAACGGGTCCATTTCTTGATCAACAGGTGGGGGCGGTCGCGAGGAGAGTCGACGTCGACGGGCTCCTCCAGAAGGTCGTGCATCTGATCGCTTGTCATCACGGGTCGGATGCCCATATTCTCTAGTTGGTGCTGAGGCACTTTGACGACATAATCGTTTTCATCCGAAGCCAGAACGTAGAAACGGTAGTTCTTGCCAAGCATCTCCGTCTCTTTGATCTCGACCACTTTACACAACCCGCTGAGGGGCACGCTAGCAAAGCAGCCTGGCTGCAGTTTCACATCACTCATCCTGTTAATGGTGTCCTTTCGGCTCGGCCAGACCAGGTTCTGTCGCCCTGATTCAAGGCCGGTCTTGAAAATGCTATTCTTAGCGTCCTCCATACAATATTAGAGCACATGTTTGGATTTCCTGGTTCGCTAGGGGGGAAGCGGAGCTCCACCACAGACATCTCCCTCGGGGCCATCCAAGCCCCGAAGGAGTTGTCCTAGTATTTCACCGAGCAACCGTAGGGGTTGGTCGTATGATCCGAGATCTCTTTGCCGGCCATGGCGGCCGTCAGAGCGGCGTCCACATAATTCGTCGATTTAGCAATGTCGCCCGGATTGGCCGAGCGGATACTGTCGATAGCGCCCTGATAAATCAAAACGCCCTCGGGGTCGATGACAAACATATGCGGAGTGGTCTTGGCGCCGTAGGCTTTTCCGACCCGGCCGTCGGAGTCCAAGAGATAGGCGGTAGCGGAATGGTTCTGGTCTTTATTCACTTTGGTGGCAGCCTGGGCATCGTAGTAGCCCTGCTTGCCGGGCGCCGAACTACAGATGGAGAGCCAGACCACGTCTTTGCCGGTCCAGGTCTTCTGAAGCCTTTGCATGTTTCCGGAATCGTAGTGCTTTTTTACAAAGGGGCACCCATAATTGATCCATTCCAGAACCACGTATTTCCCCCGAAAGTCACTGAGCTTATGGGTCTGGCCGGACACCGAGCGGAGGGCAAATTCGGGCGCCTTTTGAGCCGTTTCGACCTGAGCGGTGGAGGACCCGACGCAACCCAAGAAGATGAGCAAGACTGTGCTTGCCAGGATTCTCATGCGATACATTTTACAACCTCTTTCTGACCGGCTGAACCGGTCGTGCGTCCCCCTGCGGAGTTCTCGACCGGGAACCCTTATCCCCCGTAGAACGGGTTCGCAACGGGAGGGGGAAACCCCGGAGGGCCTCCGGGAGGACAAGCCCCACCCGGAGGGGGCGGCCCCATAGGCCCACGTCGGTAGCCAGCAGGGCGG
>CAYRFU010000187.1:0-14367 GCA_964423525.1 uncultured Burkholderiales bacterium | reverse complement strand
TGCGGATTTCATCCTCGGAGATGGTCGAATGAGAAATTGGAGCCTGGTCATTTTCCTGCTCCTGGGCGGGCTCGTAACCGGAGCCTTCTTGCTGGGACGAGCGCTGTTTTGAAGCCGATGCCTATCAGACCCTGGCCCAAACTCCCCAGGGAGAGTCGTATCGGCAGACCTATGCCGAGCTTCATGAGCGCCATCGTTCTCTCTCTCGGTCACGACGCTCTGGGTGGGAAACGGAGAGGCGGCTTCGACCCAGAAGATCTTCCCAATCTGGAGAGTGCTTACTTTCATTTGCTCTGGGACACCAGCGAGGGAGTGCCCGGGATCGCCGAAGAAGTTTGGCTGGACAGTCTGAATTGGTCGGGCCTGACACCCTTGAGGTCGACCCACCTCAGCGGAAGGCCCTCGAGACCCTGGAGGGCCTGCCGCTGGGAGCACTTTTTCTGTTAGCCGCTCTCTATCGGCATGAGACGCTGACGGCCCGCGAGGCAGCCGAGGTGGTCGAGCTTTCAGCCGGTCTGACCGAAAGGATTCTGGTAAGGGCGGTTCAGCAGGGCCTTTTGACGGAACTAGACGGAGACTATCAGGTGAGCTCTCTTTGGTATGCGCCCCTGGCTCGCTATCTCAAAAGGAAGAACTACCTTTATGGACGCTAACCCTATCTTTCACCAGGCTCTCAAGCTCTTCGAGTTCCAGACCGTGCTTCTGACGATGGTGGCTTTGGGTTTTCTCTATGCCCTCGCCACGGCTCTTCGGGGGACAGCAGAAGGTCTTGCCACCACCTTTCCCAGCGCCCGCCTCACCATTTACCAGGGCGTCACGATTCTGACCTTTCTTACTTACGCGCTGGGGGTCACGGCCACCGTGATCTTCATCGTCCGGCCTCCTCAGGGGCTTAGGTCATCGCTTCAGGTAACGCTGGGGCTCTGGATATGCAAGTCAGCTGTCCTTTCCACCTGGGCCTGGATGCCGACCTCGCTCTGGCTCGTAGCCTATTGCGAGAGGTGGTGGTGACCAGCTGTTATGTCTATCTTGAGAAGCCGGTCGCCATCACCGTCCAGGAGGTAGAGGTGGCCCATCAGCTTGCCTTTCGACTCACGGCCAAAGCCTATGTCCTCGATGTTCATTACCAGAAGGCTTTTGAGACCGACCTCACCGTGAGGGGAGCTAGAGTCTTGGCCGAGCACGGCGTGCCCCGTCCCCGTTAGAGACTGTCCGAACGAATCTCGACCAGGGTATTCCACTCCAACATCTTGAACAGGGGATTGTCGGGGGCGAGCAGGGCCATCTCTACATAAAGGCCGACACCGTTACGGGTGAAAACGGCGCCCCGTTTAAGGTAAGGATGGCGCGTAGAGCGCACTCCCGAGACGCGAAACCCGGAAAGGGTGGGCTCGTAACGGGTCGTTCCCACAGGGCTTGTGATGGTGTAAGTCCCGTCCCCTCCCTCGATTTTCGTGGTCCCTTTTCGACCCTCAAGAGTCAGGTTGTTGTCGTCACGGGTGCAGGTGATTTGGCCCTTGGGGCCCTGGTAAACCATCTGGTTACCCGCCCTCGAGAAGGTGTGAGTTTCGTCTCCCCAAAGGATCTTGAGCGAATCCTTTTCGTAATCGACCTGGGCCTCGAAGTCGGGCCATTTTACAGCGATGTCGCTCAAACTCTCTCGAATCACGATATCGCCCCCGTCGGTCTTGAGGGTGTGAACGTCGCCGGTCTTGTTTACCGAGACTTCGTAATCGCCCTGAATCTGGAGAGGGGTAAAAAACACCGAGCCCCAACCCTCTCTAACCAGAGTCTGCCTGCCTGGGCCCGAGAACGGATCGGCCACACCTGAACCGAAGAGCACTAAGAAGAGAACTAATAGGCAACGACTCATTGAGGGGATACTCCTAATGCGAGCCCTTTACCCAGGCCACGTTCAGGTTTGCCTGGGCCGCAACGTGGAGTTTGAGGCGTCCTCGAGTGAACGGGTCCCGGCTGCCCTGGGAAGCCTTCCGATATCTGACCGAACCCCACACAATCAGGTCGGCCTCAGCGGCTCGAGCCGCCTCGAGCGCGTCTTCAAGAAAGTAGGGGCCGTCCATCTCGAGAATTCTGTAGCTCGCTTGGGAGTGTTTTTCCAGCTGCATCGTGAGAATCTCGGTCGTCTGCTGGGAGTTGAGCGGCTGATAGTCTCCGCTCACTCTAAGGGGCGCTACCACCACCGAGACCTGCTCGGCTTGGACCGGAAAAGGGAAGAGCAGAAAAAGACAAACCCAGAGGACTCTCTGCATGAGCTTTCAGCTAATGGCCGCCAGGTCGTTGGCTGCATAGGGGTGCTTGGGATGAATCTCGAGACATTTTTGAAAACACTCCTTGGCGGCTGCGGTCTCGCCTTTCTGAGCCAGCACGTTGCCTTCTAGATACCAGATGTCCGGAATTCCGTCGTTGATGGCTTTGGCCAGTTCCACCTGCTCGAGGGCCAGTTCGAAATAGGGTCCCCCGATCTGGGCGTAGAGGTTGATGAGGATGACCCAGGCCGGCATACTGGTGAAGTCTTCCCGAACGGCCTTCTGGGCATAACTGACGGCTTGTTCGTGGTAGCCGGCCGCACCGTAGAGCTGAGCCAGCAGTTGCCAACTCTTACCGTCGCGCGGGTCTTGTTCGACCGCTAGCTTGAGTTCCTCGATAGCTTCGACCATGCGGCATTCGGCCGCCAATCGCTTGCCTCGATTACGGTGAATGATCGCTTGCTCTTCGTGGGGCTGCATGAAGGATGCTTCGACAGCCTGACGCTCACTCCTCGAGAACGATTGCGTGAGGCTCTTCTTGGTGACTTAGTCTTGACTAAGCTAAGGGGCAATGCTAGATTCGAGTATGGAGAAAGTGACCACTCACCAGGCTAAGACTCAGCTCTCGCAACTCATTAAGCGAGCTCTAGCCGGAGAAGAGATTGTCGTCTGTCGGGGCGATCAGCCGATGGTAAGATTAGTGCCGATCCAGGAAACGGCGAACCAACCCGGCCGGCCAAAAGTCGGCACGGTGACGTCTCAGCCCGTCTCCTACAGTCAGGATGCTTTCGAGCCCTTGAACGAGCAGGAACTGAGGAAGTGGGGCCTTTGAGGCTCCTGGTTGATACTTGCACCCTGATCTGGATGACGGCCGAGCCCCAGCGTCTTTCAAAGCCCTGCGTTCAGGCTCTAGACAATCCCGAGAGCGAGCTGTTTTTGAGCGATTGCACTGTTTGGGAAATCTGCCAGAAATGGCAATCCGGCAAGCTAAAACTGCCAGAGCCGCCCCGCAACTGGTGCCAGAATCAGATCGCGGTCTGGAAGCTTGAACCCGTGACTATGGAACGTTCTCATCTGTTTCGAGTGAGCGAGCTACCTGACCACCATCGGGACCCGTTTGACCGCCTTCTGGTCTCTCAGGCTCTTGAGGAGAGGCTCACGATCGTGACGCCGGACTCAGCCATTCAAAGGTATCCGGTATCCACCTTGTGGTAGGAAGGATCCGATCGGACCACGGGAAACAGTCTTACCATGAGAAAGGTCATCTTACTGTTAGTCTTCATCAGCTTGAGCGGGCCAGGCCTGGCCCAGGATTGGTTCATGGAAAAGGGGGCGTCGGACTCTTTTGGATCCGGTGAATGGCAGCTCGTGACGTTAAAGGGCAAAGCCGCACCGAGCGAGCCGCTGCTGGTGCTCAAGTTTCAACAGAACGGGGTCAGTGGATTCGCCGGTGTCAACCGTTTTCAAGGCTCCTACAAGCTGGAGGGCGAGAGCCTCACCTTCGGGCCGCTTGCCGCTACCCGGATGGCCGGGCCACCGGAACTCATGCAACTCGAGTCAAGCTTCTTGCAGATGATGGCTGAGGTGCGCGCCTATCGCCAAGATTCCCAGCTGACTCTCTACGGTCAAGGAAAAAAGGAGCTGGCGACCTTTCAACATCGAGACTAGGGCCCAGCCCCGAATTCCTGGGCGCGATTTAGGAGCGGCAGCCCCTCCGCCGGCCCCAGGAGTGAAATCCGGCCGGAAACGTAGTCCGTGTCCGCGCCCTCCGTGTTTGATTTCTTGCCAGCGCACCTCGAGCACCCTCAGTCTTCGAGAAGGATCTTGTAGACGCACCGATTGGCCGTATCGGCTAGATACAACTTGTTCTTGAGAATGGTGGAACCGGCGAAATCGGGAAGCTGACTCCCTCGCGGAGGCTCGAAGTCTCGGGCCTCGGTGACCCTCAAGTTTTCGTCCACATAAAGAAACCGTCCGTGGTAAGGAATGAGGAGCCCGCCGCGCCAGGGTAACAGATCCTCAGCCGAATTGAGCGCGATCTGACTGGTAAACTGACCCGGAATAAAGAAATTCTTCTCCTCGCCACCGACCGACGCGATCAGCGACCCCCGGGCAGTGAAACGCTTGAGGCGAGGGTTCTCCCCTGGCCCCCCGGAGTGGTATACAAAGAAGTCTCCGTTAGGACTCACGGCGGCTTTGACGACGGGATCACCAGCAGCGGTTCCTACCGGCAGCTGAGCCAGCAACCTCCCGTTGGGGTCACGCCTCTGAAGGTAGACATCGCCGCGATTGTTGAGCGGATAGACAATCGACATAAGATAGCCTTGAGAGGTGAGGGCCAAATGGCGGGGGTGGGCTCGGGGAGCCCGGTCCTTGACCCCGACGGGAATCGGTTTGAGCCATCCTTTACCCAGCTGGAATCTCTGAATACGAAAGTTGGAAGGGTCCGCGATCCAAACTGTTCCATCCTTGCCGACGACCATGTCAGTGGGCAGAGCCATCTGGCCGGTGGCGGCCGGCTGGGGGGAATAGACGAGGTCGCGCTCGACCTGGCCATTGGGATGGGCTTTGAGAGCCCGGTTCCTTTCGGCGTTCCAGAGATGAAGTCGTTTTTGATAGTCAAGCCTGTAGCCGGGATCGGGGGAGGTAGGAAATCGAATCGGCTGAGGGTGGTGACCCTGAAAGACTCCATCCCGGCGGAGCTTGACGATGGTTCCTTCGCCTGAAAAGCCATCCCGATAGTAAACCGTCAGATCGCTCTGGTCGTTGAGGGCGATGGCTTCAGCTCGCCACTCTTTGGCCTCGGGTGGAGGGGTGGTCTCGAATTCGAGTCCTCCCCCGCGATGGTAGCGACGAATGAAGCCCTCGCCCGCTACCGCCAAACGGTCGGTTCCGGTCAGATAGAAAGCTGTGACGTCAGGTTGGGAATACCATAGAGCGCCATCCTTGCGGAAAACGTGAAGACGGTCCCGGCCTAGGATGTAAAGATTGTGCTGACTGTCCACCGCCAGCTGACGAGGCCTGATCGGGTCTCCTCCGAGGCGGATGACGCTCTGATAGCGCCCACTACTGCCTCCAAAGGCGTAGACCGCGTGGGACTGTTCGTGATAGACAAAGATTCGACCCTCCAGGTCGCGGGCGATAGCTCCTAGCCCTTCCAGCTGAGTAGGGGCCCCAGTCAAACGGAGAATATCGAGCTGTTGTCCAGGTATTAGGACCCACTCCAGCAAGCCTTGCTCGGGGTCTCGCGCGAGAAGTAGGCTTTTTGCTAGCCGCCCGACCCACTGGGAGACGACTTGGACTCTTTCTGGACCCCCTTCTCCTTCGGCTTTGCCGCCACGACGTTCCAACCGACGACCCTGACCATCGTAGACATCGAGCAAGCCCTCTCGACCGAACAGAACATAGGTGTGACCCTGGGTGTCAAAGCCGACTTCGGTTGGGGCCGACTCGCCCTGGCTTAGGCGCGCTAACGGCGTCAGCGGGGGTCGGGCCCAAGCCGGAGAGAGGAGCAAGATGGTCACCACGAGAGAAAACCAGACAAATCGCATCCCGATTGCTTTCTGGAGGGTGTTTAAGGCTCCCTTTCTGTGGTAAGCGTAAGCTATGCTACGCTATTTTCGGGTGGTCGGATTCCTAGAGGCCGTCTCCTTTCTGCTCTTGCTGGGGGTGGCGATGCCCCTTAAATATCTCTACCATCGGCCCGAGTTTGTCTCGGTCGTCGGGATGGCTCACGGGCTCCTTTTTCTTCTCTACTGCCACGCGGCCGTGACCCTGGCTTCCCAAGAGAAATGGCCGGCTAAGCAAACTGTCCTGGCTCTGGTGGCGGCCTTCCTTCCGGCCGGACCCTTCATCTTCGATCGAAAATACCTTTAAGCACGTTTTCAGCTGTTGCCGGTAGCCTCGGCCTATGGACACGCCAGGTATCGCCGCCGCCCCAACCCCGGCATCGGGCCGTCTCTTAACCGTCACTCGGGCTGCCGCCGAGAAGTCCGGCATTCCCCTCGACTTGTTTAGCCCCGGGCACGAACCGGACTGCGTCGATGTGATGGCGCTGCGGTCGCTGACGGGTCGAGACGACGTGCCTAAGAATCTCGTTTGCGGGTGCCCCAAGAGCTTTGAGCAAGAACAGTTTACCGAGCAGTTCATCGAAGCTTGCAAAGCCTACGCCAACGGACGACCTATCGTCTACATGAGCACGCCGGTGACGGGCGGCTCTCGAAAGTATGAATTCTTAAAGACGTTAGGCAAGGCCAGTAAATCGGAACTGACCGAAGGGGAACACGAAAGGTTTGTCAGCACCGTGATCGCTGCTAACTCGGAGAACGCCTTCAATATCGCTGAATGCATGCGAGAAGATCACGAGCGGGGACTGGTGCTTGACCCTGGCGAGATCAGTTTGCCGGGTTGGACCCAAAAAATGTATCTCGACCTGTGGCTCAAGGTTGTCAACGAGGTCGCCAGTGAAGTCGTGATGGCCCCCGGCTGGGAGCTGTCGAAAGGCTGCGTCTACGAGGTTCGAGAAGCTTTGAACCGTGGCATTCCGGTGGCCACCGCCGCAGGAGAAGCTCTCGACCGCGACACGGTTCAGAGTCGTGTCTCAGGGGCCGTCGAGCGGATGGAAGAGGCCGGCTTTAAAGAGCTGACCATGGAAGAGATCCTTAAAGCTCCAGGCTACCTGGACGAATGGTATCTCCAGAGTCTCTAAACTCGGTCAATCGAAGAGTCATCCAGTCAAGATGAGACCAGGTTGGGCTTTCGGCAGGTTTCATCTGCCCTACCACCGAGCCGAAGCGGTAAGTCCCTTCAGGACCTCTCGTGGCTCCCTGGTTCTTGAGCCAGGCCTCTCCAAAGGTGACAGGGACCGCGAACTCGAGCACCCTTTCTCGGTTGGGCCGCAAATCTTGTTGGACAACTCGAGCGGTTTTGGGGAGTTGTCTAGATAATTGGGTGAGCGGACTTTTGGGCTCCGGAGCCTGACAGCGTTTGGCGGCGGCTTGACCTCCTTTGACAGCTAGTTTTGCGCTAGGGACGACCGCAGCAGCCGCGGGACTAGCCTAGAGGTCGATCGTTACGGGAACGTTAAAGGCTAGTATCCAGCGACACTGCCTTCGGGGTGGGCAGCTAGGAGAGTGGCCAGATTCTCAGGGGTGACCACCAACCCGGGGTCAAACCCGGCTTTGACGAAGTTCTTCAGCATAGACGAGGCTCCGATACGATTAGCGCCCGCCGACAGAACCACTAAAGCGTCCCACAGCGTGCGCACGTCGCCCGAAGCCTTGACTCCTTTATCACCGGCTACATCCCGCATAATTTCGAGGTGATGGGCTCGGGCTCCGCGAGGAGCGAAGCCGGTCGAGGTCTTCACGAACTCGGCGCCGGCGTCCATGGAGGCCTCACTGGCCTGGCGAATCTGGTCGTCGTCGAGAAAGGCTGTTTCCAGGATGACCTTGACAGGCTTGTCGCCAGCCGCCTCGACCACCGCCTCAATGTCTTCTCGAACCTGGTCCCATCGCCCGGCCCGCACCTGACCCACATTGACGACCATATCGATCTCGTCGGCTCCTTTTTCGATGGCCACCCGAGTTTCGAAGGCTTTCACCTCGGTATCAGCGCTCCCCCAGGGAAAGCCGACTACGGTGCAAGTCTTGGTGGTGGTGCCGGCTAGCGCTTGGGCCGTCTCAGCCACTCGATAAGGATTGACACAAGCCGAGGCGGTCTGATTATCACTGGCCTGCTGAGACAGCGTCGAGATATCCTCCCGGGTAGCTCCGGCCTTCAGGTTGGTGTGGTCATCGGCCGCGAAAATTTGGCCGATGGTCGTCGGATTTTTAGCCAGCCACTCCAAGACTGTGCGGGTTTGGGGGGAATCTGAGAGCCCACGAGGAGGGGCAGGGTTGTCTGGGCACGGGGTTAACCCGTGGAGACCTTTGCGCTTGGGGCTGACGGCCTGCTCCACCACTTCGACACCGGCCTCTTCGGCTAACCCTCGAGCCTCGTCGAAATGAGTTCCGAACGTCTCTCGGTCAAGGAGCACCTTGACCTCGGCTTGGCCAGCGGCGGCCTGGACCTGCTGAATCTCGTCTCGCACGACCTGAGAGTCGCCATCTTTGAGGGCTCCCAGATTCAGGCTGATCAAGACCTGCTGAGCCCCGTTTTCGACCGCTCGGGAGGCTTCGAAAGCTTTGACGGTCGAGGGAGTCGCCCCCAGCGGCCCGCCCACGAGACTGGCGATGGTCACGTCTTGACCCTGAGCGGCCTTGGCGGCCATGGCTACCGCTCCTGAATTCACCAAGATGGTGCCGTTTTGCTCTGCTACAAACGCTCTCAGTTCAGCCTCCGTGGCGTCAGGCTCGACGAAAGCTACCAGGGGACGGGTCTGGCTGAAGGACGGTCGCTCGACCACCTCGGCGCTCTCCCCGGCCTGGAAGGCATCGGCCTTAACGGGAGGGGCTGTGGCCCGGGCGGCGAGGCCGGGCAAAGCATACGGTTTAGCAGTGACGGCGTGGGGTGCGAAGTTAGCGTGTATCACCGTGACAGCCTATGGGGCCAGGCTGAAAAGCTCCTGAAAATGGTTGGTCACGGCCTCAACCAGGCCGTCGATGGTGTGAACGCAGGCTTCAACGACCACCTCAAACCCGAGCTCTCGGGCCGTGTTCCCGGTCACTGGGCCGATGGCGGCGCAAGGCAGACGACCTTGGCCGTAGAGCCGACTGAAATTGGTGGCGCTCGAGGAAGAGGTGAACAGCACCAGATCGGCCTCCTGGGGGAGCGTGGCGGGAGTTTCCGGTGGCTCCGTCACGTAAGTGGCTACCACATCGACCTCGGCTCCTCGCTGCCGCAGTTCGTCGGGAAGAACCTGGCGGGCAACCTGGGCTCTGGGCAGGAGAAATCTCTGGCCGTCCACCTCCGGGAAGGTCTCTAGTAGTCCTTCGGCCACGTATCTTTTCGGGATCAAGTCGGCTCGCAGGTGATAATGGCTTAGACGTTTGGCGGTTCCAGGTCCGATAGAAGCGATGCGAGCTTGCCCCAGGGAGCGAAGGTCGAGTTCCAGACGGTCGAGGTGACGGACAAAATAGTCTACCCCGTTAGGACTGGTGAAGACGACCCAGTCGTAGCTGGCCGATCTGGCTAAAGCCTCGTTGATCGGTTCCAGGTTGGAGGGCTCCCGGAAGGTTAAGACGGGTGCGTGAGTCACTCGAGCTCCGAGCTGTTGGAGCGGCCTCACCAGAGCGGGGGCCTGATGACTGGCGCGAGTGACGACCAGATGGCGACCGTGGAGGGGGAGCTTTTCGGCCCAACCACACCAGGGCATCTCTGGCCCCACCCCCAGCAGCCAGGGCGGCTCGGCATCCCGGTCCAGTCTGAGGGGAGTTCCCCAGTGATCCACAGCCTTGAGCCTCTGGTTTGGGCTCAAACCGCTTTCCTGGAGAGTAGCGACCACCTGTTCCAGCGGCCCGGCCCCCGGTCCGATCAGAAGATGGGCCTCAAGCTCCAGCCAGGGGTCCCAGCATTCTACGGGACAGTCCAGCAGCGCCACCGGCACATCAGGCGGGATGCCGAGATAGCGAGATAGCCTCCAGCTAGGGTGCTCTGAAGACCAGGGAGGACCCGACTCTGTCAAGCCGGCCTCTTGAGCGACTCCGCCAGCGCCCGTCCGGATTCGGCCGCTTGCTCGACCTTGGTGATCACTTTCTCGCGGCGAGTGTGGCCCGATTCATCCCCGAGGAAAGCTTCCAGGGACAAACGCTCTCCAGTGACATCGGCTAGCGCTCCGGCGGGGATGTGACACCCGCCTCCCAGAGCCTCCAGGAAGGCGCGCTCAGCCTCGGCAGCCAGACCGGCTTCCCGGTTGGCTATCGGCTGAAGGTATGAAAGGGTCTGTTCATCCCCTTGACGATACTCGAGGCCCAGAATGCCCTGGCCAGGCGCCGGCAGGCAGTGGTGAGTTCCCAGAGGATGCAGCTCGGATTCCAAGACTCCGCAAGCCTCCAGGCCCAAGCGTTCCACCCCGGCCAGGGCTAGCACGACGGCATCGTAGTGGCCTTCTCGCCATTTACGAACGCGAGTGGGAACGTTGCCTCGAATATCGCGGAACTCGAGGTCCGGGCGAACGGCTTGGAGTTGGCATTGCCGGCGGGCACTGCCGGTGCCCACCACCGCTCCCAAAGGAAGTTCCGTGAGAGTCGCATTGGCGATGACGACGTCTCTTGGGTCGGCCCGCCGGGGAGGAGGAGAAAGGACCAAACCGGGGGGGAGTTCGGTGGGCAAATCTTTGAGACTATGGACGGCGAAGTCGATGGTGGAGGCGAGTAGTTCGTCCTCGATCTCTTTGGTGAAGATCCCTTTCCCGCTGAAGCTCGAGAGAGCGGACTTTTGGTCTCGGTCGCCACTGGTTTTGATGATGATAACTTCGACCTCAAGCCCGGGGTTGGCTTTCTCGACTTGGGCGGCCACCCAACGGGATTGAGTCAGAGCCAGGCGGCTGCCTCGCGTCCCTAACTTGAGCTTCTTCATCGATGCACCACCCCCGGAGCCACGAAGCTAATCAACACACAGACGCACGCGATCAACAGCATCATGTTGACCCTCCTTCCCTGCCAGCCCGCAATGCGGGCGTGAAGATAGAGAGTGTAGACCAGCCCGGTGGCGGCCACTAAGGTGAGTTGAAAATCCCAATTCCAGCGCCAATCGTTGAGAAGTAAACCAGTCCCGATTCCGAACAGCATCAGGGGAAACCCGACCCGGATGAGGCGATAGGCCACCTGATCAAGCGTTTCGAGGGCTGGCAAAACCTTCAGTAAACCCCCCAGCTTCTTCTGCTTGAGAAGGCGGGCCTGCACAAAGTAGAGTAGGGCACAGGCCGCAGCCAGAATGAAGGTGGCGTAACCCAGCACAATGGAGGTCACATGAAGGATTTTCCAGATGTCAGAGCTTCCCTGGGGCCCCTCACTCCAGAGAGTAAAGGCGGAAAAGACGGTGGTGGCAAAAGCCGCCGGAGCAGCCACCGTGCCCACCACCTCGACTCGCCACCGCTCCCCGAAAATGAGATAAAGGACCATAATCACCCAGCCCAGGGGGGCGATGGTTTCAGAGATGTGGGTTAGAGGAAGATGCCCGGCCACGAAAGAGTAAAGGCCGAGCCCCAGGGTGTGAACGGCCAGGGAGACCCATAGGAGGCGGCGCCAACCGGCCAGGTCACTTCGTTTTTGAATAAAAGTTTTTCTCTGAATGCCGACACTGGCCACCAGGTAGCCCAGGGCGGCCAGGGCCAGGCAGGCTACGGCGGCTTTCATTCCAGCTCCTCTTGCCCCGAAAGACCCAGGATCTCTAAGGACCGGTTAAGTTCTTCGGGGCTGACGCCTCCGCCTCCCAGCTGTTTTAAGCGATTGGTAGGTTGGTGGAGAAGCTTGTTGACCAAGCGTCTCGAGAACTTCTCAAAGAGGGCCACGTCGGCGTCTGAGAGCTTGTGTTTCTTGGCGAACCGCTCCAGCTCGTCGCCTCTAACGTCGTGGAAGTGGTTGCGGAGATTGACGATGGCTGAGCTGGCCTGGCGACCGTCGAGGTCTTTGTAAAACTCTCGAGTCTCGGTATCGACGATGGCTAGCACCGACTGAACCTCTTCGTGGCGAGCGGCCAGGTTTTGCTCAACCGCCGACTGGAGATCATCGATGTTGTAAAGGTAGACATTGTCAAGGCTCCCGCATTGGGGGTCGAAGTCCCGAGGCACGGCGATATCGACCAGAAAGACCGGTTTTCCGCGGCGGGCCGTCATGACTCCATTGAGGCGCTCGGGAGTGACTACATAATGGGGTGCGCCGGTGGAGGAGATCAAAACGTCGACCTCGGCCAGGGCCTTGTCGAGTTGCTCGTAGGGGACCGCCTCGCCCCCACACTGCTCGGCCAATTCGCTAGCTCGCTGGAAGGTCCGGTTCACCACTTTGACCCTCTCGACGCCGGCCTTAAGAAGAAGCTTGAGGGCTTTTTCACTCATCTTGCCGGCTCCCAACAGCATCAGTCTCCGGCCTTGCAAATTTCCGAAGATGGTCTCAGCCAGCTCGACGGCCGCAGCGCTGACACTCGAGGCTCCTTGGCAGATCCGGGTCTGGGAACGCGCCCGCTTGCCGACTTTGAGGGCCCAGGGAAAAAGCCGATCGAGAATCGGTCCCGTCACGCTGGCTTCGCGGGCAGCCATATAGGCCTTTCGGACTTGACCCAAGATCTGGTTTTCGCCCAGGATCATGGAATCGAGGCCGCTCGACACACTGAAAAGATGGGTGATGGCGTTTTGGTCCTGATGAGAGTAGAGGTGTTGGCCCAGCAGCCCAGGCTCAAGACCGCGGGAGTTCTCGAGGAACCGCTCGACGCTTCGGAAGCAGGCGCCTGGATCGTCCCCGGTTACAGCGTACATCTCGGTTCGATTGCAAGTGGACAATATGGCACATTCCCCCACCCCTTCGCACTGCCGAAAGTCGCTGAGCAAGGTCGGCAGTTCATCGGCCTGGAAGCTGACTTTTTCGCGAAGTTCGATAGGGGCGGTCTTGTGGTTGAGTCCTACCAGAAAGACGGCCATCTTGTTATCCATCATGGGCACCGGCGACGAAGCTGAAACGCCCCTGGCTTCGTCTAGTTCTAAACTACCTTAATCGGCTCCCTCTGGCAACCCGGGTTTAACCGACGAGCTGAGCAAGTTGAAGACGATGAGCAGAGAAGAACTCTCCTACCCAGCTATCAAAAACTTCCGTGAGAATGCCTCGGAACTTCAGGCCTGCAGAACCGTCTCGGCACCATCGTACTTCGGCGGTGACTGGCCCAAGCCCCTCGAGGTCAATCTCGAGGACTTCACCAGGGGCAAGCACCATTTGCAAATCGGTCAAGCCGACCCCAAGCATACTCACGTTTTTCCCCTCGGCTTGGCCGACTTTATGGCCCTGACGCCGAAGAGTGAGCTCTAAGCCGCAGGGGATACGGTGAAACACTCGCTGTTCTTTTGATTGGACCATCGTTCACTTCCTTCAAACAAGTCTACTGGTCAGACCTTGGGAAAATCTTAATCCCGGCTCCGCGGTGGAAGTTGCCAACGATACCAAGCGGGACCCCCAGCCTCCACGATATGGCAGCCAATATGGCGGGGTGTCTGGCCGGCTACGCCGTGCTCAAGCTCCAGGAGGCTTGTTCGAACCGCTAATTAGGGGTCGAAGTAAAGTCGGCGAAACCGCCTCGCGTTTGCCTGAGTCTTGCACCAGGTCGCGGAAAAGACTGGCAAACTCCTTGAGGTCGGCCGCGAAACGATCACTCTTGCCTTTGTCGAGGTCGTAGGCCCCGTAGATTTTTCCGAAGGTAGCAGCGTGCTCACCCACCTGGCCTCCAGGGAAGCAAGGGCTTCCACGATGGCATCGACCATGTCCCGGGCAAACTTTTCACCGGAGGCCGAGGCGGTCTCGGGGGAAGCCACATACAGGACAAAGACCTTTCTCGGCTCCCCCGTGACCGGCGGTCAAGAAACGAACGCGAGCGTCATCAGGATGCTGAAAGGAGATGCACAGCGGCCCAGGGCTAGTTTATCATCGAGGCCTCAAACTTTTCTGAAGACTACTGTCGGCCCTGGCTGACCATTTGCCAACCCACCTCAACCGGTTGCACCTGACCAAAAAGGGCTCGGTCATAGTGAATCTGGACGTCGGCGCCCTGGAAGTCGAAGTAACTCGAGATGGCGGCGCCATAATGGATGGCTCTATCTTGATAGCGGATATCGCCTTTTCGGTGGGCTATCAGGGCGGCCACACGAGAGTCCGGTCCTAGTTTTATCCCGTTGGAAGCACAACTAGGGCTGTCGACCCCATAAAACTGGAGGTCTTGAGGTCGGGGTACGGGTCCGGTTAAGTTGACAGTGGCACCGTTTCGAAAGTCGAGCTTGTGGAAGTTGACGATGCAGGGATCGGGACTCGACCCTACCAGTTCCAAAGTGGAGCCTGGCTCCATCACTACGCTCGGGTGGAAGACATAGCGGGAACCGCGCTGGAGCTGAGTGGTGGCTCCGGCGGGGACACGCAGGGTCTTGTAGTAGCCTGGCGGGACGAAGCCTGTTGGGGGAGGGGCG
>CAYRFU010000186.1:7687-14377 GCA_964423525.1 uncultured Burkholderiales bacterium | reverse complement strand
ACGCCGCGGCCAGATACCCTGAGCAGGTCACGGCCAAAGAGCCCGAGCAGCTACACCTGGGCCCGATAAAGGTGGGCTAACAAGGTATCGTTCATGAAAAACTCCAGAAAATCGGGATCAGCCAGACTGACAGTAGCAAGAACAACAGGTTCAGTAGGCCGCCTACCCTCAGGAAGTCGCTGAATTCAAACCGGCCTGGACCCATCACCATCAGGTTGGTCTGATAGCCTATCGGGGTGAGGAAACAAGCCGAGGCGGCGAAGGCTACGGCTACCACTAGAGGCCTGGGGTCCAGGCCCATTTCGTTGGCTACCGAGATGGCCACCGGGGTCAGCACAACGGCTGTGGCGTTATTGGACATAAAGGCCGTCAAGAAGAGCGTCAGTAGGTAGATGACGGCCAAAATTCCACGGGGCCCGAGGCTTTTCGTTTGGGCTACTAGCTCTAAGGCAAGCCATTCGGCCGTGCCTGTCTCTTCCCTGGCAACACCTAAACTGAGTAGGCCAGCCAACAGGAAAATGACCTTCCAGTCGATCGCCTTGTAGGCTTGCTCGGCGCTGAGGCACCCTACCGCCACCATGGTGACGGCGCCCACCGTAGCCGCTACCACGATGGGGACCACGCCAAAACCGGCCAGAGCCAGCAAAGCAACCAGAATCGCAACGGCCCACCAACCTTTTCGGAGTTCGTTAGAGGGCTCTTCCAGCTCCGATAGAGGAACGAGTCCCCCCGAAGCATCAGTCCTTTCATTCGGTCGCGAACAACTTGAAACAGAATGGTGTCTCCTGGCCTGAGCACCCTTTGATCGAGATTGGTGTGGCGGTTCACTCCCCCGCTTCGGACAGCCAGCGCGGTGGCGCCGTAAGCTTCTTTGAGGTGTTCTCTTTCTAAAGTAGAGCCTTCCAGTTCGGGACCTACTCCCGCCTCGACCAGGGCCGCGTCCGCGGTGTCAAGGTTCTTATCGGTCACTTCAGCTCCCATCAAGAGGCCTGCGCTGCGCAGCTGATCAGGCTCATCGAGTCGCATCACCACCCGGTCGTCCTTCTTGAGGGCTGGATACGGGGGGACCAGTCGGACGTCATCGCGCAGGAGCTGGAGGACGTCGGCTCTGAGCGCCTGGATGGTGTTCTCTTCAGTATCGGGATCGCCCACAAAGACTTCAGAGAGATGGGACCCGACCTCGTAGTCCTGGGTGAGATCCTGGACCTTTCGACGCTCGGGAGTCAACCGGGCCCCGGCAGTGACCAGATAGAGCAGGCCCACCACCAGGAGAATTGCTGCCAGGGGGGTGAACTCAAAAAGTCCAAAGGGTTCCAAGCCGTGATCCGTGGCCACTGAGGCCACCAAAGGATTCGTGCTTGTTCCCATCAAGGTCAGCATTCCGCCCATCATGGCTGCAAAGGAGAGCCCCATCAGATAGCGGGACGGACTAGCGTCGGCCCGACGACAAGCAGCCACCACCACCGTAATCAGGATCGCGACGGTAGCCGTATTGTTGATCAGGGCCGACACCAGTGCCGCCGTAGTCAAAAGAAAAAGCAGAGCGGGTCGATCGGCTTTGATCAGCTGAGCCACTCGGTCACCGAGGGGCTCAATAACCCCACCCTCGCGGAGTCCAGCGCTGATGACGAACATAGCGGCTACCGTGATGGTGGCCGGGTTGGCGAACCCGGCTAAGGCTCGCTCGGGCTCGACCAGCCCGCTGACGAGGACGATCGAGAGGACCACGCAGGCCACCACGTCAGCCCGGAGAGCCTGGCTGACGAAGAGCGCAACGGCACCGACCAGCAGAGCGAGGACCAGGGAAATCTCGCTCACCAAATCCACCTCCTCTGATCTTAATGCTCCACGATGATAGCATCTCGTTTGGTTCTCATTCAAACCGTGGTGTGTCGTGAACCCAATGACTACATCGCTCGTCTGGCTGAGGAGCTGGAGTGGAAAGGGCGTCAGCTGAAGACAGATTCAAGATCCAGGTTGATTCTGCAGTCTGGGTGGAGTTCAAGGTTCAGGTCCGGGCAGGCTACGAATTCGCCGTCCCGGGTCTGGAGGAGCTGCCACCTGGCTTCTCGAGGGTCCACGATCAAATAGTAGAGCACGCCTAGTTCTTGATACATTTCCCGCTTGTAGATCAAATCTCGTTGGCGGCTAGAGTCCGATAGAATTTCTGCTACTAGCTGGGGCGTCTCTTCGATATAGGTGGAGGGCCTGTGCCCACAGGCGATCAAGAGGTCAGGGCGCAAGACTGTGTCGTTGCTGACTCTCCAATCGATCTCGAAGAGAACTTCACAATTCTCGCACCTCCCCTCAGTCAGCGCTGTTCTGAGGGCGAAGTGGAGGTTACTGGCTACTCTCTGATGGACCCGACCGGGTGATGGTGTCATAGCGATCGGAATCCCCGACCACAGCTCCCACTGGCCTTCCCACAAGACGTAGTCTTCGAGGCTGTAGTGGGGAATATAGCGAGGTAAGGCCATAGTGTTAGCTTAAGCTGCCTGCGAGTTGGCTGCAAGTCCGTGGATGTCAACACGCCCGGCACGGCCAGAGGCGGCCCCTAATTTGACGCCGTGATCGTAAATCCCAATCCTTTCGTGAAAAGGGTAGCCACCGGGCCGACCCTGCCCGAGCCGGGTCCAAGGCGGGTCGACGATACCGACCTGGTGGAGCCGGCCGTACGGTCCCTTCGGGATCAGGGCTTCCACTTCGAACGCCTGAAGTGGGGACTTTTCGTCGATAAATGGGTGGAGGCCGCTCCTTCTCAAGTGGTCCACCTGGTTGAGCAAGAGAAGGTGGACAAGCTGCGGGTTTACGATCCGGATTCCCAACCGCGAAAGATTCACGACGCGGGCGACATTTTGGAACTCGACGCCTTTGAAGGTCGACGCGACCAAAACGGAGTGGCCAATCCGCTTCTGGCTGGGGTCTTGATGTATCTCGAAGACTAGGGCGTCGACCTTGGGCAACCAACCTATACAGCCTACAACCGGCTGACCCAGGACGGGCGCCACGGGGAGGGGGAGATCGATCTTCGATTCGGTGCCAGCAAGTATCGGACCGACGACCCCCAGAAGCTGGTCGAGACCGCCCATCTGATGGGAATGAAAGGCCTGGAAGTTTCCCCCGGGGCGGATTTTCTCAGGCAGTTGGTCGAGCAAGATTTTAATACCACCGAGCGGGTCGTGGCGGCTCTCTGGCACGGCCTGGAGGTCGACCTTTTCCTGGATGGGCTCAAGCTTGGCAAAGTCTCGCCTGGGGTGACCGAGATACCAGGTTCTCTCGCCTCGAAGGTGGCTCTGGTCAATTCACTCCGAGCCGAGCTGCCCCAAGACTGGAAGAAGGCAGCCCCACTCTTTTGGAGCGATTCTAGCTTGCGGTCCCTGGAAGAGAAGGTGGCTCTTTTCAAAGCTGTTTCGGCTACACCAGAGCCGGACCGGAGCTACCTTTTCGCGATCAACTCAGTGAAACCCGACGAGAGGATCGACCTGGAGGCTGTTCAGGCCGCCGCGGCGGCAAGCACCCGGGCTACGGTTTTTGAGAAACTGTTCCCCCTTCTTCGAGACTCTTGCCTGGAAGCTGAAAGAAAAGCTCTTACCGACACCTTTCCACCCTGGTCCAACACGGTCGCCTTGAAGACCTCGAGTTTCTTCATCAATTGAACGATCATCACCAGGAGGGTTTCCAGCTCTACCAGGACCTGGGTGCCAAGCTGGAGCCCGAGCAGCGTCAGCCGTTCCTATCTCTTTGTCGGCGTCTGGGAGCGGAGCTGATTCCTCCGGTGTGGAACACGGGGCGGGTCGAGTTATGGACTGAATTCTACGACCGTTGGGAGGGTGAAGAGAATCGGGCCGAGCTGGTCGGCTCTTTGCTGGAGCGGCTTCCAAAAGAGAAGGAAGAGCAGCTCCTGCCGGTTTTCCGCACTCTCTTGGACGAGAAGCCTCCCAGCGAGGCGATCGATTTGGTGGCTCAGGCTGCTGTCTTCTCCGGAGGTGTTCTTGCGCTACGCCACGAGTCTGGGTCCCGAGCAAGCGGCAGAGGTTGCCGCCGCCGTTTCCCAAGCAGCTACCGATCGCGAGATGGCGGAATCGGCCAAGGTGGCTCTCCTAGAGGTTGGAAAACCCGACGAAGCTCTGGAGAATTTCTACCTGGTTTGCTCACACTCCAACGATCCAAACGAGTTCGAGAGCCGAATGGGTAGGCTTCTGGCCTTTCTTGGGTCGGCTGAGCCTGGACCACGACTTTGGGAAAGACTGATGAGGAGGCGGCCCAGCTGCTCAACGGGATGGCGGTCACAGGTCGATTCGCTAGCGGGCAGCAACTGGCCGAGCAAGTTGAGCCGGACCTGTTGGAGCGCTTGGCTGCCAGCGGGGAGAAGGTTCGAGAACTCCCCACTACCCTCCGTGATCGACTGATAGCGGCCCTCGGCCGGGCTCCCCTGTCCCAGCCCGCCTTCGGGCGATTGTTGGAGCTTATGGTTCCCAAAACGATCGAATTCCAGCCTGCTGAGAACTGGAAGCAGACTCCCGAAGGTCTCCTTTATCAGACCCCTTACGACTTTCCCCATTCGGAGTCGATGGTCGTCTCGGAGCCGTTCTCTTTGGAGCCTGATATGGAGGCGGTTCTGGAGGTCGTTAGTGAGAGCAAATTGGGCCGCTCCGGTCGAGTCGAGGCCAAGATTAGCGTCGACGATGGCCAGACCTGGCAATGGATCGGGAACCACCCTCATCATCTTGCCAAGTATGCCGGTCAGACCGTTCGCCTCGGCTTCAAGAAAGTGACCGGGGATGGCGGCCGGACTCAAGAATCTTTTGCCATCAAAGGCTTGCAGCTTCGTCAAACTTCTCCTACTCCATCCCAAACAGCCGACTTTAGTGCCTTCCAACAAACCATGCGAGGCAAATACCGTAACGAGTGGTGCTCTGGGCCCAAGATTTTTCGGGGTGAAAAGCTAGAGTTAGCGCTACCCCTATCGACCTCACTGAGGAGTAGCAGTAACGAGGTGGAGTTTCGGATTAGGGAAGCCGGTTCTGAATGGACGGTTCTCCATCGGGTTAGAGGGGACCAGCCCCACCACGTTTTCCGTTGCGACTTGACTCCCTACGCCAACCGAACTGTGGAGCTGTCCTTTCATCTCAGCATGTCTAGTAACGAGCGCTGGGGGAGGTTCTATCCCGGACAGATCGAGGTCAAGGAGAAGGCGTCCCCGGCCAGAGTGGCGCTGCCGCTGCGCCTATCGAACCAGATTCAAACCAGTGAGAAGGTTTTCGAGACAGTGCTCGATCCGGCCCGGCCTCAGGTCGAGAGGGAGAGGATTCTGTCGGCCTGGGAGGCGCTTCTCAGTCGCTGCTCCTCAGGAGAGGAGGCCGAAAAGCTTTGGGCTTTGTTGGAACCGGTGAGTGACACACCGGATCTGCCCGAGCTAGCCGTTATGGTGGCTGAGGCTAAGGCGCCGGAAGAGTGGCTGGGCCGAGCCTGTGAAACAGAAAATGAATTGAGCCTGCTGACTCGCTCCCGCTTGGCTCAGGGACGGGAGCCTTTGGGGTCCTCTTTGAGTTCTCTACAGGACGAGGCAGAGGGCCTTGAGAACCGAGCTGAGACGGCTCTATCGTGGCTTGGCCAGGTGCAATGGCTAGCCGGCCCAGACCTGGCTGACCAGGTTTGGAAAGAGGTGAGCGACCCCTTTCGCGACACCACCTTCGCCATTCGTCGGGAGGCCTTCCAGGAGGTCTCCCGGGATTGCGATCCCGGTACCTCTCTTAACCTCTATCGAGCCGTTCGGGACGGATTGGCGGTGGGCGAATCCCTGGTCGACGGGTGCGCGGTGGCGGGACAGCTGTTCGAACTGGTAGGCGGCGCCCAGGAGAAAGTTATCGAAGCTGTCGAGCAGGTTCAGCAATGGCAGCGGCACGGCTTCGAGCACCGCTCCCTGAAGGAGGTGCTGGTGAAAGTGGCCGAAAAGTTGGTGGTCGAAGAAGACCTTCAAGCAGCTCTCGACCTGGTGCGGGCCGAACGTCCGGAACATCAAGCGCTGGAGGTGGAAGCGGACGCCGTCGTCATCAACCAGGTAGCGGTCGACGTTCGTCCCGATTAACTGAGCCGCGCCACCAGGAACAGATTCCAGTCCCGGGCCACCTCTGACAGATGGCGCGCACGCACCCCTCGTCCCTCGAGATAAGGAGGCTCCAAAACAACCTGAAGGGGAATACCCTGGCGGGTCTTTGGACCCTTTTGAGCTCGAACTTTCAGGCTGACTCGCACCTCGCCTAATCGGAGTTCGGCGACCGATACTCTTTGGCCTGGACCGACCAATTGGAAGGACCAACCGCGGCGACGAGCCAGGGCCCCAAACTGGTGATGGCGCAAGACTGGGGAAGGCTCAACCGGGAGGGCTCGGTAAACCTCCCGCTCGGGAGCGGGTGAGGTCTCGGCAGGGTGGGCCAGCCTGGAACCCGACCAGATTTTCTGGTCGGCGAGTTCGGCGAGAAGCGGATGAAGGGTTTCCCGTGCGACCTCCTCTCCTGTTCTCAGCCACCTCTCGAGTTGGAGCTCCCCAGCCTTTCTGAGACGCCGCTCCAGTTGGCTAGCCTTGGGCGGAGACCAGTCAAAGCTTCGGTTCTGCAACGCTTCGGTCGCGACTGCGACCCCGGAAGGATAGCCCAGCTCCCAGACCAGCGCAGTCAGGTGGGCCAGAGC
>CAYRFU010000186.1:0-7677 GCA_964423525.1 uncultured Burkholderiales bacterium | reverse complement strand
TTGCGGCCACGAACTGCTCGGCCTGCGCCGGGTCAGTCAGGTGGGCCAGAGCTTTTTGGGTCGCCAGGCAGCCCAGGGCTTCGAGGGCTCGATGAGCCAGGGGCGCCGCCCGAGGACCATGACCTTGAATTCTTTCATAGCCCCAGCCGATGACGCGGTCTAACCATTCGACCACCGTATCCAGAGGGCACAGGCCAGCCAGAGTGACCACGCCGTTCAGAAGACGAGGTTCCTGGCGGTGCAACTGTTGGAGGTGCTCCCAGGCCCAGGGGAGGAGTCGAGAGGCAAAGGCCTCTGGACTTACTCTTTCCAACTGACGTTGGGCCTCAAGCCTCCATCGTTTGGAATCGGTCACCTTGCGGGCGTGGTTCAGGAGTTTTTTGAAGGTTCGCCGTCTGGGCGGACTTTGCTCAACCTTTTCGAGTGGCGGCTCGTGCTGGCGCAGCAACTCCCGACTGCGCCGGGCCAACTCGTCCTCCCGGGCGGCCACAAAAACTCGTCGCAGTCGCTTGATAGCCTGGCGAACGTTTTCGGGGGGAGGCCACTCGATCTGTCTCAGCATGAGTTTGCCTAACTCCGGGGCGGCCGACCGGTCGGCCACCAGGTAAAGACTCGCCTCCAGGTGCTCCGCACTGAAAGGAAGACGTTTGCGAAGAAGTCTTTTGCAGAGTTGACGCAGCAGGAAATGGCGGGCCACCGAGTCGGGTGTGGGGGGGTAGACTTGCCAGAGGCTGCGAGTCAGCGCCGCCACTACCACTCGACTTTGAAGTTCGCGGCCACAGCGAAGAAGGGCCCGTCCGGTTGGGCATTCTTCCACCTCGTGATGCCAAAGGCGCGTCTGGCCTTCCTCCAGAAGGCGTCCTAACTTTCGTTGAATCGTGTCCGGGTCAGGATAGCGGTCGGGCGGCATTTCGGTGAATTTAAGGGTCGGTTCAGTCAAGGCTGTTAGCTTACCCATTATGGTTGCATCTGTTTCTTCACCCATAGTTTCCCAGAGCGGCTCTCGGGCTGCAGCCTCCAGCCCCGACCCACAAACTGCTGACCCTCAGGAATACTACGGTAACGACTTACCGGCGGATGAGTCAGAAGCCCTGGCTCGCCAGGCGATTTTGCGTCAGGTGGCTCAAGGCTCCCCGAACCCCTACCGCTGGTAACATACGTTCGACAGGATCGGTCGGTCGAACCGCAAACGGCCCGACCATGATCGGTTCTGTGTGTGTTTTTTGTGGCTCCAGTCCTGGGAGTCGTCCTATCTACGTCGAGGCTGCCCAGGAGGTTGGCCGTCTGCTGGCCAGTCGTTCCTGGAGTCTGGTCTATGGTGGTGGTAGAGTCGGCCTGATGGGCCGGGTGGCCGAGTCGACTCTGGCTGCGGGTGGCAAGGTCTATGGGGTCATTCCCGACTTCCTCAATTCAAAAGAGATCGCCCATGAAGGGGTCACTCACCTGGAAGTGGTGGACACCATGCACCGGCGCAAGGCGCGCATGGAGGAGCTGGCTGATGCCTTCCTGGCTCTCCCGGGCGGTTTCGGCACCTACGAAGAGTTGATGGAGATCATCACCTGGGGACAACTCGGCCTGCACCGTAAACCGATCGGAGTTCTTAATCTCTCGGGTTACTATGACCCGATGCTGGCCCAGATCGACCTGGGGATTCGTGAAGGCTTCATCAAGCCGGAGTATCGCGAACTTATCGTTTCAGCCACCACCCCAGCCGAGGTGCTAGATAAGCTGGCCAACCAGCAGGTGCCTCAATTTAAACGGTGGGTCGACACACCCCTCAAGACCTGAAACTCGGGCCAAGCCGGCCAGTTTCCGCCCACTCGGCGGAGCATGCTCCCTCGCCACGCTGGAAACCCGGGCCAAGCCGGCCAGTTTCCGCCCCCAAGCCGGCCTGAGGCCCCCCAAGCCCCCTCGGCGGAGCCTGCTGGCCGGAATTGACTAAGTTTTATTTATACACCTAAAAAGTCAAAGGAGGCGGTCCACTGCTTTGACCCATCGAGTGGCAAGACCAGGACCTTCGAAATGCCTGAACAGCAGGGGAAATGGAGTTCCTTTAAGCTGAACCCCGAAGTAGCTTTCCCCCTTTCGGACGGATTCGCGGTAGCGACAGAGTATTCTCTGGCCGCCTTCTGGGACGACGGTCGCCAGAGAGACTATCTTAAGGCCCCCAACGGAGCGATTCAACAGGTCTTTCGCCTGCCTGGCAGTGACAACGTTATCCTCCACCACGGAGTTCACGAGGGCGGTTATGTCGGAAGAATGACCGAGGTTATGCTCGACTCTTCGACCCGGAGCTGGGGCGACCGACTCTTCGGTCGCGAGTTCGAAGACTGTAGCCGGATCCTGGCGACCGCGAACTCGGTGGGCACTGCGGCCATGACCGAGGACGGAACCATCTTCCTCTATCGTTACAGTAACAGTAAGGCTGAGTCAAAAGACCCGCGGGTCAGGATCGCCGTGATGGGAGACTACAGTGTCTTCCAAGGCCAACGGTTAGCTCGACCGATTCTACTCGACTGTGATTTCGACGATACACCTCAGCGGAGGCAATTGCACTCCTATCCTGCGACGCTGAAGTTCGGGGAGGTCGATGCTACTCCGCTTGGCCCTGAGCCGTCCGAGTTCGGTCGGCTGTTGCTAGCGCCCGAGCGGGAGCTTGACTTCGAGCAGATCGAACAGAAGAAACGGAGCCTGAGGATTCTAACCGGCGGCAGGTGGCGATATCTCGCCCTCCCGAGCGACCAAGAACCTCGACTTTTTCCGGTTGACACTGACGATGCCGGTACTTGTCTGGTGGTGGCTTGTGATGACGGCACGGTGTTCTGGTGGGAGGTTGGCCGAGACTGTAAGGCGGCCTACGATCTGGGCGAGAAGCCCCTCCATATCGATCTCTTCGAAGGGCGAGTTTTAGTTCGAGGCGTCCAGTCCAGCCTGCTTATCGAAACTGGGCGCAAACTTCCCGCCCTTGACGAGGCGTCTGATGAGACGTTTTTGGAGCGGGATCTCGAGTGGCTTGTGGTCGGGGACCACAATGTCCCTGTGGTCTCTGACTAGTAGACCAAAGCCCTTTCGTTTGTGGGCAGCCGCCGCCAGCTGGCGATCCCGCGCGCTTCGCCTGGGTCTCTAGCGGAGCTACAAGATGAAACGAGAGAGGTCCTTATCTTCGAGAATCTTGTCGAGTTTGGTGCGAACGTAGTCGCAGTTCACGTCGATGGTTTTCTCGTCCAGGTCAGGAGCCTCAAAGGAAACATCCTCGAGCACCTTCTCCATGATGGTGTGTAGCCGACGGGCCCCGATGTTCTCGGTGCTCTCGTTGATCTGCTGAGCGATGGAGGCCATCTCGTCGATACCGTCATCAGTGAACTTGATGGTCACACCCTCGGTCGCTAGCAGAGCTACGTATTGGCGAGTCAAAGCGTTCTCTGGCTCGGTCAGGATACGGCGAAAGTCCTCGCCCGAAAGACTCTCCAGCTCGACCCGAATAGGGAAACGGCCTTGGAGTTCGGGGATGAGGTCGGAGGGCTTACTCATGTGAAAAGCGCCGGCCGCCACGAAAAGAATATGGTCGGTCTTGACGTGGCCGTGCTTCGAAGAGACGGTCGAGCCTTCGATAATAGGCAGGATGTCTCGCTGGACTCCCTCTCGGGAGACATCCGGTCCGGCCCCACCTCGTTCCCGACCTGCGATCTTGTCCACCTCGTCCAGAAAGACGATACCCCGCCGCTCGACCCGCCTGATGGCCTCGCGCTTGACCTCGTCGGCATCGATCAGACGACGCGCTTCTTCAACCGCCAGCAGCTTACGAGCCTCAGCGATCTTGACCCTGCGAGCCTTCTTGCGGCGAGGCAAAAGGCCACCCAGAATGTCTTGGAAATTGATCCCCATCTCTTCCATGCCCAGGTTGGAGAAAACCTGGATCTCAGAGGGTAAACTCTCCTCCACCTCGATCTCAACGTAGTGCTCGTCGAGTTCGCCGGCTTCGATGGCTTTCTTGATCTGTTCTCGGTCGTGCTGGAGTTTCTCCTCACTGCTTTGATCGGGTTCAGGGGGAGGGTCGGCCGACTGCACCCCAGCTCCGAAAAGAGCCTGGAGGGGGTTGACCATCTTCTCTTTCTTTTGAGAGGGCCTGAGCTTATCGACCAGCCGCTCGACGGCCAGCTCCTCGGCCCGCGGCTTGACCGTCTCGATCTTTTCCTTTTCGACCATCCGGACGGCGATTTCGACCAGGTCCCGAATCATCGACTCGACATCGCGACCGATGTAGCCCACCTCGGTGAATTTGGTGGCCTCCACTTTGATAAAGGGAGCGTTGGCCAACTTGGCCAACCGGCGAGCCACCTCAGTCTTGCCAACCCCGGTCGGGCCGATCATCAGAATGTTCTTGGGGATCACCTCGTCGCGGAACTGGTCTTCAAGCTGCTCTCGCCGATAGCGGTTTCTGAGAGCCACGGCCACGGCCCGCTTAGCCTCCTTCTGACCTATGATAAAGCGGTCTAGCTCAGCCACCACCTGGCGTGGGGTCAGCTCAGTTTCAAGACTCATCGTTCCTCCTGAATTCAATCTTCTTGAGAGCACTCTTCTCCCAGGTCGTCTCCTCACGGTCATCCTTCAGCTTGAACTCTGGTGTCAGCAGAAGTCCTTTGAGCAGCCGCCCATCTCGGGTTTCAAGCTGGTCGAGAGAGGCGGCGCCACCCATTTGGATAGTGAGGACTTCAGCCACCGGAATGGTCATACTCGATTGGCTCGTCTCGAAACGGACTTCCTGTTCTTGAACCAGGCCGGTCACGACCTCTCCCGACTCGGTATGGAGACGGTCGACCGAGCCGTCGGCTCGGTCGGGGCTAGACTTCGGGTCGAGCGGACGAGCTGCGAACCTTTGGCCGGGGGGCGGGAGTTCGACAGCGGGAGAACCTTCAACGTAGTCGGCCTCTGGGCCAGGGGGGCGGCCCAACTTGCCTTCCCCAGCTGGCCCGGGAACCCCAAAGCCTGCCGAGAATTCCAACAGATTAGAATTTAGCCTGTCTCCGGATAGAACTTCGGGCCACAGAAGGCACTTGTAGACAATCATGCCTTTGCCCTCGCGGCGCAAAGCGATCAGGGCCGGCGAGTCGAGGGCGAACTGCAAAACCGGAACAGTGTCGGCCTCCACCTCTACTGAGCCGTAGCGCTTCCCCTCCTCCATTTCGAGGGTTGGGAGAAAAAGGGTAGCGTGGCCTACCCCTGTGACCACCGGATGGCTTTTGTGAGCCAGTGCAACCGCAGCCACCCCGTCGTACTTGTCTTCCCCCAAAACGCCTGACTCGTCTTTATTCTTAAACTGTTCACGGCGCAAGAAATAGGGCTTCATGCCGAAATAGGGAGCCAGTCGGGCGTCGTAAAACCAGAGGGTATGGCCTTCTCTCACCCATTCGATCAGATCGCGTGCCAGTTCCACGTCCATCTCGTCGGCCATCACCTGAACCACTAGCATTCTGGTTGTGGGGTCTTTGATATAACCGCGAGCGCGCGAGAGCTCGCCCTGGTTGACGACGACCAGACCGTATTCTTCGCGGTTGTGAAACTCTTCCCGCAAAGATTCGGCCATTTGGGCTGAGGCAACACTGGCAAGAAGGAGACAGAGTCCCAAGATAAGCTTGTAATTCACGGCCCTGGTTTTCCCGAGCCCAGGGCTAAGTCCTCTGGAGAGGAAGCTTGAACCAGAAGGTGCTCCCCTCGCCCCGACGCGATTCCACCCCGACCTCTCCCCCCAAACCCTCCACCAGCATTCTGGTGATGTAGAGGCCAAGACCGCTGCCGCGCACCTGGCGGCTCAGTCGATCCTCCACTCGACGAAAGCGCTCGAAAACGTAAGGGAGCTGGTCTTCTGGGATGCCGGGGCCATCATCAGCTACCGCCACCCGAGCCAACCGGTCGTCCGCCTCGGCGGAGACGGCGATGTGACACCCAGCTGGAGAGTATTTGACAGCGTTGGAAATCAGGTTGTTGAGGATCTGGTCGAGTTGGTCTCGGTCGCCGCGAATCACGATATGGGAGGGAACGGCCATTTCAAAATGGTGTTTACGACTGGAGAACTGATGGAGATTGACTACCTTCTGAATAGCTTCCAGGAGCTCGATAGGCTCGAGGTAACGGGTGTGGGCCCCCGACTCTAAGCGAGCCTGATGGAGAAGGTTGTCAAACATGCGAGTGACCCTATCGATCTCGGAGTTGATCACTTCGAGGGCCTCTTGACGCAAAGCGTCATCGAGTTTCTCGCCGTGGCGCAAGAGGGTCACGGCATAGCCCTTCATGGCTGTGAGGGGGGTCTTCAGGTCGTGGGAGAGAGCAGCCGCGTAGTCCGATTTCATCTGTTCGAGAGCCCTTTTCTCGGTGATATCCCGAAACAGAACGACGGCGCCTAGCAAGTCTCCTTTATCGGCCACGACCGAGTAAGATGAGCTGACGTAACGCGGTTCGCCATCTCGGGTCTTAATGGTCCCCTCAACCGTCAACCCCTTTTCCATCAAGTCCTGGTCGGCTAGTAAAGCTACCAGGGGACAGTTTTCTTCGCAGCCTGTCGGCTTTTTGGCTCCTGGGCATAAATACTGACCCCGCATCACCTCAGAGCACCGCCGACCGACTGCGTCCTCGGCTTTCCAACCCGTGATCGCTTCGGCAGCTGGGTTAAACGAGGTGATCCGCTTTTCCCAATCCAGGGTGAACACCCCATCGGCCATGCTCTCGAGCACAGCTCGGGCCACCACTCTTTCGACATCGGCTCCCGAGACCAGAAGGGCGTTCTCTAGAAAAAGTGCCGACTGATAGGCCATCAGTCGGGCCAGGTCGATCTCGTCGGCCAGAAACTCGTGCTCTCGCACCGAGCCCAGCAGCAAGGCACCGAGCACCCGACCCTCAACCTTCATCGGAACGGCTAAGAGCGAGCGGAGTCCAATGGTGGAAAAAAGCTTGCTACTTTCGAATCGGGAACGTTTCGAGCCCGAGTTGTAGGTTTCGCCTTGATTGAGCACTCGGCGACCGATGGAGCCTAGCCTCTTGACCTCGAAGGTGGACCCCACCACCCTCCGGAGGCTGTCGCCTCCCCACAGTCTGACTCGCTTGAATTCTTTGATCAACACCGCCCCAAACTCCACCTCGAGAAGGTTTTGGGCTTTATCGACCAGACCGGGCAAGGTCGAGCCGAGATGAGAAGAGGCCAACATTTGGGCGGCGTGACGATACCAGGAAGAGAGGGCCCCTGCCCGACGCTCGGTATTCTCCAGCTCGGGCTTGAGGCGGTGGTTGGAGCGCTTGACCGCCCGTAGCTGTTTGCCGAGCCGTTTCACCTTTTGGCGCAAGCTGGCCACTTCTCGCTCGGCGTCGAGACGTTCCAAAGCGAGGGTGACGTTTTCTAACAGCCGAACGGGCGGCTGCAATCTCCCCTCCAGAAACACGGCACCCGACCCGATGCGGAACATCTGGGTGTGCTCGGCCTCTTGAAAAGGGCTAAAAAGACGACGCTGGGAGGCCGACAGAACCCGGCTCCGATCGGGTAGCTTACCGTTAAATCTTTGCCGGGTTGGCCCGGTCGGGCCCAGGCAGGCCATCAGCTCGTAGCGATGACCGCCGGTCCGGAGCACCACCCACCCCCGAGCGGCACCCGCTCCCAGGCAGGCGGCTTCCAACCCCTCGAAAAGGAGT
>CAYRFU010000185.1:11580-14424 GCA_964423525.1 uncultured Burkholderiales bacterium | reverse complement strand
GAGCCAACCTCGCATCCCGTCGCTTCGACACCACCAAAGTGGCTCCCGTCGAGCAGGTTGTCGCCTCGGTGTGGCTGGCCAAACCCTGTCAAAGCCGACTCCCAAGAGTGCATCCAGATAAGAACGACCGGGCGATTCTGACGCCCCTCCAGGTCGCCAGATAGGCGTATGCCGATCCCGCCCATATCGAAGCTCGGGAACGAATGCGAGCACGAGACCAAGCTCTGATAGACAGCGCCAAATTTGAAGGTAAGGCTGCTTGTCTCGAAACTCCTGCAGTAGTGGACCCAGCCACCCTGGCCAAAGACTACGCCAAGCGTACGATGGCGGTCTGGGAAGAGGAAGATCCGCTCGCCCACTCAGAACCACCCCGTGGAGATTTCAGCAGCAACCAAGGTCCCGGTGCTCTCAAACAGTGGATGCGGGACCGCGACGACGGTGTGGCCGAACGACACTTCCGGGCAAGCGATATTTGTCAGGGGATGATCGAGAGCTTTCTTGCAGGCTACCAGGACTGGGCCGTTGGCCCGGGCTAGAGTGGGCCGTCACTTGTTTCACCCGGAAGGCCCGGGCCAGGAGGCGTTAAGGGCTCCTCCGGAAGAGACTCTCTAACGGAACACCCTCGTCAAGTCGATCTCCAGACCCGAAACCGCTGCCGACCTGACCCGATCAGCTTTGGCAAAGACTCCCCTGCTCTCGAACTCCGCTTGCCTGGCCACCAACTGCTGGACGGTCTCGGCGTCGGGGTCGACGATCCAATATTCTTCCACGCCGAACTTCCCATAAAGACGTCGCTTGAGAACGGTGTCTCTCTCGGGGGCTGAGGGAGAGAGAATCTCAACCAAGAAATTAGGGGCCCCGCGGAGTCCTTCGGGCACAATATAGTGGCGGCGGTTCTCCAAGACGATGAGCAGGTCCGGCTGAACCACGGTCGACGCCTCCAAGATCACATCGAAAGGGGCATCATACAGTTCTCCCAGAGGATGCTGGTCGAGGAACTTGTGAAGCTCGAACTGAAGATTCCGACTGATACGCTGATGCTTCTCTCCTGGTGCCGGCGTCATATCGAAATCCCCTTCGATCAGCTCCCTGCGGTCACCCTCCGGCAGGAGAGCGTATTCCCGGTAAGTCAGCTTGATGGTCATAGGTTGAGTATAACAAACCTCTGCAAGCTCGAAGGTCGCCACCGCGCGCCGCGACTCAGTCCCAGACAGGGGCGGGACCTAAAAACGCACACAGAATGACACCCTATCCGCAGTGTTCGGGGGGAAGGGGAAATCAACGGTGCCCGTAGGGCTCCCACAGTCGATGGTTGCCCCAATGTTAGCGGCCGTTTGAGTTCCTCCACAATTAGCAGCATCGTAGGCGTCGTAAACAACACCCGTCCCGGGGATTGTTTGGCCCAAGCACATGCAAAGGTTGGCAAAGGTGTCGACGGTTCGATTTGCGCAGAAGCCAGTTCCACCAATTGCGGGGGTACACGTTCCCAGGAAACAAGATGCTGCCGCCGCCGGCCTCGGCACGGCGACCGTCAAAAGGGCCGGAGCCACGACTGAGGCGGCTTTGAGAAAATTCCTGCGGGAGACGGAAGGCCGGCCGGTCGTATCCGAGGCCTCGAGTAGACCCTGGTCTTCGAGAAGCAACAGCGTTTCGCCAACGACGGCTTCCGCTTCAGCCTGGCCTATGCTCATCTCCTGAGCGACCCGTCGAGAAAGGCTTGTCGGATCACCGGACTCAGAAAGCAGAAGGTTGGCCACTAGCGCAGCGTTGGCATTGAGAGAGTGGGCCTTCTGAGTGGAACTGTCGAAGAGGATAAGTTCCTCGCCAATCGCTTGCCTTATTAGGCTCTCTTTGAGGGTAAACATCCGATAACTCCTTCTCTTGTCTGTCCCCCACCAGCGCGTCAAACTTCGCACTTCTAGACTCCTTCAAAGCGAGGGCGTCGAACGCACCCGCTGGCCGAAATCGGAACCAGAGCGCTCGGATTCCCCCACCGCCGCGACCCAGGCACAGACATGGGCGCGACCCAGGAACGGCAGGCCCCGCCGCCGCGAACCCAAAGGAACCAGACTTGAATTGTTACCGAAGAGTAAAATCTTCAACTTGAAAAAATTTCCCCAGGGTTCTCCCTGACAGGAAACGAACGCGCAGCCTACCACAATGAGACGACTGATCACAGCGGCTATCATCGTAGCCCTCTTCTTCCCCGCCTGGGCTGAAGAGACTGGGGCCTTCTATACCTATTACAGAGTTCAGGCTACCGATACCCTGGCCGAGATCGCGTTCCGACACAACGTCACCCGGCGTGACCTGGTCGAGATGAACCCCTCTTTGGGTGGCACCGAAGTCGAGCCCGGCGACCTGATCTTCGTGCCTAACCAGGCCTACCGCCCAGCCGACGCCACCACAGCCTACAAGTGGGAAAAACTGAAGGCACGCCCCGTCTACGCCAAGCCGGCTCCACCGCTGCCCCTCGAAGAAAGATTGTTGGCGGCCGGTTTCCGCGAACCCGAAATCAGCCAGCCCGAGCCTGAAGACGGCTTAGAGGCCCTTCCCCGCCTGGCCCTCGACAGCCCCTCCTCCGACGAGTGGGGAGCCCTGGCCAGTTTCGGGGTCGAAGGCAAAGAAGTGTCCTTGCAGAGCCCGAAAAAGAACCTGATGGTGCTGCCCGACAAGAAAGTGGTCAGCCTGTCGCCCAAACGACAGCTGCTAGCCTCGCGCCGGGGACGACAGATTTACGCTTTACTCAAAACGGCCCGCAGCTTGATGGGCATCCCGTACACGCTCCTTTCGGTATGGCCCAATATGTCCGTAACCAGCAGAACAACGAAAACGAATAACGCG
>CAYRFU010000185.1:0-11570 GCA_964423525.1 uncultured Burkholderiales bacterium | reverse complement strand
CTGGGGCGGAGAGTCGCCCACCGGGGCCGACTGCTCGGGCTATGTCCAGCTAGTCTTCGGACGACACGGCGTGCGCCTGCCGAGAACAGCGGACATCCAGTTTGAAGTGGGCAAGAAAGTTCCCGCCGGAGGCGAGCGACCAGGCGACCTGGTCTTTTTCGAGACCTATGCTCCCGGGGCGTCCCACGTGGGAATCTACGCCGGTCGTCGCTACTTCATCCACGCCTCCTCAGGGGCCAAACAGGTCACCATCGGAAGCCTCGAAGACCCCTATTTCAAAGCCCGCTACCTAGGGGCTAGGCGCCACCTTTAGCCTGGGCTAGAGGGTCGCCTGGGTGATGACCTCGCGGACCCGGTCGGCCGCGGCCTCGACCCACTCCTGCGAAAGAGTGGGATGGACCAGAAACATCAAGCTGGTCTGACCCAGCTCGCGGGCGACCGGAAAAGGTTCCGAGGGTCTCATCGAGTCCGGAAAGGCTTTCTCGAGGTAGATTTCACTGCAAGAGCCAGCGAAGCACGGAACGCCGCACTGGTTGATGGCCTCCTGAACGCGGTCTCGGTCCCAGCCTGAACGAAGCCGATCGGGACGCAGGTAAAGGTAAAACTTATAGTAAGAGTGATAAAACTCAGGCCCGGGGGTGGGCAATCGCACGGCCTCGAGGTCGTGGAGCCTCTCCGTGTAGGTGCGGGCGTGGGCGCGACGGGTCTCGACCCAGTGAGGGAGCTTCTTGAGAATCACTCGTCCGATGGCCGCTTGCATCTCGGTAAGCCGCCAGTTCGTCCCGAACGACTCTATCAACCACCGAAAACCCGGAGGGTGTTCACGATGAAACACGGCGTCGTAACCCTTGCCGTGGTCCTTATAGCTCCAGGCCCTTTTGAAAAGCTCGGTATCGCTAGTGGTCACCAAGCCTCCCTCTCCTCCCGTGGTAAGGATCTTGTCCTGGCAGAAAGAGAACGAGCCGAAGGCGCCAAAGGAGCCGACCGGCTGCCCGTTATAACGGGCGCCGTGGGCCTGGGCACAGTCTTCGATCAGGGCAAGACCGCGGTCCTGGCACAACTCCGTCAGGCTTTGTAGCGAGCATGGCCATCCACCCAGGTGGACGCACAGCACGGCCCGAGTGCGTTGGGAGATCACCTTTTCGACCGTCTCAGCGGTCAGGTTGCCGGAATCACGGTCGACATCAGCAAAAACCGGTAACGCGCCTCGAACGGCTACGGCCGTGGCTGTGGCGACGTAGGTTCGGGGAGGCACGATCACCTCGTCGCCTTCGCCGATGCCTAAAGCGTGAAGAGCCAATTCGAGAGAGACCGTGCCGTTGGCCAACGCGATGGCATGGCTACAGCCAACAAAGTCGGCGTACTCCCTCTCGAAGAGGCGACCCTCGTTGCCGGTCCAGTAGTTCACTTGCCCGCTCTGCAGAACCTGTGTGACGGCTTCGATCTCGTCTTGCTCGAAATGAGGCCAGGGTGCGGGGGGCTTGACAAGGCTAGTTGGTGCTTTCACGGCCAGCAGGTTCTCGCTGCCCAAGGCGGGGGCCTGCTGTGGGCGTTTCAATCTGGAACAAAGTGGGAATGCTGGCCTACGGTGTTAGAGCGGGTTCTATTACTAGGCGAGAGCCATTCAGAGCACGGCGTAGTCCACAGGTCCGAACTGAACGGTATCGAAGTGGCTCTCAGCGCCGGGGCCAACCCTCGGTCGCCCTCCCAGGCTAATAAACGGGCTGCCAACGAAGATGGAATCCTGGTGATGGTTGATCACAACTGGGCGCTTGTGGCTGTGGCCGACGCCCATTTCGGTCCCCAGGCGAGCCATACTGTTTTGGAGCGTCTTCAGCAAAGATGCGAGCGCATTCCGACCTCTCTCGGCTCTCTCTCAATCCTCTTGGCCGGCCTGGCCGAGCCCAGTCAGAGCGGCCCCTCGGCCACCACCCTGACGGTGGCCGTCGTGGACCGGAGCCAGCTCCAATGTTTCGGAATGAACTTCGGCGACAGCAGCCTCTTCTCTATCAACCAACAACGGTGCCGCAAGCTCACCCAGGACACCACCGTCTACCTTTCCCTCGAGAGGGCTGTCCCTATCGAACTAGCCGAAACCTTCCGAGTCTCCTTTGAGGGGAGCACTTTGATGGCCTGTACAGACGGGGTCACTGAATGCCATTACAGGTCGCCAGCCACCTCTATTAACCACGACCATCTCTTACAACTGCGCCGACAAGCCGAGCACCTGGGAGACTTTGTGGACCAGGTGAGTCAACTGGCGATGAAAGGCGTTGATGGAAACCCAGGCGGCCAGGATAATCTGGCCATCGTCGCCCTGGAAGGAACCCGGGCAGAACAAGCATAAAGGGGGCGGCGGCTATGGATCTATGGCGAGGCATACAGGCTATCAAGAACCGGAAAGGCTTGTTTTTAGCAACCTTTCTCGTGGCGTTACTCGCTGTCATCCTGGTCCCTCGGGGCAATGTCGAGGTGAAGTATGAGTCGGCCGCCAAGATTCTTCTGACCCCACCTAGCGGTCTTGAACAGAATCGCTACAACAACACTCCCTGGTTTGCCAACGAACTGACGCTAAAGGAACTAGTGACCAGCGAAAAGCTTCTCCGGCGGGTGGCCAGACGGATGGACCAGGAAGACACCTGGGCCGATCTGAAAGACCAGATCGAGTTCCGACAACCGGAACAGGTCGGTGGCTTTGTTCGTTACAACTCCACCGTGACTCTGTTCTATCTGGTAGCCGAGTCGCCGCAAGCCGAACTCTCCCAGGAAATCGCCTCCAACCTGGTCGACGAATTCGTTTCTTACGTTCAAGAGTTGTCGGCTCAGGAGTTTGCCAACACTCGCCGGTATCTCGAGGAACTGGTCGCCGAAGCCCGAGAGAAGGTGGAAGAGGCCGAGGAACACCTGCTGGCTTTAACGGCCGACAAAAGGACCAGCGACAGCGATGAGCTTTTAGAGAACGAGTCCAGCCTCGAGAAAGAGCGCCTCACTCTCAAAGAAGCTATCGCCACCCTCGAGTCCGAGACAGGCCTGATCGACAGCTTCCTGTCAGGAGGTTCGAGCGCCGCACCCTGGTCGGTGATTTCCGAGCGGGGCCAGATGCTCGATAAGCTAGAACAAGCCGTCTCGGAGCAGCGGCTCAAGTTGCTGGAGTTGCAAGAGATCTACACCGACGAGAGTCGCCAGATCCAAGAGCAGAAAACCAAGCTGGCCAAGGTCGAGAGTCTGTATCAAAATCAGCGAGATTCTTTGGTGACCTCTCTTTATGACCAGAAGAATTCGGCCCTACAAGACAAACGCGACCAGCTCGGCCTGGTCACCCAGCAGCTCTTGGAACTGCGAAAAACGCGTTTGACCCCTGAGGAGCGTCGCGATGTGACGAGCCTGGAACGTCAACTGGCCATGTGGGAAGAGAATCATCTCAGCCTGGTCAAGCAGCTTTACCAGGCGCGGGTTTTAGAGCAGAGTGCACGGCGTCAGGGTTCCATCCAGATTCTGGAGAAGCCGGGCCCGGGGAGAGTTCCTCAGTCGTCGACCACGACCAGCTTGATCAAGTCGCTAGCTGTGGGTGTTCCTTTTAGCTTGTTGGTTGCCATCGGCGTCTTGTTGGGCGTGGAGTATTGGAGCACGAGCCTGCAGTTTGTTCCTCAGGTCGAACAGATTCTCGAGTTGCCGGTGATGGTTGCGATTCCCAAGGTGCCCGTCGATCTGGCCAACGAATGGGAAGCCATCAAGACTCAACAGGCCCAGATAGGCGCGCGCTAAACGATAGCCTACTTCTTCCTGGGTGGGGTGTCACCGTAGCCGTAGCCGTAGCCGTAGCCGTAACCATCGCCACTGGTCAGCTCGACCCCGTTAGCGATCACTCCGTGAATCGGAATTCCGTGATCGAGCACCTGATCTTTTAGTCGGCGTTCCACTTCGCCGTTCCAGGACTTGGGATTCACCACCAACAGCCCACCATCCGTTTGACCACCGATCAAAAGAGCATCGCTACAGGCCGAAAGGGGTGGGGTATCGACGATAATGCAGTCGAACATCTCCCGCATCTGGCCAAAAGCCGTGGCCAGGTGGTCTCGTCCAAGGAGATTGGCGGCGTTCCTTTGAGCATTGCCCTGAGGGCACACGTAAAGATTGTCAAGACTGGAGAGATGACAGTGTGCCATGGCGTCTCCGCCTCGCTCAAGCAGATCGCCAAAGCCAGTCAGGTCCTCCATCTCGAAAATCCTGGTCAGGGTGGGCTTGCGGAGGTCTCCATCCACCAGCAAAACCTTCAGATGAAGCTGGGTTAACGAGACGGCCAGGTTGGTGCACACCATCGATTTCCCGTCACCGGCCCAAGGGCTCATAATGAGAAAACATTTTCTCGACTTGGCCAAGTGGCGAGAAAGTTGAGCCCTGAGCGACCGGTAAGCCTCGGCCACGATCGAGTTGGGCTCGCGCAAGAGGATGAAACGCTCCTCGAGGGGGGAAGCCGGGCTGTCGAACACGGTCCGATCCGGATCGAAGGTGATTCCGCCGCTTGCGTAGTCAGTCATTCCAGTTTGCCTTCCAGGTATCCCACAGCCGCGTCTGCTCGGCAGGACGCACTGGCACGACGGCCAGGACCGGCAGCTCCAAAAAGCGTTCGACTCGGGTGAGGAAATTTCTCTGCAGGAATAGGTGTTCCCACAGGGTCACGATCAGAAACGTGGCCAGCAGACTGGCCATCACCAGGCCAGGAAGGAACCCCTTTTCTCCTTGACGAGTGGTGGCCACAGCCCCAAACGGAAGGCCGCGATGAGGCTCTTCGATCAGGACGAGAGAACCTTTTTCCAGGGCGCGTTTCTCTTCGAGATTGACGAAAAAGAGCTGGCTGCGGACTCGGTCGAGTTCCCCTCGAAGCCCTGCCACTTCGTGCTCAAGGCGGTCCCGTTCGCTCGATTCTGCTCGGGTTAGAGACTGAGCTTGGAGGCTCTCGAGTTCACGATGGACCTCCTCCAAGAGCCTTTCTAGGGCCTCAAGCCGACACATGCGATCGGCTTCTCGAGCTTCTTGCTCGACCTGGAGACGACGTTGCTGGACTTGTTCAAGCCGCTCGACAACCCCCTCAAGTCGTTGATACTGCTGACTTTCAGGACGAAACACTTTCTGCTCCACAGCCAGTTCAAGGGCCCTTTCCCGAACTTGCTGTTCGAAATCGTCGGTGCCCTCTCCCTCAGCCGGGCGAGATGGGGGCACGTCGACCTCCGAGAGCGTTTGGTGACGAAGCTCGGCGATCTCTCCCTGAAGCTTGATTTGAGCTGCCCGGAGAGCTTTGGCGCGAAGCTCGACGCCGGTGGGGTCGGTGGAGGCTTTGGGAAGAGTGGCCAGACGCTTGGTCCGCGCTTTGAATCGGGCTTCTAGACGAGCCTCGAGCTGCTCGAGGATGCGACGGCGCGTGACCACATCGCCGGCCAGCTTGCGCCGACCCTCCTCAAGAAAGACGTTGACCAGAGCTTCGGCCCGCTGCTGGGCGACCTGGGGCTCAGGTCCGAGAGCCAAGAACTGGACAAACTTACTGCGTGCTCCGCGAACTCGGTATTCTTCAGCCTTCAGCTCGATGCCGCTGTCGAACCCTTCCTCGCCCGAGCCCGTATCGTTCAATTCCAGCACTTCGCCACCCTCCGCGCTGTAGACAAAGGCCTGCAGGACATTCCCTAAAACAGACGGTTCGATAGCCGCGTCAAGTCGTTCGGCCACCTTTCGGAGAAACTCAGGCTCTTTGATCATCCTGGGAATCGCCGAGAGGTCACTAAACCACAGGGCGAGGACCGGGTCCTGGGCCTCACTGTCGAGTTGTAAAGCGGTGTGGCCGAGCCGAAACGAGGAACCTTCGGTGCGGATCAACATGCGAGCTCGGGAAACGAAAACATCCTGGTTGGTCCATCGCGGTGGACGAGTCTTGTGCATCAACAGCCCCAGGACCAAACAGAAGACGACAGTGGCCAGGCCGATTCTTCGAAAAAGGGGCTCTATGACTTTCTTGATATCCACCAGCCTCTAGTTTGGCCATCCCTTACTGAAAGACCTCGGGTTTTTGGGCATAGTAGCCCTTAAACCAGTCCATCGAGACTCGAATCCCGTCTTCAATGTTGGTGGACGCCGAAAAGCCGGCCCGTTCTGCCAGGCCGGTTGTGTCAGCGAAAGTGGCCTGGACATCGCCGGGCTGCATGGGTAGCATCACCTTGTCGGCTTGGCGGCCGAGATTTCTTTCGATCAGCTCGATAAATTGAAGCAGCTCGACGGGGCTATGACTCCCGATATTAAACACTTCGGCGGGGGCTGACGCCAACGGTTGACCCTCGACCTCGTGGACCCCGTTTGAAGGCTCGGGTGGGCCACTTTGAAGCAGATTGACGATGCCGTTCAACACGTCGTCGATGTAGGTAAAATCTCGTCGCATCCGGCCGTGATTAAAGACCTTGAGGGGCTCGCCACGCATGATGGCGGTGGCAAAAAGATAGAGGGCCATATCAGGGCGGCCCCAGGGGCCGTAAACGGTGAAAAACCGAAGCCCGGTGGAGGGCAAACCGAAGGTGGAGGCGTAAGAGTGGGCCATCAACTCGTTGGCTTTTTTGGTGGCCCCATAGAGCGAGACGGGAGAATCCGTTCGCTGGGTCTCGGCAAACGGCATCTGGGTGTTGGCGCCATAGACGGACGAAGACGAGGCATAGATAAGATGACCGACCTCGTGGTGGCGGCACCCTTCGAGAATATTCAAAAACCCTGTCACATTGCTGTCGATGTAGGCTTGAGGATTCTCCAATGAGTAGCGAACCCCGGCCTGGGCAGCTAAATGAACCACTCGGTCAAACTTTTGTCCGAAGAGGCGATGACAAGCCTCGCCTGAGGCCAGGTCGAGTTGCTCGAACTGAAGCCCTTCGCTTCTCAGGATTTCTAACCGGTCGTGTTTGAGGGTTGGGTCGTAGTAAGCGTTGCAGTTGTCGGCCCCGACGACCTGATGCCCGTCGGCCAAAAGCGTTCGACTCAGGTGAAAACCGATGAAACCCGCGCAGCCCGTTATGAGTATTTTCATGGCCATCGGCGATGATGCCTGAAAATACCTGGAGAGTCCTGCCAAAATCGGGAAAAGGGAACCGCCTTTCCAGAACGAAGCGGTGCGCCTCCAGGGAGGAGCGATCATTTGGAAGTCCTGCAAAGAAAGAAGATTCTGCTGGTAGCCAACACAGCCTGGTATCTTTACAATTTTAGGCTGCCTTTAGCCCGTCGTCTGCGTGACGAGGGGCTTGAGGTTGTTCTCGTCTCACCCCAAGACCGTTACGTCCAAAACCTGACTGCCGAGGGCTTCAAATGGGTCCCTCTAGAGCAGCTCCACCGCAGTAGTCTCAACCCTCTGCGGGAGCTTCTGGCCCTGTGGGAACTGCTCAAAATTTACTGGCAAGAAAAACCCCAGGCCCTCCACCATTTTACCATCAAGTGCGTTCTTTACGGCACCATCGCGGCCAAGCTTTGCGGCATCCGATCGGTGGTGAACGCTGTCACCGGTTTGGGCCATATCTTCCTGGGAGAGCGCTGGCCCACCAAAGCTTTGCGTCCGGGAGTGCGCTGGATCTACGGCAAAATTCTCAGAGCCCGTCGGGTTCAGGTCGTTTTTCAAAATCCAGACGACCTGGAAGCTTTCATCGACCAGGGCCTGGTCATTCCCGAAAAAACCGTTTTGATCCGAAGTTCAGGGGTCTGTACCCATCAGTTTTGCCCTCGGCCGGGTGACGACCCGGCCGTTTCCGATGCGCCGGCACCGGTGGTTCTTTTCGCCGCTCGCCTGACTGAGGAAAAAGGTATACACGACTACGTCGAAGCCGCTCGGCGCCTCAAACGCTCCCGCAACGTCTGTTTTCAAGTGGCCGGCGAACCCGATCGCGGCAACCCTTCGGCCATTGCCGACGAGCTGGTTCGAGAGTGGCGCAACGAAGGGGCGGTGGACCTTTTAGGCCACGTTGACCAGATGGCCGAGGTGTTGCGGCGAGCCGATATCGTCGTGCTCCCCTCGTTTCGCGAGGGTACTCCTCGCATTCTGCTCGAAGCGGCTGCGATGGGCAAGCCGATCGTGGCCACCGACGTTCCTGGTTGCCGCGAGGTGGTGGTCGATGGCGAAACAGGCTTTTTGGTGCCCGTTCGAAACCCTTCGGCTTTGGCCCAAGCCATCGAAAAACTGCTCGACAACCCCCGTCAGGCCGAATCGTTCGGCCGCAACGGACGCCAAAAAATTCTTGAAGAGTTCGCGGTCGAAAAGGTTTTAGACAGTACCTTCGGTCTCTACTCCAAGATGGGAATCGTTTAGCCGCCACTTCAGGTCATGGTCGGTCAGCGCCTGGCTACAGGCACACGGCTTTTGAGTCTCACCCTGCTCTTCGGAGCGGTTTTCATCTTTCCGGCCGGATGGACAGCCGACCAGCCCGCCGAACTCAGTTTAGTCGGCGGGGCCGTCGCCTTTCTCACGGCCGTGCTGGTGGGGCTAGAGAAACGTGATTGGCCTCTCACGCCGGCCCTGGTCGCCCTGGTGGCCCTGGTCGGCTGGGTAGCCCTGGGACTTGGGTCAACCGTCGACCAGCAGGCCTCGCGCCTGTTTCTGGCCAGTTGGACTTCAGGTTTGACGGCCTTCTTTCTGCTCGCCACACTGCGCGAGCCAACCGACTGGAATGTTGGTGTGCTGGGCTTAACCCTGGGGTTGGGCGCGAGCTGTCTTTACGGTCTGGCCACGGTGGGCGAAGAGCGCGTGGTCAAAGCCAATTTCACCAACCCCGACTGCTACTCGGTATTGCCCCTTACGATGGTCTTTTTGGCCCTGAGTCAGTGGGGTCGCCATCGCAAGCTGACAGGGTTGGCCAATATCGCTCTGGCGGGCCTGGCTTGTGTGACCCTGTTTTTTACTGGCTGCCGGGCCAGTCTGGTCGGTCTTGTGGTCGGGTTGGTGCTGCTGACCTGGCTGGAGGCCAAGCCGCCGAAAGGGGAGTTTCGCCTGAGCTGGATAGCCTGGTCGGTGCCCGCTTTCGGAATCGGGCTCTTGCTGGCCACCTTCCGATTTGTGGAGGCCTTTCGCAAAGTTTTTCGGCTTCTAGAAGGTGGCGAATCGATCGGCCTCCAGGCCCGCTGGGAGGTGTTGATGGCCGGCCCCAAGCTGGCCTGGGAGCGCCCTCTGTTAGGCTTTGGTCCCGGCACCTTTCCGTTTGCCTATCAACGGGTGCGCAGCGACGCTTTACGTCAGGAAGGCTTCATGAATGTGGCCCACAACGACTACCTCCAGATTCTGGTTGACTGTGGCTTTCCGGCTCTGTTGCTGTTCTTGGTGGTGGTGGCTGCCCTGTGGTTGTCCACCTTTCGCTTGGCCCGCCAGGGCTCTCTTCGGGCCATCACCTTGTTGGCGGGCTGGACAGCTCTCTTGATCTACCTGGTCTTTAACTTCGCTCTGCCGGTGCCGGCCGACTGGGTGGTCTTTCTAGGGTTTGGGGGCTTGCTCTATTCCGTGGGGTTGAACGGGGAGTCTCGCCAGGTGCCGGCCTGGGTGATCTCGCTCGTGCTGGTGGGCTGCGGGGCTTATCTTTTAGCTTACGGCTGGTCGGGCCTACAGGTCAAAAGAGCGGTCGAGCAGGCTGAAACCTATAGCGAAACCCTGCGTTGGGAACAAGCCGACGCCGCCCTGGAGAAGGCTCTGAGCTATCAGCCCTACCGAACCGACTTGCTGCGTCGAAGGGCCGAGCTTGCCACTCGCCTGGCCGCCTGGGACGAAAGTGACGCCCCTCTGGAGCAGAGTCGGGCCTTTCTGTTACAGGCTCACGGCGCCAGTCCTTTCGACCTTGATGTCCTGGCTGCCCTGGCCCAGACCGAGCAACGGCTCGGCAACCTCAAGGCCGGGGAGTCGCGCTGGCTTCAAGCCATCGAGACAGCCCCCTATCAATGGTCTCTCAAACGAGGGTTACTGGTCAATCTTCTCTTGCAAGACCGCCTTGACGATGCTGTCAGCTTGCTGAGTGACGTGAGAGAACCGGAGTTTGCCGACGAACACGGTCACCTGTTGGCCGTCTTGGAAGAGGCCGAGCCCGGCCAGGGGCTAGCTCTCGCCAGTCAACTCGTGTCGCGACGAGCTTACTCCCCAAAAGATGTGAGAAGGCTTCTCGACTCGGCCCTGGCGGCCTCGAAACAAGACCGGCCGTACCGGAGTTTTCTCGAACTCTATCTTCAGACCTTTCCCGATGACCTGTGCCAACGACTCGAATGGGCCTTGCTTCTCGAGCCTCGACAGAGGTTAGGGGAACTGAAGCGGATCGTCGATGCCGAGACGAGCTCTCGCGAGCAGCGCGCTTGCCAGAGCCAGGCGCTTTTGAGTTGGGGCCGTCTGGCTCAAACGTTGGGAGCCGACCTCAAACCGGTGATCGAGACGCTGGAGTGGCGTCTCGACGACACCCCCCGAGATACCGCTTTGCGCATCCTGATCAGTGAACTCTATGAAGACCTCGATGAGCCCGCCTCAGCCCGGGCTGTGCTGCGCGAGGGTCTCAATGGCGATAGCTCGGGGAAACTCACCGTAGCCCTGGGCGACCTGTTCGACCGCGGTGGCCACCACGAGATCGCCTTGACTTATCTCGAAGAAGCCTTGGCACGGGATCCTGGCAACGGCTATCTTCAGCAACGGGTCGAGACGCTCAGACGAATCGTTTATCAGGAATGACCGAGCGGTCAGAAGATCTGCAAGTCGCCGGTGGTAAGGCTCCAGTTTTCGGGGTGGACAGCCCAGTTCGAGCGAGGTGAAAGCGGCAGGGTGGTCAGAGTGATGGTTCGGCCCGGCACCTTCATAAAGCCCAGTCGGGAGAGAGCCGTTTCGGCTGAGGGGGCGTTGTGAAAACAGCACATGGCGTAGTGACAAGAACTCTCCCGCAGCACCGCTCTCAGGGCCTCGGCTCCTGCCTCTGGCCACACACAAAAGAGCTCGCAGACGGCCAGCTCCTTAAGTCTCCCGCGAAGGGTTTCACACCAGATCGCCAGAGCCGCCGGAGCCCCATCTTTCTCGAGGAGCCGAAAATAGTAGGGAATCCCGGGATGTCGTCGATACCTCCACTCCAGATAGCCGGGCTCTTTTTCGATGTGAAACGGTCTCTCGCTGTCGGTTTGTTCGAGAAATTGGGCCAGTCGCTGGGGCGAGAGTCGGTCCACCTGAGCCTTCCACCCGTTTCGCCCAGCCTCGCCCACCGGTCTTCGGCGCGAGCCGATCCAGCGGGCCCTGACCGGCATTTGGCAGACCAGTTCCCAGCCCATCTTGAGATAACCGGGTAAGCTCTGGCGATTGGGGGTGTTAAAAACCAGGTCCCCTCCCTCTGAGGCCAACAACTCGAGCCCGCGCAGGGTTAAACGGGTGAAAAGGCCGCGGCGTTGATGGTCGGGGTGGGTGCTGGTATCGACAGCGCGCACGGCCCGGTAACTCAAACCGTTGGCCCCTTTCAATCGCCACCGCTGGAAAGCTCGCAGCCCGGCCAGACCCCTGTACTGCCACGCCGAAAGTTGACATCGTAACGGGCTGAAATCGTCCCACACTC
>CAYRFU010000184.1:0-14435 GCA_964423525.1 uncultured Burkholderiales bacterium | reverse complement strand
GATAGCCGACAGGGCATACGACTCGAATGCTCTCGTGGAAGAGATCAAGTCGGCAGGGGCTGAGCCTGTTATACCGCCACATCCCAGACGGAAGGTCCAGCGGAAATACGATAAAGAGCGCTACAAGAACAGGAATCGCGTCGAGCGCTACTTCAACAGACTGAAGCCTGGTCGTTCGCTTGACCATATGATATCCATAACATACCTGGTAAAGTATGCATCGACCCCATCAAAAAAGCCCCGACCGTGAGGCCGGGGCTTTTCGGAAGTCCTTCGCCTAGTTGGCTTCAGCCAGGTAAGGGAAGGTGGCCGAGGGCGGCGAGTGACCGGTCCCGGCATTCTCGTTGGGAGCAGCCCCGCTGCGGGCGTATCCAACGTTGTCGATCGCAGCTCCATTGTTGGTCAAGGAAGTGGTCACAACATCCATCACGTCATCGGTGATCTTACGACCACCCACAGGCGTGGTTCGTCCGTCCACCGTCGCCAAACTGGCGAACGAGGGAGCATTGGCTGCAATGTTGAGGGTCGTGTCGATCCTCATCACGTCTGGCAAGAAGACGCCGGCGAAGAAAGCGGCATCGGGAGTGCCACCTGCGGGCGTTCCCACAGCTCCCTGGAAGGGGCCGGTGCCGTTGCTCAGACCGAGAAGAGCGTTCAAGGTCGCGGTGGCGTCAGCCAGGATAGGCCCGGCAGCTACGGCTTCAGGGCCGTTCGGGTTACCAAGCGCAGCCCGAACGAAAGCCGGGGTTACGCTGTTGAATGCGTTGAGAAGAGCGTTGTCGGTGATGAGCCCTTCGTTGATGACGGGGCGAGCCAGAAATTCTACCTGCACAAAGTTCACGCCCTGCTGGGCGGCTGCCGGTTGAATCTGGACAATATCGGAGTCGGAGCCACAGCCAGCCAGCAGGGAGGCAGCTAAAGCCGCGGCAACGCCGAGAATCTTAAAGCCTTTCATAAGTTACCTCCTACTGAAACTGGGTGACGTTGCCCGGACGAGTGATCGATTCCCACACGTCGAAGGTGGTTTGACCATTCGACTGAAGGAACGCGATCGGGACACGCATCACGATAGCGTTGACATTATAATCTTGAGCGAAGTCGGTAGCGAACTGAGCCGGATTAAAGGCTGTATTCACTTCCGTGCCGCCGCCCTGGGGCTGGTCGGTGGGAGCCGTGCTGCCGCGCAGGAAGGCCCGAATGCGGAAGTACTGGGTCACGTCAAAGAAGAACGGGTCTTCGCGAAGACCAGCGAAAACGTTGATGTTGGTTCCGTTGACATTGAAGGTGTTGACGACCGGCGCGATAGGAGCGCTGGTCAAGCGAGCCGGAGCCGCAGTGGTCAGGGGGTTATTGGCCTGACCGGTTGCGGTCGACGAAGGCACGCCGTTGGTGACCTGGTGAACGTTGAGCTGGATCGACTGCTGCGAGTTGTTGTTGGGAGCTCCGAAGGAGAACTCAAAACGAAGGTCCTCGCGACCGCTGACCGCTTCATTCACGTTGGTGGCGCGACTGAGGTGAAAATTGTAGAGGGCGTCAGTGTTGAAGTAGTAGTTCTGACGCGGAAGCGACCGGGGATTGGTGCACATGATGAAAATCAAGTTTCCATTATCGGCAGCGTTTCCGGTCTGCCAGTCTTCACGGAAGACAAAGAGATCCGTCAGACTTGCGTTACGAGATTTGATGTTGGTTTCACCATCATCGTGGTCGGATGCTTTGGCGGCGTCGGTGTTGAACCCAACACCAGTCACAACCAGACCGAGCACGAAGGCGGCAATACCCAGGCGAACAGCCCACTGGCGTATCAGCATGGATACCTCCCAGTGAAGATAATTCGAGCTTCTTTCGCAACCCTTGTTACTCCTCCTTTCCAGGTTTGAGACTTATCCCAACCTGGTAACCTCCCAATATGGCCTACCGAATCTTTCTATTCACCCTTCTCAGCGTCGCTATCCTAGGCTGCCAAAGCGCTACGAAACCTGGTGATTCCAGCACCCCCGGGGTCAACCCCCAGGTGGCGGCAGCGGCCCTTCAGGTAGAACTGACGAAAATGATCGAAGAGGGCGACCAAGAGCCTCTGCTCAAGCTACTCGCCGACCATCCGGGAGCGGTAAACGGTAGAAATTCCAACGATTTTAGCCCTCTCCACCTGGCCGCTCACTACGGCCGAATCGATATCATGAATACTTTGTTAGATAAAGGTGCCGAAATCGAAGCCCCGGCGACATTCCAAAACACTCCCTACATCACAGCGGCAGCAGGTGGACAGGTCGAAGCGGCTCAACTCCTGGTTGAACGAGGGGCTAAAACGGACAGCCTCAACAGCATGGGCCAGGCTCCTCTCCACTTGGCCGCACTCCACGGTCACGCCGAAATGGTCACCTATCTGCTTGAGCAAGGAGCCGACGTTAACCAGCTTGACGACACCAACTCTACCGCCCTCCACTGGGCCGCCACTCGCAACCAGATCGAGGTGGCTGAAATCTTGTTGGAGGCGGGTGCTCTCAAGTCGGCTCTAGATAGCAGTGGTCGTCAACCCTGGCTGATCGCGGAGAAACAAGGATTCCAAGAACTGGCCGATAAGCTTAAACCGGATGAGGGCTAACTCCCCTCTCGCCGTCCTGGTCCTGGCGGCAACTCTGGCTTGCTCCCAACCGCCTCCGGCTGAAGTGAGCTATCCCTACGCCTACGCCAAGTCGGAGGGTCCGACTCTGACTGAGGCCATCGACTTTCATCGCGGTCAGGTCGAAGAGAACCCCAAGAACTACAAAGAATGGGCGGCACTAGCCCAGGTCTATGTCAGCCAGGCCCAGTGGAGTCATGATCCAGCCTACTACGAGCTGGCTCGAGAGGCGGCCCAACGGTCGCAGGAACTTCTTGCCAACCCCTCCGCCACCGTGGCCCTGGCGGCCGTGGCCCAGGCCGAGCATCAATTTGAGCAGGCTCTGGCGCTGTGTGAAAAGGTTCGGGCCCGAGATGCTACCCACGGTGACGCTCTGAGCCTGTCGATCACCTGCTTACTCGAACTGGGTCGCCCTCAGGAAGCCCGCACCCTTTTGGACCGTTTTAAGCGTCACCACTCGGGCCCGGCCGTCTTGAGCCTCGAGGGGCGGCTACTGGAAGCGACGGGTCGTTTTGAGCCAGCCGCCCAGGCCTTTCAAAGCGCCATCCTTCAAGAGCAAGCCGGAGAGAGAAGACTCTCGGTCAAGCTGCGAGTTCAACTCGGTCGAGTTTTTTGGCGCCTAGGGCGACCCGAAGAGGCTCGCGCGGCTCTCGAATCAGCCCTGGCCATTTCGGCCAACGATCCGTTCGCTCTGACCACCCTGGGATTAGTCGAGCTTTCTCAAGAGCGTCCTGAAGCCGCCATTTCTCTTTTTACACGGGCCTTTGCCGCCACTCAGGAGGCTGAAGCCCTGGTCTATCTCGCCAGAGCGCATCACCAGAAAGGCAACCAACAAGAAGCCGAAAGAGTGTGGAGTCAGGCCGAGACCCTCCTGGAAGGCGACTTGAAGTCAGGCCATTACGGACACGGTCGCCAACTGGTCGAACTCTATCTGGATCGAGGCCGGCCTGAGGACATCCCAAAAGCGATGACCGTGCTCGAGCAGGAACTCGCCTTACGACGAGACCCGCTCACCCTGACGGTCGCCGCTCAGACGTATTGGGCCGCGGGCCTACCCGAGAAGGCCCGTGAGCTGGTCGAGGAAGCCACCCGATCGGGCTTTCACTCCGCTCAGCTAAGCGAACTGAAAACCTCCCTTCCCAAATAGTGGACAACCCGGGTATGCCACGGTATTCCAGGGTAGCTTAAATCGTAAATCCCGAGCAGAACGGTGGCCAGGCCCAGGACTCTCCGAGCCAAACCGTAGCGATGAGCTAGCCGGAGGTCGACCCTGGCCGAGGTAAGGGTGGCCGCCCTTTGAACCCGCTCCCAGACCCGCTCCACCTGATGGCGATTCAGAAGCATCGAATCGGGATAACCACGTAGACGACCCAACCAACGGGGCCGGAAGGTGGCTGGTAAGGAGCCCGCCTTCAGACCGGCCCGAAGGCGAGCGCAAAAGTCAGGGGGGTGCTCCGTGGTGGTGGTGGTGAGATAGAGATTCTCGGCCGAGCTTTCCAAAAAGAGGCGGAGGGCCAACCAATGGTAATCGCAGCGAAGCCCCTCGGGAGCGACCACAACTCGGTCACACAGGCGACCCAGACAGTCCGCCAAAGGCCGTTCCGTCAACACCCATAGCTTGAAGTCTGATTGATCCGGCACCAGCTGTTGCAAACACTCTAAATTGGTCGCACTGGCCTGATCGTGGAAGGCGACCATCACGGTGCCTGCGGCTCTCTCAGGAAGGGGGGCAGGGGTGGACTCCCGAGCTTGGGCCAACCTTTGGCGGCCCTCCTCGATCCGAAATTTTAGCTCGGCGATGGGCCCCCTATCGATATCGTAGCGGGGACCTTCAGCGTAGCCGCTCTGATTGCGGGCCCAGTGCGCCAGGGTCTGATGATGATGATGAGGTAGGTAGACACCCGAAATCCAGTCGTCGGAATACCAGTTCTTAAAACCCCGAGGATAGAGACTTCCGAAGACCTCGAGGTGACGACGAGAGACGAAACAATTGGTTAGAAGGTGTCCGAGCAAGCTGCGATCGTTGCCCGGATCAACCGGTCCGGTACAGGCCAGGTCCCGCCCTTCGAGGTCGGCTACGAAATCGTCAGACCAGCCCTGAGTCTGCAGGCAGACATCGTCACTCAACTGATAGAAATAATCGCAGCCGTCCTCGTAAGCGGTGGCAAATAGCCTGTTCCAGGCGGCGCAGGGAGAACCGGCCGGGCCCGGACAGCAGACTAGAGGAGCGATTTCAAGACAGGGGCAGCCCGAGGTAACGCGCTCGAACTCCTCAACCAGGTCCTTCTGATTGGTCCCCTCGTCGTAATAGCGGTCGCCAGCATCAAAGCCGAGGTAAAGAACACAGACGTGATTCTGTTGATGGCTCAGAGTCTGGACCAAAGTCGGAATCAAGAAGCGAAAAAGTTCCAACTGAGAAGGCCGAGTGTACTCCCTTCCGGCCGTGGTCGAAGCCACCATCAAGGCGATGCGGGCCATCAGGGACCCTCCACCGAGAAAGAGACAGGTCGAGCCAGGACGGCCAACACCCAACGAAGGTAGATGATATTGAGCCAGCAGCGAAGCGAGCCGCCCCACGGCCAACTCAACTCGCCTCCGTAGGGTTCTGGCCCCACCCCCGGCTTTGGGGGGTGCTGGATCACTCGAGGGGTGATACCCACGGCCCCCATCTCAAAAGGGAGTCGCAGCGGCCAGTCGGCCACTGTCCGAACCGGTGAGGCTGCTTCGAGCAACCTCTCCAGAGCCTGTTGGCCTACATAGTAGCCGACCGTCCCAAGAGGAAAGGCTGCCAGAGAAAAGACCTGGTGCCCAGGAATACAGTCTCGAAAACTCCAGCGCCAGCCGTAGGACCGGCGGTGATAGAGCAAGACCAGCTGATGACTCGAAGCCTCAAGATAGCCGGATTGGAGCAGTTCCACAAAGGCCCTGGTCACCATCGCATCATCTTCGAGAATCACGGCGTGTTCGGTTTTGTCCGCTTTGAGACGTCGGTAAAGCCTGGCGTGAGCCACAGCACAACCCAGTTCACCTGGCTTCAAAGAAGTGGGCCAGCGGACTTCAGGTGAACGTTCTCGCTCGAGAGCCTCCCCGTCGGGACCCTGGGAGATCTCATAGTGGAGGTCGAGTCGGTCCAGATCGCTCACAGCTTGGGACCACCGCCCGTTGGGGGAAGTGATCACGATAATCCGCACGTCTGCTCCACAAAGCCCTCAAACAGACTTTCCCAATCGTAGGCCGAAAAGGCCTTCGGTAAGGGTGCTGTGACCGGATTCTTCAGCAAAGCCAGCACGGCGCTAGCGAAGGCATCCCATCCATCGGCAACAGTGAGATAGGCCCCCAGACGAAAGCGCTCCAGACCCTCCGCTCCCACCGTGGTCGAAACCACCGGACGACGTTGAGCCACACTCTCGAGGATCTTTAAGCGCGTCCCGCTCCCGGAGAGGAGGGGAGCGACGACCACATCACAGGCCTCAATCAAGGAAGCGATGTCCTCCACGAACCCGAGTCGGATGAGATGGTCGTCAGGTTCCAACTCCTGGCTGCCCAAACCGGCCACCACGACCTTCACAGGGGACCCTTTCCACCGAGGTAAGAGTTCGTGCCTCAAGACCGTGGCCGCCTCTGCGTTGGGCCAGTACTTCATGACCCCAAAAAAGAGAACCAGAGGTCCGTCAGGCAGACCCAGCTGCTTTCGGGTCACCTTTGCGGGGGCAACCGGCCGCCCTATCTCAGCTCCGTTAGAGTAGACGGTCACCGCCGCCTTATTCAATCCAAAACAGGCCTCGTGCAACTCGCGATCCACCTCGGACACACAGGTCACGTGGTCAACCGAACGGGTCACGAACCATTCCAGGGCTTTCAAAAGAGGCCACCACGGCTGACCCGAGCGGCGGGACTGTAGATGTTCCACGTTGTGGTTATCAAAGACCACGGGGATTCCTGCCACGGCCCTGATGAGCGGCCCGTGAAGACCGGTCAGGAGCGAGGAGAACACCCCTGCCTCGATCCTCTCCTGACGGATAAGTCGGCAGAGACGGCCAACCAGGTAAGGGTCGAAAAGCTGGCGGTAGCGAGAAGCCGAGCTGGCTACAGGGTGGCACCCAACCCCAACCGGAGCCTGCCCCTGTCGACACACGAACCACACCTCGTGATGACGACAAAGAGCCTTTAACAAGTGGTAAATCCGAACGGCGACTCCTCCAAACAAGGGCCACCCAGCAAAAGGCGACATCAAGAGAAGTCGAGCCATCCGATCCCCCCTTTCTCCAGACGCCAACTTCCGTGTTGGCGATGACTGGCGTATCGGTCCAGGGTCTTGCGGTCAACCACAGTGACCTCTCCGACTCGAGCCACAGCCTCGGTGATGATATCAGGGCCGGTGGTGTAGAGAACGTCGTAGTCTCGGTGAACACGGTAGCTTCCACGCTCTCGCATCAAAGCAAAGACCTCCGACCACAAAGGATGGCGCCGGGTCGACATCAGAAAATAGTTGGCCAGACGCCGGACAAGTTCGGGCTGCCCTCCTCGAATCGGCTCCTGATGCCCTATGGCCTGGGCTTTGGACGGAGTCAGAACCGTTTCTATCCCCACCAGACAGGTGGCCCCCGGTTGCCTTTGGAGCAGCTCGTCAAGAGGCCATCGGGAGCGAGTATCCAGGTCAGCGTAGGCTCCGCCCCAACGATCCAGGATAAAGTAGCGAGCGGCATCGGCACGCTGGACCGGTCTGGAGTAAGAGCAGTAGAGGTTCCAGTAGTCCGGATAATCTTCTCGGACCAGTCCTTCAACCGCCTCCCGGTCCCACAGACGATAGTCCCAACCAGGATTGCGCTCACGCCAACGACGGGCCAGGGAGGCCATCCTTTCGGGCATGGGACCGTCATCCCAAAGGCCGAAAATCTGATGCAGAAGGGGCGGAATTGAAGCCATGGCCCAACTCGTTCTGTCCTCTCGAATGGTTTCCCGCCCACCACGCCTAACACCCGGCCCAGATGTCTGAGACGAAACTTTCAAGAGTCGCCTGGGCGGTGCTGGCAGTGACCTGTCTGGTCTGGGTGGGCGCTCGCGTGCTCCCCGTTTGGAACTATGTCTACCAAGACCAGGAGCTGCGTCTGATGGGAGCCGATCCTTACTACCATCTTCGCCAGACGAAGTTCACCCTGGACAGTTTTCCCACCCTCCACCGCTGGGATGCTGGAACCATGTATCCGGCTGGTTACCGCAACGAGAACGCCGGGGCTTTCCATCTCCTGACAGCTACGGCCGCTGCTCTGGTCGGTGGAAGCTCCAATCCGGCCCGGCTCAAGACGGTGGTCGCCTGGTCACCTATCCTCTTGGGCCTGGCGCTACTGCTGGCCCTCTACGGCCTGGCTCGAGAGTTTCTCGAGCCCAGCTGGGCCTGTTTGGCTCCTCTTTTGTTGACCCTGGCTCCCGGCCAACTTTATACCTATACCTTGTTAGGATTCGCCGACCACCATGTCCTCGAAGTTCTGCTAGTGATTTTGACGGCCTGGGGCGGGGTTCGAGTGGTCAAAGGCGGTCCTCCCTGGCTCTGGGCCCTCCCGCTGGCCGTCTTTCAGTATGCCTGGCCCGGGGCACCGATCCACCTCGTTTGGGTAGCAGTCGGCCTTTCCGTCACTCTGATGATGAGCGGACGAGACGAGCAGAAACGGGTGGCCGCCTTCGGTCTTTGCCTGTTCTTGTATCTTCTTCCTGTGCCGTTTTTTCCCGATCTGATCGGTCTGCCGCAGGCCCGACCTCTCATGCTACTGGGTAGCTTCGCCATCGCCCTGGTGGTGCCCCTTATAGGATGGGCCTCAGAGGCCATCCGCACTGGCAAACGAAAGGGCCCAGGATTCCTGATTTTCGTGACCGTTGGCCTGGCTCTAATCGTCCTGATCAAAAGCCCTCAGGGTCAGGCCTTGATCGCTCAACTTTTCGAACAACGCTCCACCCTGATCGGCGAGCATCGTCTGGTCAGCCTGGCCGACCTGTGGCAGCGGTATGGACTGGCCTTCCCAACAGCCTTCCTCGGACTTTTGCTCACTCTTCGACGAGGCACTTCGGACCCTACCCTTTTCCTTCCCATCGTGGCTGGCCTCAGCCTTTTCGGTCTGTGGGCCGTCACCCTGGACTTTGGCTACCTTCCCCCCGCCTGGTTGGCTTTTTTTGGAACCTTCACTCTGGCTGAGCTGTTCAGATGGGTCGGTCGCCCGAAAATCAGCTCTCTCGTCCTCGGCCTGTGGCTCTTTCTGGTGGCCGCTGGTCCCTGGCTGTGGAACGGTTCAAGACTCTACCGGAGCCAAGAAGATCTCTATTACAGCTTTATGATGAGAGACGGTGTGGCCGAGGCTCTCGATTGGCTACGCCTTGAAACCCCAGAACCGGAATGGAAACCGAACCACCCCCTAGGCCCCTGGGGGGTTGACCTCTCCTACCCCGAGGGGGCCTATGGAGTCTACTGCCCCTGGGACTACGGTCACCTTTTGGCCGAGCGAGGCGACCGACTCAGTCTTTTCGCGGGATTTCCCCATAGCCGAGATGCTCGAATCCTATTGGCCAGAAGCGAACAGGATGCTTTGACCGAAATTTTTTCCGGATGTCAGGACCAGGAAAGAGTCCGCTACGCCCTCTTCGATACCCTGACCATCGGGGAGTATTTTCCCACCAAAGTCACCCTGGCTGGGCTCGACCCTGGTGACTTTCGCGCCGAGGCTCAAACGCTGATTGATCAGACCGGCCAGCCCCAATCCTTGACCACCTTTGGGGCTGCCTACAACCACTGCTTTGCCGTCCGAGCCATGGCTCACGATGGTGCCGGCTATGGGAGAATGCGCCTGGTTTTCGAGAGCCAGGATCAGACCTTCCTCACCTACACGGCCATCAGCACAGGAGGCCCGGGCTTCAAGATCCTCCGCCGCAGCCTCCCGGTAGAAACGGCTGCCGACAGGCTCTTCTTTGAAACGGTGGCCGGACTGGGTGGCCTGGTCGAGTCTCGTTGGGGTTTTCTCTACAACGGTCAGATGATGTCGAGCGTCAAAATTTTCGAAATCGTCGAAGGTGCTCTCCTCACTGGCCAGACCGTCCCAAGAGCCACAGTCCAGGTGGAGCTGGACCTCCAAAGTCACACCACCGGGCGCACCTTCGTGGCTACCTATGTGACCCAGGCCGAGGAGGACGGCCTTTTCTCCCTTCGAGTCCCTTATCCCACGGGCCCTGGTAGTCCCACCGAGGTCACCGCTCTCAGCCTCTACCGCGTTCTCACCCCCGATCGCACCTACCTGGTTGAAGTCGATGAGTCTCAAGTGCGGACTGGAGCCTCCCTCCCGCTAAAGGCGCCGTGACGGTCACCCGGTCGACCCTCGGTTCCAGGCTGAAAAAAGGAAAGGGCGCTCCCAAGAGAGCGCCCTCATCCTTGAGCCCTGCGAGGATTTATTCTCGATAGAGGCTGATCACCCGGGTGCAGGGGCCGCCCAGATTGGTCTGAGTTTGGTTCATCAGGTTAATCGAAGTGGTATTCATATCGGAGGTCACCAAGTTGGATAAGTAGTTGCTCTGGCCTTGAGTGCAATAGTCCACATAGCTCTCTCCTGGAGCGCCTCCAAAGACACTCAGGAAAACTCGATTGTTCCCGACGTTGAAAGGCCCGGTGAGAGCCGAGAGTCCATCCAACGTCCCGATCTGACAGTAGACTTGAGAGCTCGTTGGACTTTCGAAGCTACAGGCTACCACCCCGTTGAGCACTCGGATCTCCGAGTGGGGCCCCAAAAGACCATTACCTGAGAGTGGCAGGTAGTCCACGCCATTACTGGTGATGAAGCTTCGCAGAGTGGTGGAGTCGCCAAAGTAGCACTGAGTAGGCCCAAACCGCTCGCTGATAGCGCAAGTGGTGGGACCTTCGAGCTGAGACAACACGCTCTGACTACTGACCACCAGACCGCTACTGCTGCTCAGGGAGTGAGAGACCACAGAGACGTTAGCGAAACTCTGGAAGGTCGAGAGCATGACAGGTGGGGTGTTGTCCGGCGGCACGCAGACCCCGTTCCCGACCCCCGGAAGATTGGTCGTTTGAACGACTGAGGTTGGCGCACCGGTGGCCAGGTCGTTCGAGCAGGTGATCAGGACACTGTTGTCGGCCGTGCACTCGAGGTAGCTGCTTCGAACTCCGTTGGCATACCAGTATCGGCTACTGAGGCTGGTGCAGGGCTGGGGCAGCGAGAAACTTCCTGTGCGGACGAAGGAGCTGCCATCCCAAAGATAGCTGACCACCGAGTCGCAGGTATTGATCGAACCGGTCGAGCTAGTGCCCAGGTAGAAGAAATTCCCGGTTCGGTCAAACTCGGCAATCTGGCTGCAGTTCGTTTCGGCGATCTGCTGCTGGAGGGAGAGAGTGCCACTGGTCAGGTTGCGGCCCTGAAAGAGAATTTGACTGTTACCAACAACGCTGCAGAGTGTGTTGGAAGTAACACAAGTCACCTCGCCGCTCCCCCCAGGAGCGCTGAAGGAAAGGGTCGCCTTCGAGCCTTCAACGGGGCTCTTAAACTGGATGTAGATGTTGTTGTCGACATTAACCCAATCACACACCGACGGGTTACTGCTGCTCAGGGTGCATTCACTAAAGGACAACTCACGAGACGTAGTATCACTATTGAAGACGTAAATCGGATAGCGCTTGAGACAGTCGAACGGAGCTCTCAGGCTAGGACCGAGCAAAGTGTCGAGGCGAACAGGAGTGACTCCGCCACCACCCAGGCTGGTGACGCTAACGGGCAACGAATTGGTCATCTGAGACCCTCCGAAGAAGCCTCGAATCACGGTGTTCCCGACCGAAATCGCCGAGAAATTCCCGCGGCTGGCGGGGTTATTCGAGAGGGTAGCAAGGGCAGGGTTGTCACTTCGGAAAAAGACTCCGGAGGTGACATCGAGAGAACTGGTGTTGGTGTCGCTGTAGAAGACACGAGCCGGTTGAATCACCGAAGAATTGCTGTTGACGACGATACTCGATGGAAAGAAAGAGCTGTTTTGGGCCAACTGAGAAAGGCTCACTCCGCGAGGAACTGAAGCGAAATCCGGGTTGGTCAAAACGATCGGCGAGTTCCCGATGTCAAAAGAGAGCAGATTCAAGATGTTGTTCTGGTCGTCTTTAAAGGAAACCAGACAAGCCCCCTCGGGAAGTTGACCGGTGATGTCGCACCCCTGGGAGTTCTCCGGAATCCTGAGAAAGGTTGAAACCTCATCGGCGTCATCGCTGGTGAACCCGTCATCAAAGCTGTTAACCAGCACCGACTGACCACCGACGTTGAATCGTCCGGTGAGAAAGAAGGTATCAGAAGAACGCTCACAGCTGAATTCGATCTGGGTTGCATCCGGGTTGATTCCGGGCAACAGGTTTCGGCCGTTGATCTTGAGGTTAGCTACCCTCGGAGCCTGAGGCCCTATCTGCAGATTAAAGTTAGCCTGTTGCCCGCCAGGGCCGGCTCCTGTCCTGATGATTTCCTGGTCAGAGTCAGAGCCGCAGCCTGCCAGGAGCAGGCTGAGAACGGCTACCATCACCGCCAGTTTAAATCCTATTCGGTCGACCACGTGTGTCCCCCTCATTAAATATTTATTGAGTAGCCCAGGCTTCGTTATTCGAGGGCCGTGTCCTTTATAACCCTGGAGTAGGTCTCCAGAGTCAGTTGGGCCGTCCGGTCCCAATCGAAGTGACTAACCCGTTCTAGTCCCAGCTTTCGAAGTCGAGGTTGCTGGGAAGGAAGCTGACCTAAAGCTCTTATCAGGCTGGCCACCGAGCCCGGATCAAAGTAGAGAGCGGCCTGGCCACCCACTTCGGGCAAAGCTGTGCGATCAGAGCACACCACCGGGGTAGCACAAGCCATCGCCTCTAGCACCGGCAAGCCGAACCCTTCGCAAAAGGAGGGAAACACCAGGGCCCGAGCACTGGAGTAGAGCAAGACCAACTCCCTCTCGGGGAGGTGCTCGAGAAACGTGATCTCAAGCCCTTTGGTCAAATCTTTCAAGCGGCTGCGGTCGGCCGCGGAAGCGGCTCCGCCAGCTATCACCAGGGGCCAGGACTGATGGTGGAGAGCCCTCAGGAGAAGCTCGAGGTTTTTGCGGTGGTCAAGCCCCCCAACGTAGAGCAAATAGTCCTCAGGTAAACGATAGGTCCTTCGAAAAGCTCGCTGGTCGCGAGCCGACTGGGGGCGAAAATTCGGGGAAGGAGCCAGCGGAGTGACCTGAATAGGAGGCGTGGGGGCCAAAAACCGCCCAACTTCTTGAGCCGTGTGGAAGGAGTTAGCCAGAAGGTAGTCGGCCCTGGCCAACTCTCTACCGATCCAGGCATAGATGGGAGCCAGCACCCGGTAGCGGCCGCGCAGCGTATGCTCCCGATGAACAACCAGATTCAAGTCATGAACGGTGACCACGCAGGGGCGACGAAATCCACGCGAAGGCCAGCCAAGGTCGAGCTCAAAAGGACTACTGAAGTGAGCCAGGTCAGCCTCGGAGTCGAGTCTGGTCAGAAGAAAACGGTCCCAAAGCCAGCCGAGCATCCACCAGGGAGGTGGGGGAACGGTCACAACGGGAGCTTGAGGGACGCCCTGGGGGAAAGGTCGATTCTTCCAGGCCAGAAAAATCCAGTCCACACCCCGGATGGCGCCCAGCAGACCTCGAATGTAAGTGCCTATCCCTCGCTTGCCGCTCGGGCTCTGAAGGGGGCGAAGGTCGAAAAAGACCCTCAACGCCTCCACCAGGTCTCGAGCAGGCGATACCAGATTCCGACACCGTAGGCCAGCGGCACGATCAGGGAGGTCCAGGGGGTCAAGAGAAAAGCCCTGACATCGCCCAGATGGAAGCTAGCCAAAAGCCCATCAAGGCTCATCAAGACCAGACCAACACCCGCCAGGCCTGAGCAACCGGGCCAACCGTTAGCCACCCAACAAAGGGCCAGCAGAAAGCCCACCACAAACCCAGCCGGGGCAGCATGAGGCCATTCAAAGGCCTGGGGTAGGGCCCTCCAGATATCGACCCGCCTGAGGCCACAGCGAAACATCTTAACCCAGAACACTCCCAGGGAACGAGTGCGATGGTGCCAGGCCAAGGCTTGGTGAGCATAACAGATCCGAAAACTCGCTTCATCGACCCGAAAAAGCCACTCCTTGTCCTCACCGCTGTCTACGAAATCTTCATTGAAGCCGCCCACTCGCTCGTAAACCTCGCGACGAACGGCCAGATTTCCCGTCCCCGGGAGATAACGAACCAGTCGGGTGGTGCCCCACCGCAAACCCGCCGAAGCCAGGGGAGAATCCATCGAATAGCCGATACAACGACTGACCAAAGGGGCGTCCTGGGGTACTTTGTCGGGTCCTCCTACGACGTCGGCTTCGCCCTGCTCGATGGGAGCCAAGAGGTGGACCAGCCAATCCGAAGGGGCTTCCATATCGGCATCCAAAAAGGCGAGAATCTCTCCACGGGCCACCTCCAGGGCGGAATTGCGAGCGGCGGCGGGCCCTCCCCGTCGAGGACGTCGGACAATCCGGACCTGGGGGTGACCAGACCATCGAGCAAGAATGGTAGAGCTGTTGTCGGTGGAAGCATCATCGGCTACAATCACCTCCAGGTCGTGACTGCCAAGAGCAACTAGCGATTCGATCGTCCGCTCGAGGGTCGAAGCGCAGTTGTAGGTAGGGACAATGACCGAAACAAGGGGAGGAGCCATGGGGGGCTGCAGTTCTGGCACCAACGCAACCACCCCTCCGAGCGGTGAGTTTTAGTGTAGCTGTCATACCAGCCTATAACGAGGCGGAGCTAGTGGCGGAGGTGG
>CAYRFU010000183.1:0-14447 GCA_964423525.1 uncultured Burkholderiales bacterium | reverse complement strand
AGCCAGAGTAGCATAGAAAAAATTTCATTCCAAGCCTGCTCACCGACACCTCACGCAGTAACTCCCCCATTCTTAGCCCGTAGTCGGCGTAGCGTCTACTCAGGGGTAGGAACACCTCGAGGTCGCCCTTTACGAACACGGGTACGTCGGGTTTGAGTTTGCCGGACAGGCCCCAGCTTCGACTCTTCAGGTAACCAGCCAGACTGGTCGGCTCGAGGCTTCGCAGAAGATTCTCGTCGCGGACTTCGCCGTTCATTGCGACCAGGTCTCCTGGAAATGCCCGGACACCAGAAATCGACTGGCTTGGGCCACGAGAAGTGCCCTCTGATGCTTCATTAATTAAGGTGATCGCGGAGATTATTCAAAACGGGTGCGTTCCTGGTCTGGCGTCAGGCTGATACGAAAAACGGGTCGCGACGCTGCGCGGGCGCAGTTGCTCCCCTAATCCGGACCTCATCATGCTGGTGCGCTACTTCGCTCCAGCCTTGCCGGCAGGTCCTGGCGCAATCGGTCGATCTCGTGTAGGGCTTGCTCCGCATCCGGCCTCTTCAGGTGAGGCTTTAGCTGGCAAAGACGATCAGAGCGTGAGACAAGGTCGCCAGGACTATCCAGGGTGACCAGAAGCGCGGTGCTCAGGGCCTCAAGCTGGCTAGCCCCCCTCGAGCCGACAGTCTGCGCCACCAGGTTGGTCTCTGGCTGATATCGCTCGGCCGCCATGGTTGAGATAGAATCCGCCACCCGCAATTTCGGGCCGTAGGGCCCTTTCGGCTGAAGTTCCAGCACACGGGCGCTTCGCAGCAGAGCCAACTCGTCACGCAGTTCGAACGAAAACGGCCCGTGTTTGTAGAGAAGAAAATCGAAGTCGATGGGGACGTCGACCAGATGCTTGAGCAGGTAGGTTGCCTTCTGTACGTGGGTTTCTCCGCACCAGCTGCCGTGTTTTCTCAGCTTGTCAACCAGATGGCAAAGGATGGCTCTCTTATCGTTCGCTTTCATCGTTGGTCTCCGTTTCGATGTTTCCCATAGTTCTCCAGCCCGGGCTCTCACGCTTCTGTCGGCGAAAATATAATCCGCAAACGCGACAGGGGCGCTGGCAATGATATTCGAGAGCGAGAAGGCGGTGCGGATGTTCAGGTCATCCATACGCACCGGAAAGTCCGTGACCGAGGAGTGCTTTTTTCGCTGCTCTCGTTCGATAATACGTCTCGCCCAGTTGTGACCGGCCGCGCCGGGGTCTCTGGTTGCCTGATGAAGGGCCACGTTGACCTCGTTGTCAGTCTGACGCAGATGACCTTCGCAGTCGGAGGGGGTAACATTGCTCTTGGAACCAGCAGAACATGAACTGACTGAGATAGTGATCGTAGAGCACTCGCACCCGATGGAAGTAGACCTGTGAAAACATCCAGTGGCGAGCCATGATCAATGCCTCAGCGGAATGCAGGCCACCTTCGGTGACCCCCAGGTGCAACTCCGAGGTGCCTGGATCTTGTTCGGCTTCGGGAAACGGTAGGATTCGCAGGCAATCGATCAGCCGAAGATAGTCCAACCGACCGTAGGCCACTCCCGCGTGGTAGGAGTCTCGCATCAGATAGTCGATCCGATCAACCCCGAAGGAGCTGCCTGTAATGATCTCGGCCAGGATGGTCTCCCATTCGCTGAACTGCAGATGGGCGGTCACCTTCTCTCGCCCCACGGCCAACTTGACCACATCCTCAATCTTAGCCCGGAAGGGCGTATCCTCAAGGATGTCTCTGAGCATCGGATCTTCAAGCAGCTTGACCGTCAGGCTTTCGTGGCTGGCGCCCGCTGGCAGAAGCTTTTCCTCTGCCGCGTGAGAATAGGGCAGATGGCCGACATCGTGTAAAAGCGCGGCCACCCGAAGAACGCGACGCCAATAGTTTCGCCCTTCGTGAGTTTCCGGTAGGCGCTCTCTCAGGTCGTCATCGAGGTTGTCGAATACCACGTCAAAGACTCTGCCGGCAAGTTCCATAACGCCGAGTGAATGCTCAAAGCGTTTGTGGGTTGCCCCCGGATAGAGAAGATTGGTCAGGGCCAACTGTTGTATGTGCCGTAGGCGCTGAAAGGGGCGGGAGTCCACTAGGCGGCGCTCAGAGGTACTGACCTGGATGAAGCCGTAGATAGGGTCCCTGATCTCATGTTGAACTTTGACAGGCATGCAGACCGCTAATTTTGTTCAAGAGTTTGCAAGAATCCTGCTGAAGAAGTGAACGTTTGTGCACCTCTCCTGGTGGCTTCCGCGACTTCCGTGACTTCGCCCCGGCGCTGCTCAACGACGAATCCGAAGGCTATGCCACCCTGCTGAGACTGACCTTCGAAGAGCTGGCCCTGGACCTGCCCGGCCTCTTCGGCAACGTCGGCATCAACAGCCTGATACCGGTACCCACCTCCACCCTGAGGGCCACCGTCGAGACCCGGGAGGGCGCCGGCCTCAGCAAGGACGACATCGACGCCCTCTGGCGCGACGATACCCTGCTGGGGTGGACCTACCAGTTCTGGAACGACCCCGAGCGAGAAGCCTTAGACGGAAAAAAAACCGCAACCGGGGCAAGATAGAAAATCACGAAATTCAGAAGGCAAATGTCGAGGCTATGACGCGTAGGTCGTTGGGTACCTCGCCTGGGTGCAGTGATTTCCACGCGTTACTTTTCGCCCCCCCGAACGCCGTCGAGGCGTCCTTCATTCGTTTATGCTCGAAGGCTCGAGACACGGCCCTTCGCTGTACATCCCGGTCCGCGCCCTGCCCGGACACCAGAAGTCGACTGGCTTGGGCCACGAGAAAGTGAAACAAAGCCTAGTAAGCCGCAGAGACAGAGCGCCGGAGACTCGCCAGTTTCGGTTTCCGAGGTTCTTTTCTGGCCAAATGCCGCGCCTGCTCTAGCAGGTCCCGATGGAGAGCCATCCTTAGCTTTTGACTAGCTCCTCAATGCGAACGTATGGCCAGCAATCGATTTGTCGTTCCTCAAACACGCGCGCGACCGTTTCTCTGGCCTCCCACAACTTCTTAGCATCGTTCGCCACATCAGAGTCGGGCTCGACCGATAGGAACACGAGCCAGACCGACTCTCCCTCGTCGTCCGTGCTTTCACGAAAACGTACTGCCTTTACCCAGTCCGGCAAAGTCTCCGCCAATCTGTTTTCCAGTTCGGCGCTCAGTTTCTGAAGATTCGTGCTCGTCGGACCTATGTTTCTACCCGAACGGCTTAGCGCCAACAAATCTTGCGTTCAACATCCTGGCGCCAGGCTTCCAGCGACGGGCCGTTCGGCTGGCACTTACGCTCATTGTAGCACAGCACTGGCCATGCGGGAATGGTGGCCAAAGCACCCCTGCATCAGCCCGAGTCGGTTACCTCTCGGGCAGCTCAGGAGGGCTTTGAGGCGTTTACTTCTTACGAGGGGCGAGAGCTGACTACCGAGGAGGAGGTCAACGATCTGCTGGCCGAACTCAAAGAGCGCCTGTTGGCGCAGCTCATTTGTCGTCCGCCAGCAACCGATAAGCGGATTGCCAGCCGCCCTGGCCGTCTCTGCGCTTGTTGACCAACTGCACCTGACCGGGGGTTAGTGAGAACCAGTTCTCGTGTTGCTGCTTGTGGACCTTACCGAAGAACGACTGGTGGCCCCCCGCACCTCTGGTTAGCCCTGCTTGTTTGAGTCGCTCGGCTTGCGGCGCCTGCAAGGCAAAGAGACGAAACCCCAACCGTTCCAGCCGACCTCTCACAAGCTCCCTATACTTGGCGCGTGACGGCGGGTCAAGAAATGAACGCTCCAAAAGAGCCGGCCAGGCGGCCAAACCCCGGGCCAGGTCGCGCATCACCGTCTCTATCACCGGTTCTGTCAGACTCAGCCGCTCCTGGGCGTAGCTCGAAAAGTCGGAGAGCTTCAGCCGATTCTTCTTGCCGCGTAGCGGAAGGGCCATTTCTTCTTCAGGGTTCTCGGGGTTTTTTAGTAAAATGGTGGTGGATAGCAGGTCGTAGAAAGGGCTGAGTTGGACCAGGTTGTTTTTGCTGAGTAAAGAGAAATTCTTCAGGTGCTGGTCTTCGTTTCCGCACAGATAACAGAACAGAACGGCACGCAGAAGCTTGACCGCCTCGACTCGAGGAAAGGTCGCGAACCGCTCCAGCACCTCGGCAACTTTTTCCATCGATGACCGGTATTTGGTGTCCCGGCTCTCGCCGAGAAGTTGGGCAAAGTCCTCTTGCGACAGCTTTTCTGAGCGGCCGGTTCTATCGAATCGACGCACCCAGTAAGTCAATTCCCGGTCTTGAGTATAGACCAGTCCATGGTCTGGAACCTCGATGCCGCATAGCCCGGCGAACTTCATGGTGAGGTCTTCATTTTCAGGGACCTGCTCATAGTCTGGGTGCTGCGGTTTTAGAATAAAGCGCCCCATTCGGTCTACCAAAGCAAAGGTTTGTTTCTTCAAGTCCAGGCGGGCGCTCAGCTTCGGTTGAACACCCTGGATAGAGAGCTTGTCGGCTCTCTGAGAGGCTTCTGAACGAAGCTGCTTGGAAGTGAAGGACAGCGGTAGCAACTCCTGGAGCCTCGGGTGCAGGCGACGCAGCGCGGGAAGGTGATAGGAACCTTCGACTGTGAGGTAGCTCAGGGGGCACTTTCTCAAAGCGGCTCCACCGTTACCGAACCGACCAGGTCGGCGCCAACACAAAGGAGCTGTCCAAAGTAATCCCGGGCGTCCAACTTCGCTTTGCGCAATAACGCATGCAACAGATAGCCCTCGGGTAGCAGACCTTCAAAAAAGGGAGGGAAGCTGGCAAAGCGATAACTCCCGGCAGTCAGGGGCATGGTCAACGAGACCGGAGGTCCGCGGTAGTCCTCCAGGTAGACGAACTCATAGGTTCCGTCGTCGAGTTCGCGCAACAGACCGGTGGGCACCCCGTGCTGCAAGATTCTAGCCTGACGCATCAGCCAGTTCGTCCATCAGCGGGCTCCTATAAACGATGGAGATGTTCAGAGCCTGCAGGATTTTGAGAAGAGTGTCCAGGCGGACAGTTTCCTTGCCGTGTTCCAACTCGAAGATCACCGTGGACCCTACCCCCGCGAACATAGCCAACTGTCTGCGGCTGAGCCCGGCCGCCTTTCGATGCATCAACACCATCTCTCCAACGGAACTTTTTGCCGCCATAGCGGTAATTTTCGGAACGCATGTCGCGGAACCTCTTCTTGCTGCTATCTTTTTGACGCCTTCGCGACAAAAATAGCGATTCTACAATGAAGCTATTCTTGCGTAAGCCCTTAAAAGGCTTGGAGGCGTTTACTTTAGCGCGTTTATCCCTCAGGTCTCAGGTCGCAAGAATGATCGGTAATGTTCGGAACGCAGAGTTTGAGGGGCCTCTTTAGGGGTCTGTCCGCCCTTCACGTGGCATCGCAGCAGGCCGTGCTCCGCCGCTCGACCGGCCAGGAACTCGGCTTGTGCAGGCCTGACACTGTCGAGCACATGATGAAGTTCCCCGTACTTCAGGTCGTCTTCATCGAGATCGTAACGAGCCGGTTCGAGACCAGCGTCGTTGACGTCCTGGTCGGTGATCATGGCGAGCGCGGCACGATCTCCGCTGTCGAGCTTTTCGGCTGTCCAGGCCCAGTAACTCTCCAGGAATTCCTGCAGAACTTGACCTTCAAGTTCGTCGGGGATTAAGGTCAGCGACAGTTCTTTTTCCTGGGGGCGAAGCTCAAAGGCCTTGCCTTTGATTATATCTTCTTGATAGTCCCCCCGGCGACTCAAACGGCGGATGAATCGACGCCCCATCTACTCAGTGTTGGCACAGACCCACTGGAGCCACTTTTTCAGGTTGGGCGGCTGAGCCGGGAGCAACCTGGGCTCTTCACCGCTGAGCGGTGCCGAAAGGCTCGTTGCAGTAACGACATATCGGCTAGCCTCCGCGGGAATCTCAACGGAGAGTCGGCGCCGAAGGTTGCGATTTTGAAAAGTGATGACCGCGCCGCCGGCGTCGTTGGAGAATACTGCAGGAGTAGGCCCACCGAAGTGGATGGTCAAAGCCAAGAAGGCAATATTAAGGGCAGCTTTGCTAGCGGATTCCGACACTTCCGGCTCGCCACAATCGCGCGCGTCTTCATTCAATTCCCGAAATTGGCCCATCAGTCGGCTTTTCAGCGCAATGGTTGCCGTCGGCGAGCCCTCCGGGGCGGTCGCCGCTGAGCGGTTGGGCTCAAGCTGGCATAGAGGCCTGGCTTGAGGCGAAAAGTTTGGAAAGGTTGTAGCATCAAACTGCAGATGTGTCATTAACGGAAAACCCCCATTCGTCTAAGGCCGTTTCGGTGAGCAGATCTGGAAAGAGTGTGCTCAGTTTCTGGTGCAGGCTATCTATGATTGTGTCCGGCCTGGCATTTTGTTCAAAAATCCGGCCAGCGATGGAAGTTAGTTCCAGGCCGTTCGGATGCGGAGCGCCAGAACCCCGAACCCCTCGAAGGTGAACTCTCAAATCGTTGCCCCCTTCATGCCAGGCCGCGTTCAATTCGTGGAAGGGGTCGGCTCCCGCCATCAGGCCAATGGAAAGATTCTCTCCAAAATACTTTGATACATCCTCGGCGCCCGGCGGCTCGGGAGTTGCAATAAAGTTGGTGTAGGCCAGGTTAGTTGCGCCAAAGGTGAGCGGCCCCGGCAATCCGTCATTGAGCACTTCGACTGCCCACAGGAGCAACTGCTTGAGTCGTTCGTAGCGGACATAGCTCTTGTCGCTCTCAAGAGAACGATTTTGCCAGGCCGTAGCCACCAGATTTGTTTGCAGATATAGGCAACAGCCGGATTCGGGTTGCTCACATCGAAGCCCAATCAACTGCCCGATATCAATGTGCAATCCAGTGGCAACACTGGAAAGTGGCGCATCCAAGAACGAGCGAACGGGAAACTCTTCGCGGATGGCATCAGCAACTTTCAGAAGATGTTCAAGGTCAAGCGTGATCGGACTGGTCGGTGCCAATCGGATGACGACTTCAAGCAAAGGAAGGTTATTGAATTCTAGCCGGCTCAAACAGACCCGTTCCTCTCTCCATTCCCATGGGTTCTTGCAATCGCTTGCCTGACCTCCGTCAATAAGCGGCACTCTGGTTCAATTCGTGAGGGCTTGGGGCCTCCACCTCTCCAGATCAGGTGCCGATGATCCAACGATGGCCCCGCCGGGCGAGCCGGCCGACCTGTACAACTCGTCAGTCATGGGTGTCAGGTATTGTCAGGGGGTCGCTCCACACTCAGACCGAATGGGCAAGGAGAACCTATGCAGGCCGCGAAAAAGGTCGGCCGACGGGAAGGGGTGAGCAGCAGGTGAGAGCGATCCAGAGCTGTCAGAGACGAGGTGGCGCTCGGTGACCCAGACTATGGTCCACCCCAAGATGAGCGCCGAGGCCAAGAGCTGGCTCTCCAACACCATCCGCAGCCTCAGAGAACGCCTGCTCAAAGACTTGCAAGACGCGGTGGAGTCGACCTATCGCCTGAGTATCCCCGCCTCGCGGGCCGAACTCAACGAAGAGAACACCAAGAAACGCCAGCGCCTGGAATCGTGGCTCGAAGAGCAGGTCCGCGCCGGCACCCGGGGCGCCAAAGAGACCCCCAAACAGGCCCAGGAACGCCACCTGCGCAGCGCCGTCAAACTGGCCGCCGCCACCTTCCTGAACCGCCTCATCGTGCTACGCCAGCTGGAAGCCCTGGGTCTGGTCAAAGTGAAGGTGGTCAGCGGCGGTTGGAACAGCCAGGGCTACCGCGACTTTCGCGACTTTGCCCCCGCGCTGCTCAACGACGAATCCGAAGGCTATGCCACCCTGCTGCGGTTAACCTGCGAAGAGCTGGCCCTGGACCTGCCCGGCCTCTTCGGCAACGTCGGCATCAACAGCCTGATACCGGTGCCCACTTCAACCCTGAGGGCCACCGTGGAGACCCTGGAGGGCGCCGGTGTCAGCAAAGATGACCTTGACGCCCTCTGGCGCGACGACACCCTGCTGGAGTGGACCTATCAATTCTGGAACGACCCCGAGCGGGAAGCCCTGGACGAAAAGAACCGCAACCGGGGCAAGATAGAAAACCACGAGATCGCCGCCAAGACCCAGCTCTTCACCGACCGTTATATGGTGGAGTGGCTGCTGCAGAACAGCCTGGGCCAACTCTGGTTTTCTATCTGTGAGAAGAACCGCTGGACCCCAGAAGTGGTGGCCGATGGTACCTTAGACCGGTTGGACCAGCGCCGGGCCGAGTGGCGAAAAAAACGCGAGCGCGAGGAGGTCTCGCTGGAGGCTCTGATGCCGCTCGAGACCGACACCGAAGAACGCTGGAAATACTGGGTGCCCCGGGAGATGCCCAAAGACGCGGCCGAACATGCTCCGGCCTCTCTGAGAGAATTGAAACTGCTGGATCCCGCCTGCGGCTCCGGCCATTTTCTGGTTATCGCCTTCGACCTTTTGGTGGCCCTCTACGAAGAAGAAGCTCGTCACCGCGGGTTATCCCAACTGGGGGGGAGGGAAGGGGGGGCTCGTCAGCAGAGCTGGAGCCGGGAACAGATAGCCTGTTGGAAGCGTGATCACCAGGCCCGCCAAACCGGATATCCACCTTATCTGACCTCGGCCCACTTTTACCGCTCTCTCCAACCTATCGGTGACCATTTGGTGACCATTTCGCCCCCAAACTCCAAAACCGCACCAAACCCCAACAAAGCAAAAACCCCGTACTGACGGGGTTTCATGTTGGAGCCGGGGATCGGAATTGAACCGACGACCTACTCATTACGAGTGAGTTGCTCTACCCCTGAGCTACCCCGGCGCGTGGCGAGATTATAGCAGCTTTAACAACCCCTGGCAACAGCGGGGAAAAGCACCTGGGCAACGGGAATACTCGAGGGGGTCACAACCAGAAAGATAGGAAGACAATGCCTCAAGTTCAAAGTATCCAAGACGACCAGTTCGAGACAGAAGTGCTCCAAAGCGACATCCCGGTGGTGGTAGACTTCTATGCCGATTGGTGCCCTCCGTGTAAAGCGCTAGCACCCGTTCTCGACGGCCTGGCCAAAGACTACGACGGCCGTATAAAATTCGTGAAGCTGAACGGCGACCATCAGCAAGAGTGGGCCCGGCAGCTTCAAGTGAGAGGCTTTCCCACTCTTTTCTTCTTCGTGGGCGGCCAGGCCGTGGGTCGCCACTCCGGCTTTGTCCCTCGTCAACCCCTAGCCGAAGCCCTGGACAAACTCCTAGCTGACTAAGCTTAGTCCAGCTCAACCCGAAAGGCGATGTATCCGTCCTTAGGGCCAAGAATATCGTGAGCCATCTCGGTCGCTTCGGCCTGAGAGCCAGCCACCGGAACGACCACTTGGAAGGGAACCTGGTCGTAGAGTTGCTCGACCGTCTTGGCCGTCTTGACCTCGGCGATGGTGCCCCAAAGGCTATCGGGAGTGCTATAGCCGCGTCGGAGTTCGACTCGGCGGCCGACCCGGAGATGCTTCTCGGTAAAAGCCCCTCCCACGCCTCGAAGTTCCCATTTCTTTTCCCCACTCTCAAACCAGCGATAAGGGTCAGTGGAAAGGGGAACAAAAACGCGGTCAGCTTTGGGAGCGGCTCGATGAACGGGAGGAAGATTCGTAATCATAAGCCGAGGACAAACCGTAGCCCTTAACTAAACCTTAGCACGGATGAGCGAAACCGGATTGGTGGTGGGAGAAGACGGGCAGAGCCGCTGCTGGTGGTGCGCCGGACAGCCCGACTACGTCGCCTATCACGACCGGGAATGGGGTCAACCCGTCACCGATTGCCAACGTCTTTTCGAAAAGATCTGCCTGGAGGGGTTCCAGTCGGGCTTGAGCTGGCTCACCATCCTGCGTAAGCGGGAGAACTTTCGGGCCGCCTTCTGCAACTTTGACTACCACCAGGTCGCCCTCTTCGACTCCCAGGATGTGGCAAGGCTCCTCCAAGACGCCGGCATCGTGCGTCATCGCAAAAAGATTGAATCGACCATCAACAACGCCCGAAGAGCGCTCGAGCTGGAGCACGAGAGGGGAAGCCTGAGCGCCTACTTCTGGTCCTTCAAGCCTTCCCCGGAGGAACGACCCCAGCCGATCACCAAAGCCACCATCCCGGCCCAGACTCCGACCTCGTTACGCCTGAGCAAAGATCTGAAGAAACGGGGTTGGAGCTTTGTCGGGCCGACCACGGCCTACGCATTTATGCAAGCCATGGGTCTGGTAGACGACCACGTCGAGGGTTGCTTTCGACGAGGCGGAAGGAACCCAAGCCCAAGCGATTAAGCCCCGTCCATGGCTGTCAAAATGGCCGGAACCTACGCCGGCACCCTGAAAATGAAACTGCATCACGAACCCTCGGGAACGGCGATCCACACCGCCGCCCCAGTTGACAATAACGGCGACGGTAGCAGTTTCTCCCCCACCGACCTGGTAGCGGCCGCCCTCGGCTCCTGCATCTGCACCATCATCGCCATCGTGGCCGAGAAGGAAGGAATCTCGATGGATGGGCTGGCCTTCGAGTGTGAAAAGCACATGAATCCCGATCCTCGAAGAATCGGGCGGATTCCGGTGACGGTCAAGATGCCCAGCCACCTGACCCCTGAGCAACGCCAGAAACTTGAGCAAGCTGGGGTTGGCTGCCCCGTCTGCAAAAGCCTGGGACCTGATGTTGAAACCAAGGTGACCTTCGTCTATGGCTAAGGTTTTAGTGGTCGACGATGTTCCCGACAACATCAAATTGCTGACTTACGACTTGGCCGACCAGGGTCATGATGTCTTTATGGCTGAAGGCGGAGCTAAGGCTTTGGAACTGGCCCGAAGCGAGCGCCCTGATGTCGTCTTGCTCGACATCATGATGCCCGAGATGGACGGCATCGAGGTCTTGACCCGACTCAAATCCGAGACCGAGACCAAGCTCATTCCCGTCATCCTGGTGTCGGCCAAAGATCTGGACGAGGACGTCATTCGTGGCCTCGACGCCGGCGCTATGGACTATGTGACCAAGCCGTTCTCGACCCGAATTGTGGCCGCTCGAGTTCGTTCTGCTGTGCGTATCAAACGGATGAACGACCTGCTCACTGATAAAGCCCGGGTGGATGAGTTGACAGGGCTTTATAACAAAGCCTACTTCGATGACTGGATGGAGCAGAGTCTGGAACGAGTGAGACGATACGGCTCGAACCTGTCTTTGATTATGTTAAGCATCGACGAGTTTGTCAAAATCAACGATCGTCATGGCCACGCCATTGGCGATAAAGTTCTGCGAAGAGCTGCTCAAACGGTCGAAAGAACGGCTCGCAAAGTGGACCGAGTTTGCCGCTACGAAGGGGCCGAGATCGCGATTTTGCTACCCGATATCGACCAGGCCACCGCCGAGAAACTGGCTGACCGCCTACGTCAGTCGATCGCCCAAGATCCAATCTCGACGGCCGACGGGAACATCTCGGTCACAGCCTGCTTTGGAGTGAGTTCGACCGACGTGTGCTCGGCCGAATCGGAAGACCTGGTGGAAGGGGCGACCTACTCTCTCTATTCGGCCAGGGAGGCCGGACCCAACCGCGTTTACACTTGGCAGGGTGAGGTCCCCTCTCCGCTCATTTCGGAAGAATCAAACTGAAGGTCGACCCCGCTCCCAGGGTCGATACGACCTCGATCTCCCCCCCTAGAAGACGCGCGTATTGCTGGCTTATGGCCAGTCCCAGCCCACTCCCCCCGTAGCGTTGAGAGATGGAGGGGTCGGCCTGCGCGAAAGGCTGGAAGAGACCCTCCATTTGAGCGGAGCTGATACCAATGCCGGTATCGCTAACCGATAGGGTGACCCCCTCAGCCCCCGCTTGAAGCCGGACGGTAATCTGGCCGTTCCGGGTGAATTTACAGGCATTGCCAATCAGGTTATAGAGAATCTGACGGAGCTTGGTGCGGTCGCTCTCTATCGTCACCGGCTCGAGCACGACCTGAAGGAGGTTGCCGTTCTTTTCAGCCTGCGGGGTGAGCACCCGAGTCACCTCCTCTACCAAAGCCTCCAACTCCAAAGACTCTCGAGTTAGCGGCATTTTCCCCGACTCCAGCCTGGAGAGCTCGAGGATTTCGTTGATCAGATCGAGCAGATGGCGAGCGTTGGTCTCGATGGTTTGGAGAGCGTCTTGCTCGCGTTGGCCAAGCTGATCACCAAGTCGCCGGGACAGGAAATCGGCAAACCCTATCACAGAATTCATGGGAGTCCGCAACTCGTGAGACATATTGGCCAAAAAGGCTGCCTGGGCTCGGCCGGCCGCCACCGCCGCCTGTTTTTCTTGCTCAAGCTCTTCCGATCGGCGTCGGGCCGTGATGTCAGCCGCGTTGAGGACGATGCCGGTCACCGAGTCGTCACCGGGACGACAGGCCATCACCTCGACCCAACGGTCTCCCCAGGCCATCTCAAAAGAAGCGTGATCAGGACTAGCCAACAGGTCTGCGAGCGCCTCGGGATCGATCAGGTCGCGGAGATGACCAGGCGAATCATCGAACAGTTTAGCCACTGAGGGGCTAGCGTAGAAAATCTCGCCTCCCTCTCCGACCACCAGGGTCATGTCGGTGGCGTTCTCGATCAAGGAGCGAAAATAACGCTCGCTGCGAAGAAGATCCTGCTGGGCCTCATGAAAGGCCCTGGCCAGCTCTCCGATCTCGTCGCCTCGGCGACGGAGTTTCGGGTCGTCCTCTCTCAGCACTGCGGTCCTCGACAGCTGGGCGATCGGTCGGGCGATGGAGAAACCCAGCAAAAAACCGACAATCACCGTCCCTGCCACCGTCAGAAAGCCGATCCACCACAGACGCCGTCGAGTCTGCTCAAGAGTGCCCGTAAAGTCACTTTCCGGCACCACCGTGACCACCCGCCAATCCAGCCCCGAAGGATGAAGATAGCGCGACGCCATCGAGAGAAAAGGTCGACCTTGGTAAGTCCAACGGTGGAACTGCTCTTGACTGAAAACCGAAGGAAGTTCTCGAGCGGCTGAGGCGAGCACAGGATGCAAAGCCTCGGTCGCTTTGGGTGGCTCACTCTGCTGTCCGAACGCAGCCGAAGCCAGAGAGCTCGCCACCAGGGTTCCGTCCGAGTCGAGAATAAGGGCAAAGCCGTGGTCACCGATAGTAAGACTCTCGAGAAAGGTCGAAAGGTCATCCAAAGTGATCTCGACGTCGAGCACTCCAAGCAACTCTCCCGCCGTGTCTCGCAAGCCCCACACCAGGCCAGTCCCGAGATAGGCCTGAGGAGCCTCGGGCCGAACCCAAACGAAAGGCGGGCTCCAGGTCGGCCGGTCGGCCTGGAGCCCTCTTTGATACCAGGGACGAGCCTGGGGATCATAACGATAGGTGTGGACATCGGCCAAGAGTTGGCCCTCGGTTCCCAAGCTCGTATTGACGACCTCCTTAGCCTCACTGGACTTGAGGGCGAAACGCACTTTGCCCTCATAAGCGTAATGAGCCACCCACACCGCTGCTCCATCCGGTCGGGCGAAGCTGATGGAACTGATGGTGGGAAAAGCCTGAGTTTGCTCGTAAAGAGGAAGGCGCCAATGGGCTAGCTCCCGAGGGTTTAGCTGACCTCGACGAATCCAACCAGCAGTGAGAACCAGGACCGCTTCCGTCTCCTCGACCAGGAGGCCTAACCGGGTGGCGATCTGGCGATGCACTGGGGCTAGCGACTGACGCCCTAGCTGGTCAGCTGCCCGCTGGCCGAACTCTCCCACCAGAAAAGAAAGAAGGACCACCACCAGAATTACTGGGACGGTCATCAGAATCGGAAGAGTGAGGCGTATCGGCAGCCTGGCGAGCAAGGTTTTCCCTTTCAACGAAGACCGGGAAGACTCCCCGCTCTACCAGCGGCCGACGTAATTGAGTCACATCCCTCCCTCGCTGGTGACTCCGACCTCACCCCGAGACCCCTCATTCCAGAAGTCCCAAAAAGGATACGACAGTCGGACGTTGTCGATGGTTCCAAGTTGAGTGGTATAGGTGGTGGCCAGAGAAAAGTTGCCCAGATTGTAGCGAACGGTTCCTCCCACGCCGTTGAGAGACCCTCGGAACTGGAAGACCATTCCAGGCTGGAGTCTCTGTTGAAACCCCTCACTGGTGGTGGAGGGAGCCTGAACCCAGGTTCCTGTGGCGGCGTCGAACGGCTCTTCCATGAAATTCTCAGCCAGAGCTCGACCCAAAGCACTGCGGACGATCGATTCCATTTGAGGAGCGTTAAACCGCATGAGCTGTCGGTGGGCCTTTGACTGGCGCAGATACCAAATCTCGGGAAGATGAACCGAAACGATGTTAGCTTCGTAAGTGTAGCGATAGGCGTAGAGATAAAAGCGCTGCATCACTTCAGGCTGCTCAGGATTGGAGACCTGAAGCTCAAGGTGCCCGATGGAGGAGCACACCCCTGTGTGCCAAGATGGGATGAGACAGATCTTGCCCCGAGGATTAATGAGTCTT
>CAYRFU010000182.1:0-14569 GCA_964423525.1 uncultured Burkholderiales bacterium | reverse complement strand
GTTGGCGAATGCGTCATAAAGGGCCTGGTTGAAACCGCCTCCTCCCCATGAGTTGGAGGTGATTCGGGCTCCGTTGGCGGTGGCGTAGAGGACCGACTTGATTGCTCCGGCTGTGCTCCCGCTCCCGTTGGCGCTCAGAAACTTGGCTCCCATGATCTGAGCCTCCCAGTTGACCCCCACGATTCCCTGGCCGTTGTTGCCTTCGGCGGCAATCGTTCCAGAACAGTGAGTGCCGTGAGAGTGGTCATCCATCGGGTCGCCACTATCGGTGATAGCGTTGTAGCCGTGGATGTCATCGACCACTCCGTTGCCGTCCGTGTCGGTTCCGTCGGCCACTTCGTTCGGGTTGGTCCACATGTTGTTGACCAGGTCGGGATGGTTGTAGTCGACGCCCGTATCGATCACGCAGATGACTGGGCCGTTTTCTCGGTCTCCGGTGGTGACAGCCCAGGCTTCAGGGGCGTCGATGTCGATCCCGTTGGGATTGCTGAGGCCCCACAAGCGAGGGTCGAGGTCGTTGGGGAGGACCGGCTGAGCGGTGCCAAAAGCTTCCAGGACATCATTGGAGGCGGTGTAGAGGACCCGGTCGTCCTGTTCCATCAAGACCATCGCCTGGGCGGTGCTCATCCCCTCTCCAAGCTTGAGGTGCAGGAGTTCACCTTGGAAATCGGCGGCCATGGCCTGGGGGATCTGGAATTGGTGGAGGACTTTGGCTCCGTACTCGGCGGCCAGATTCTCGAGGGAGTCGATATCGAGGCCAGCTTGGACTTTGACCAACACCTCGCCCTCGAAGTGTTCCGGTAGTTTGCCTTCCAGGTGAGCGGCCTCGGCCGCGACTTCGGCCAAGCGAGCCCCCAGGTCGACTTGGTCCTGGGGCTCTCGAGGGGCGTTCGGGGTGGCCGCCCGAGCGGCAACGGGGGTAAAACTTTGGATGGTAGCAGTGTCGATTCTCATGGAGTCCTCCTTGAATTGCCCAAGAATCTTAGACCGGGCTGAGTTTCGAACATTTGAACGGGCTATGAAATTTTGGACACGCCTCGACCGGGTCTTGGCCATTCCTGAAAGTCTCTTGCTGGGGTGAACGGGGCGAATAGGGGCGGCAGTCGTCCTTCCAGGAGCAGTTCAGCCATGCCCCAGCCCGTGATGGGAGCCAGCAAAATGCCGTTGCGATAGTGTCCCGTCGCCAGGTAGACCGGACCGTTTTGGCCGAGGACTGGCAGGCCGTCCCCGACCTTGGGTCGCCATCCGACTCGATGCTCTAGCAGTTTGAATCTGGTCACTTCTGGGACGAGCCGCTGGGCCTGACTCAGAAGCCGGGCGGCTCCCTCGCGGGACACAGAGGCGTCATAGCCGACTTCTTCCTCGGTAGCGCCTATCACCACCCGACCGTCTCCTCGGTTGACCAAATAGAGGTGGGCTTGCTGAAGTTGGAGGTCTCGCCGGAAGGTGGGAGGACCCTGCATCAGGGCCACTTGTCCCCGGACGGGATAAACCGGGAGCTTGGTGAGCTCTGCTGTCCAGCTTCCTGAGGCTACCACCACCTGGCCCGACAGGTTCGCCAGGCTGGTGACTCTCTCTGGGAGGATTGAGGCTCCCAAGCGGAGACAGGCCTCGAGGAGGCTCTGTTGAACCCTTTCGGGATCCACCTGGGCCGCCTCCGAGAGCAGGCCTCCCCCGACTTCTCGGCTTAAGGCTGGCTCCATCTCAAAGCAGGCTTCGGGGTCGAGTAACTGATGCCTAACCTGAGCCCCTTTCAGGCAGCCTGCCAGGCCCCTCAAAGAAGGGAGAGCCGTAGGCCCATAGGCCAAAGTTAAAAAACCCTCTCGGCGAAATCCGCACTGTTGGCCGGAAAACTCTTCGAGCTCTTTGATGAAGTCAGGATAGAGGTCGTAGGAGGCCCTTCGAAGGGCCAGGTGAGCTCGAGAGATTCGGCCTCCGCAGGGGATGAGCAAGCCCGCTGCGGCCCGACTCGCGCTCCGTTTGGGATCGGGGTCGTAGACTGTTACCGAGGCTCCTCGACGGGCGCAGGAGTAGGCGATAGTCAGTCCGATCACGCCGGCCCCCACCACCGTAATGTCGCTACGGGTCACGGAGCAAGCTGAGGTCAGTCCTGAGGGTTTCCACAAGTTTTTCGATTTCGTCGGTCGTGTTGTAATAGTGGACCGAAGCTCGGACCACCTCATCGAGCCCTCTTGCTTCCATGTCCAGGCGGGCCGAGCGGACGGTGCAGGTCGAGACGTTGATAGCTTGCGCGGCCAGGCTGTCGCGCACTTGCTCGGGGGCGGTTTGGTCGAGGGTGAAGGTCACAATCCCGCCCTGCTCCTGACCGACATCGGTGAGTCGCACCCCGGGCACCTCCGTCAGGCCGGTTCTGAGTTGAGCGGCCAGGTCCCTCAGTCGGTTGTAGGCTTGTTCAAGTCCGACCTCCAGGGCGTATTCCGCCGCCTTTCCCATCCCCAGTCGGCCAGCCAGAAAGGCCTCCCAGGTTTCAAATCGTCGAGCGTCGCTGCGTAGCTGATAGTCGTTAGGGCCGGTCCAGGTGGCTGAATGTAAGTCAAGAAAGGGGGGCTCGATCCGGTCGAGGCAGGCTTTGCGTGCGTAGAGGAAGCCTGCTCCCCTGGGGCCTCGCAAATACTTTCGGCTGGTGGCTGACAGAAAGTCACAACCCAGTTCGTCCACTCTTGTTGGCATCTGGCCTACCGACTGGCAAGCGTCCAGGAGATAGAGAGCAGGAAAGTTGGCCACGATTTCTCCGATTTTGGCGGCCGGCTGGACTAATCCGCTGTTGGTGGGGACGTGATTGATGGCCACGAGTTTGACGGTGTCGTCGAGCATTTCTGATAGGGCGTGTAGGTCGAGCTGGCCGTGACCGTCGTTGGGGACGACTTCGATCTTGGCGCCGGTTTGGCGAGCCCTTTGCAGAAAAGCGATATAGTTGCTGGCGTATTCTGAAACGGAGGTCAAGATTCGATCGCCCGGCTCCAGGGGCAACCCGTAGAAGACCATGTCCCAGGCTCGAGTGGCGTTCTCGGTCAGGGCGATCTCCTCGACGGCACAGCCCAGCAGTCGAGCTAGGGAGTGATACACGCCCTCATGGTCTTGACGATGGCGACGAGCCGTCTCGTAGCCGCCTGTGAGGGCTTCCTCTTCAAGATAGGCTCTCACGACTTCGTGAACCGGGGCCGGCATCAGGGCGGCTCCCGCGTTGTTCAGATGGGTGACGTGCTGGCAGCCAGGTGTCTCCTGGCGAAGCTTGGCCAGATTCATCGTCGCTGGTCTTCGAGCAAGTTGAGGACCTCGCTGTAAGCTGTTGCGCCCTGAGCCATCAGGCGACCCTTTTCGTCATAAAGCTTGAAGGCCGGAACGTTCTTGAGGCCATGCTCGCGGGAGACAGCATCTTTCAAGTTCTTGACGTGAACGCGAAGAATGATCCAGTCTTGGTCGGTCTTGTCGAACTCGATCAGCTCGACGTTGAGTCGGTTCGAGGTTTTGTCCCAGCGAGCGTGGTAGAAGACCATCGTCTTTTGGCCTTCCTGAAAGTGTTTTGAGATTTTAACCGTCTCACCAGGGCGATTCACGTCCTCGACGGAGAAGACAGGAGTGAGCATGACCAGTATTAAGAGTAGCACGCGTCGCATCACAGACTCTCTTCGTCCGGAGGAGGAGGCCTCCTTCGGCCAGGAACTCTTTGATCTCCTAGCGAACCGCACACGTCGGGGTTCCGATGACAGATAATAAGCACGTTATAGACACCGATGAGGACGCCGATGAGCGGCGGAACCTGGCGCGTAAGAAAATCAAGGTGAAGAAGATTTTCGCGGCCGAAGTGACGGTCGACGGCTCTCCCCAGCATTGCTTCGTTCATATTCACGATTTGAGTGAAGGCGGGATGAGAATCCATACCGACTTCAACTTTCCCCACGAGGTCACTGTTCCGCTCAAGCTGCACCTCGATCAGCAGCTAGAAGTTCAGGTGCGACGCATTTGGGCTAAAGAGTTGATCGGGGGAATGCATGTTCTAGGTTTGCGTTTCGAGGGGATCTCCGATCAAGATACCGACCGACTGAAGGGGTTTCTCGAGCGCTACTCTCCGGAGAACAAGCGGCGTGCCTATCGTCTTGAGAGAATTTTGGTGGTCGAGATGGTTTTGGGCTCCACCAAGCAAAAGTTCGGGGTCTTCACCCTCGACCTTTCGACGAGCGGTATGAGAATCAATCACGAGTTCCCTCTCCCCGAGGAGGTCGAGATCCCTTTTCGCATTCTCTTGGAATACGACAAGCCGACCATCGATGTGAAGGCTCGTGTTCAGTGGCAGAAAGAGAACGCTTTCGGTCAGTTCCTGATCGGCATGCAGTTCACTGACCTCGGCGATGAAAGCCGGGAGCGGATCGAAGCTTTCATCGAATCGGCTCGCTCCGGTCAGGTTGGGCAACGTCGTTTTGCCACTCTCGAGGACTTTGACGTCGGGCCTCACTCTAACTAGGAGGCAACCGGCAACGAAAAAAGGCCCGTCCGAAGGTCCGAAGACGGGCCTTTCCTTGTCTGACCTGTTAGAGTCGCGAGAGGGCGTCGCTCAAGCCCCGGATGGGCGGATTCAATCCGTTTCCTTCCAGTTTGCGACCGTCAGCCAGGATAACTTCCTGAGTTGGGAACTTCACCGAGGCAGCGAAGCCGGCCGAGAAGTGACCCGGGAGTAGGCCGTCGCCGGCGGTCGGTTCCCCGACCAGGCGAGCGGCGCCGTGATGGCTGAGAGCGTGAGCGAAGACTTCGGCTGCCCTGCGGGTATTAGGACCGACCTTCACTGTCGTCTCAAATAGGTAGCGGCGAGTGTTGGAAGTCGAGAAGGTCGCCTCAGTCTGACGGGACCTCGTTCGCGCTACAGTCGTCCCTGTTTCCAGGAAGAGCCCTGCGCTGCTGGCCGCGTCGGAGAGGCTTCCCGAGGCAGTTGTGGTCAGGTCGAGTTCCAGCTTGTCAACTCCCTGACTCGCGAAATCCGCCAGTAGTTCTTCGAGTTGCCAGACGGTGCGGGAGTCGAACCAAAAAACTCGAATTTTGGCCACGCCGTTCTCGACACTCCCGATAACGGTTGTGTCGAAGTCGAGAGGTTGGCGCACTAGATGCACGCTCTGAACCTGGCAAGAAAGGCCGCTTCCTCTCCGGACCGTGAGGCTAACCGGTTGGCCAGCTTGGCCTCTAAGGAGACCCACGGCCATCGTTTGCGGCATTCGGTTGGCCGAGCGGCCATCGATGGAGAGAATCAGGTCACCACTTTGCAACCCTGCCTGGTCGGCTGCGCCACCAGGAAGGACAGTCTGAAGGCGGATGCCTCGGGCACCGGGAGCAGGTCCGATAATGGCTCCGATTCCACTGGTGCTCAGGAGTGCGCACCCAAAACTTTCGTGTTCGATAAGCTCGGCTTCGGGGTGGTCGAGAGCTTTTAAAAGACCCAGGGTGGCAGCATGGTAGGCCACGTTCTCGGGCAGGCCACTGGTGTGAGCCAGTTCGCTAGGGAGTGCGGATAACTCAGAATCGAGGCTGGAGGGAGAGAGTCCAGCTTGGCGCTGGAGAGAGGCGAGTTCCTGACGAACGCTTCGATTCAACCGTTGTTGGCAGACCGAGCCGACAGCGTGAGCTTGAATCTGCTCGAGCGTTTCCTGATAGGTTAGCTCGTCGCTGCGGCAGACGTCGGTCTGGGCCAGGTAGCCTCGATAGTCGACAGGGGTGTAGGCGTTGTGGTCGGCGTCAAATGCCCGGTGAGTGTAACTCAGGGATAGCGCCAGAATAAAAACTGATAAGGCGGCAAGGTGATGCCTTTTGAGCACGGTAGAGTCCTCCTTCCGGTCCTACTTCTGCTCCGGTCAGGGTGGGACCTTCATCGAAAATCTTCTGTGGGAAGATAGGGGTTGGTCCAGGTCGGCTGGGGAGTTCGGAATTGAAAAGTCTTCGATGATGACTGCCTGTGGATAAGTCTGTTGATATGTTGAAATGTTAAAAAAGTGTAACCTGGATCAGGGAGAGGGATCCTGGCCCGATGCCAGAAGGCGCCTCCGATTTTGGGAGGCCCTGTCCTCCTGCGAGGAGGCGTTTTGGACCAGATCCAGAGTAGGGTCCGAGTCGGTGAGCCAGAATTTCAGACCAACCACCAGGCCATGGCCGAGAAGGTGGGGATGTTGAAGGAGCGGCTGGCGACCGTGGCTCGGGGCGGGGGCGAAAAATACGTCGAGCGTCATCGCGAGCGTGGCAAGCTGTTCGTTCGCGATCGGATCGAGAAGCTGGTCGATCCAGACACCCCGTTTCTCGAGGTTGGGGCTCTGGCCGGCTGGGAGATGTATGAGGGGCAGGCTCCCGCGGCAGGCCTGGTGACGGGAATCGGTCAGGTGTCTGGACGTCAGTGCATGATTGTGGCAAACGATGCCACTGTCAAAGGTGGCACTTACTTTCCCATCACCGTCAAGAAACATCTTCGGGCTCAAGAGATCGCATTTGAGAATCACTTGCCGTGCCTCTACCTGGTTGATTCCGGGGGCGCTTTCCTGCCTCTCCAAGACGAGGTCTTTCCCGACCGGGACCACTTCGGGCGCATCTTTTATAACCAGGCTCGAATGTCAGCTGCTGGGATCCCTCAGTTGGCCGTGGTAATGGGCTCTTGCACCGCCGGGGGCGCCTATGTGCCGGCCATGTCGGACGAGACCATCATTGTTCGTCACCAGGGCACCATTTTTCTGGGTGGGCCTCCTCTGGTCAAAGCGGCTACCGGCGAGGTGGTCAGCGCCGAAGAGTTAGGTGGGGCTGATGTTCACTGTCGAGAGTCAGGGGTGGCTGACCACTACGCTCAAAACGATGAAGACGCCCTGGCCCTGGCTCGCAGCGCCGTCGGCGCTTTCAACCGGAGTTATCGGGCACCCTTAGAGTGCCAAGCTGCTAGCGAGCCGGCCTATGATCCCCAAGAGCTTTATGGTGTGATTCCGGCTGAAGAGCGAACCGCTTTCGATGTTCGTGAGGTTATTGCGCGTTTGGTCGACGGGAGTCTGTTTCACGAGTTCAAGGCTCTCTACGGCACCACACTGGTGACCGGGTTTGCCCGTATCTGGGGGATGCCGGTCGGAATTCTAGCCAATAACGGTGTGCTTTTCTCCGAGTCCGCCTTGAAAGCGGCCCATTTCGTGGAACTCTGTTCCCAAAGAGGAGTGCCGTTGATTTTTCTTCAGAACATCACGGGCTTTATGGTCGGCAAGGCCTACGAGGCCGGCGGTATTGCCAAAGATGGGGCCAAGATGGTCCAAGCTGTCGCCAATGCCGCTGTTCCCAAGTTTACCGTCATCATCGGAGGGTCTTACGGGGCTGGCAACTACGGGATGTGTGGTCGAGCCTACAGTCCTCGCCAGCTTTGGATGTGGCCCAACGCTCGCATCTCGGTGATGGGAGGAGAGCAGGCCGCCAATGTGCTCTTGACCGTCCGCCAGGACCAACTCGAGAGTCGGGGGCGACCGCTCCTTGACGAGCAGCAGGCGACCGACTTCAAAGCTCCCATTTTAGAAAAGTACGAGCGCGAGGGAAGCCCCTACTACAGTAGTGCCAGGTTGTGGGATGACGGCGTGATCGACCCCGTCGACACCCGCAAGGTGTTGGCCCTGGGTCTAGCGGCAAGTTTGAATGCGCCTTTGCCACCTCGCCAGCATGGCGTTTTTCGGATGTAATGATGAAGTTTCAGAAGGTTCTTATAGCTAATCGAGGCGAGATAGCTTTGCGGGTCACCCGGACGCTCCAAGAGATGGGGGTAGAGGTCGTGAGCGTCTACACCGAACCCGATGCGGATGCTCTTCACCGACGGCAAGCGGACTACGCCTACCCAGTGGACAGTTATCTTGATGGAGCCCAGCTCGTCGGGCTGGCCCGCACGGTTGGGGCTGAAGCGATTCATCCGGGCTACGGATTTCTTTCTGAGAATGCTGGCTTCGCCGAAGCCTGCCAACAGGCTGGTGTGAAGTTTATCGGGCCACCGGTGGAAGCGGTTCGGTCGATGGGTGACAAGTTGGTGGCCAAATCGACCATGAAAAAGGCTGGTGTGCCTGTGGTGCCGAGTTGGTCGGGCCCTCTTGAGGAGGCATCGGAGGGGGCTGTTGGGGTCGGCTTTCCTCTGCTCGTCAAAGCGGCTGCGGGAGGGGGCGGAAAGGGGATGAGACGGGTTGACCATCCCGAGCAGCTTGAGGATGCTCTGTCGAGAGCGGCCAGCGAAGCTCGCAAAGCGTTCGGCGATGACCGGGTTTTCTTGGAGAAATACATCGAGAGACCTCGTCACGTTGAGATTCAGATTCTGGGCGATGAGCACGGCCGAATCGTGCATCTGGGAGAGCGGGAGTGCTCTATCCAGAGACGCTATCAAAAGATTATTGAGGAGTCCCCCAGTCCGGCTCTAGGCTCTGCTTTGCGCCAGCAGATGGGAGAGGCGGCTGTGCGAGCTGCCCAGGCTATCGGTTACACCAATGCCGGGACAGTGGAGTTTATCCTGAATCCCGAGGGCAACTTTTACTTTCTCGAGGTGAACACCCGACTCCAGGTGGAGCATCCTGTGACGGAGATGGTCTATGGTGTCGATCTCGTGCGTCTTCAAGTCGAGGTTGCTCAAGGCTGCCCACTTCCATTCGAGCAGCGGCAGTTGGTGCCTATGGGGGCGGCTATCGAGTGTCGTGTCTATGCTGAGGACCCAGCTACGGGCTTTCTCCCGTCCATCGGTAAAGTGGGAGTTTATGAGCCTCCCGTGGGGCCGGGAATTCGGGTCGACAGCGGCATTGAGCAAGGCAGTGAAGTGACGGTTCACTTCGATCCTATGCTGGCCAAGCTGGTGGTGTGGGCCAGTGACCGGGAACAAGCTCGCCAGAAGATGTTGTGGGCCTTAAGCCGTTTCGTTGTTTTAGGCGTGACCACCAATATCGAGTTCTTGGCCCGCGTCACGAGTCATCCTGAATTTGCTGCCGGCAATACCACGACAGGATTTTTGGACGAGTACCCGATTTCTCTCGAGCGCGATCGGCCTCTTTTGGCCGCAGCTCTGGCTCACATCGGGCCGGAGTTCACCAGTCCGGCTGCCATCGGTCAGGCGCTGACGGCCGAGCCCTGGAAGGAAATGGGAGGATGGAGACTATGAGTCAGCTGCTATACCAGGGGGAGCCCTGGACTTTCGAGCTTCACTGTCAAGGCGACACCTGTCGTGTCCAGGATGAGCATCAGAGTCTCACTTTTTCTCTCGACGGTCAGGTGGTAACACTCGAAGGACGCCAGTTGGCTTATCGAACCTACCAGAAAGACGATCAGGTCTATGTCTGGCTGGCGGGCCAGGTCTATTCCTTTCAGCGCCCTCAGCGGACGGCCTCCAGAGCCGCCGGAGCGGGGGTGGATTCCGGTGCCGACTCCGTCTCAGCCACGATGCCTGGCAAGGTGCTCGAGGTCAGAGTCAAGAATGGTCAGGCGGTCGAGGCGGGAGAGACTCTTCTAGTCATGGAGTCCATGAAGATGGAGTTGGCCGTGGCGGCCCCGAGGGATGGGGTGGTGGCCGAAGTCGTTTGCCAGTCGGAGCAGATGGTTGCTTTGGGTCAGATGCTCGTCAGTCTGGAGGCTTTAGAGTGACGCCCAAGAGCGTCAGGGTGGTGGAGGTCGGCCCCCGGGATGGCCTACAGAACGAGGCCTCGCCAATTTCGGCCCAAGATAAAGTTCGCTTCATTCAGGAGCTGGCCAGAGCGGGTTTTCAAGAGATCGAGGTCGCCTCGTTTGTGCATCCTCGCTGGGTCCCTCAGCTGGCCGATTCGGCCGAGGTTTTCCAGGCTTCAAAACCTGGGTCTGATCAAGTGTTTACGGCTCTGGTTCCAAATCTGAAAGGGCTCGAGAGAGCTCTGGAGGTGGGCTGTCAAAGGGTGGCTGTCTTCACTGCTGCCAGCGAAACCTTCTCTCAGCGTAACACTAATCGAAGTTTGAAGGAGAGCTTGGCCGACCTCGCTCAGGTGATGGATCTGGCCCGTCAGGAGAGCCTCTCGGTTCGGGGTTATGTCTCGACTGTGGTCGTCTGCCCTTATGAAGGCGAGATCGATCCCTCGGCGGTCCTCGAGATGACCCAGGCCCTACTAGAGCTTGGTGTGGAAGAGGTTTCGCTGGGGGATACGGTGGGGATGGCGGTGCCCCAAGACGTATCACGCCTTCTCGACTGTTTGCTCGAGAAAGTGGCGGTTGATCGATTGGCTTTGCACTTTCACGATACCTGTGGCACGGCTTTGGCTAACGTAGCGGCCGGGCTCGGGTATGGTGTCTCGGTCTTCGATAGTTCGGCAGGAGGGTTGGGGGGCTGTCCTTACGCTCCCGGCGCCGCCGGAAACCTGGCCACCGAAGACCTTCTCTATTTTTTGACCCGCTCGGGGATCGAACACGGGGTTGAGCTCGACCAGGTGGCTCAGGCTTCCCGACTGGTGGGGCGACTCTTGGGTAAGCAGCTCCCCAGTCGGCAGCTCCAAAGGCTCGCAAGTCGATGAGTAGCCGATATCACGGGACTCCGGAGCAACTAGGAGCACTCAACGCCTACATCAAGCTGATGAGAGCCACTCGAGCAGTGCGGTGGAAACTAGGCCGCCATCTCGAAAGTTACGGTCTGACTCTCACCCAGTTGGGGGTGCTCGATTGTCTTTATCATCTCGGAACGATGGCCGAGAGAGAGTTGCGTCCTCGGCTGTTCGAGTTGGGACTGAAGGTCGATGAGCTGCTAGATCAGCTTGAGCGCCGGGCTTTGATTCGGCGAGAAAGAGCGGCCTCCGAGAGGCGCACGACTCTGGTCTATCTGACCGAGCCGGGGCGAGAGATGGTGGAAGAGGTTTTAGAGCGCCACGTCAGTCAGGTCGTCAAGTGTTTCGAGGTCTTTAGTCGTGACGAGCGGGAGACCTTCGAAGAGTTGTGTCGTCGGCTGGGGCTTCATTCTGAAGCCATGGCCTGAGCGATTTTGGCCGCTGTTTCCTGGGCGTGTCGGTGGTCACGGTAAGGGTTTCGAGGCCAGAAAAACCCCCTTAGGCCATCCTTCCGTTTACGCGGCACAACCTGAACGTGAAGGTGGGGGACGCTCTGGCTGACAAGGTTGTTCATGGCCACAAAGGAACCCTGGGCCTCTAGAGCCTGTGGGACGGCTTGAGAGAGACGTCTGGCGACTCTGAAAAGCGGGTCGAGAAAGGCGGGCTCAAGTTCAGCCAGGGTCACCACGTGGTGACGGGGCACCACCAGAACGTGACCAGGGAAGAAGGGGCGATTGTCCAGAAATGCTAGTATCTGCTCGTCTTGATAGACCTGATGGGCTGGGGCTGTGCCCCGCACGATCTCACAAAACACACATTCTTTCACAGCCTGCTCCGACGAAACGAGCCCTGGCTTACACCAGGGCCCGCAACGTTGATCTTAAGATCGACTAGTTGGTTTGCTCAGCCAGCCACATGTAGAAAGGTACTACATGGACATGGCGGGCACGGCTAACATCGTCTGAGTTCACCTTCACCTTCGAGCCTACACGCACCCCGCTATAGCTAGGGGTATAGAGCGTGTCGCCTTCTCTCAGGTAGAAAGTCATCATATCGCCGCTGCCATCTGCTTCAACAATCATGCGCTGCTTGTCGAGGTAGATCACCTCGCCAGAAGCTTTCTGCATCCAGCCGAAGCCCATGTCAGCTTTTTCGAATTGAACCTGACCAACGTTGAGCCACGGGTAATACCAGGCGGCTTTGAACTGCTGATAGTTCGGGATTTCGTTGTGATGATCTGCCATTGCCACACCGAAAAGACCGGCTACCATAACAGCTGTCAGCACCATTGTTACCAGTTTCTTCATTCCGATTCACCTCCTTTGGTTAGAAATTGAATAGAATCCAAATCAGCATTTTGCCGAGACTATTCGGTTCCCTGCATTTGGTTCCTTCAAACGCCGAAGGAGCTTTCCTGGCGGATGGCCAATCCTTTTGACAATGTCAGAGAGACCTGCCGTCAGGTTGCTTGAGCCTGTTCCCTTCGAGCACGAAGGTGAGACTCTCATAGCCCTTCGCGATAACGCGAAGCTCGGCGACGGCGTGATGGTGCTCCAACCGATCGGTTATTACCTGCTTCGCTACCTGGATGGTTCGCGAACTCGCGCCCAGATTCTCGAGGCCTTCCAAGCCGACACGGGCCAGGAACTGCCCGGCCCGATCCTGGATGACCTGTTGGTCCAACTCGATCGGCACTGTGTTCTTGACAATGAGCACTCCAGGGGCGTCCTGGCCAGCTTTGACGCCCGTCCGGCTGCCCACGCCGGGGGCGCCTATCCTGAGCAACCGGAAAAACTGAAGCTCTTCCTTAAGGAGATTCTGGCCCTGGAATCGCCCCTACAGACGATGGACCGCCAGCTTGTCGGCCTGGTCGCGCCCCATATCGATCTGGCTCGCGGCGACCGTTGTTACAGTTTTGCCTATGGTGAACTTCTCCAGCACAAGCCCGCTACTATGACGGCGGTCGTTCTGGGTATCTCTCATTCGGCTGCTCATCAACCGTTCGTTTTGACCCGGAAGTCTTTTGAGACCCCCCTCGGGCTGGTGGAAACCGACCAGGAAGCGGTCGAGTTTCTGGCTCAAGCCTGCGATTTTGATCCCTTTCAGGATGAGTTTAACCATTTTGGTGAACACTCGGTCGAATTCCAGGCCGTGTTCCTTCGACATCTCTATCCCGAGCCGGACACTTTTAAGATGGTTCCGGTCTTGTGTGGCTCGTTTCACCAGCCATTACGCAACGGGGGTCGGCCTGAGCAGATTCCTGGCGTCGAGAGCTTTTTGGCAGGTCTGGGTCAGCTGCTCCAGCAGCGAGAGGACGCTTTCTTGATTGCTGGTGCCGACCTGGCTCACGTCGGCGTGACCTTCGGAGGTTCGCCCCTGAGCGATTCCGACTTGAGTGAGCTTGAGGCCAAAGATCTGGAGACGATGAAGGCGGCTGTTCGGGGTGATGGACTGGGCTTCTTTCGGACCCTTCAGGCCGACGGAGGTTGCCGCGGATATTGCGGCACTTCGGCTATTTATACTTTGGTCGAAACGTTGAAGACCGATGGCCTCCTTCATCAGTATCAGCAGTGCAGTGAGCCCGGCAACGCCTCGACCGTTTCGGTCGCCGCCGCCGGTTTTTACCGTTGAGTTCATCGGGCGGGGGTCTCGGTTTGATATTGCGGTCGATCAGGCTTATACTAGACAGATGTTAAACCGAGGAACGGGTGGGTTGACCCCGGTAGTGAAGATTCTAGGGGAAGATGGCGATGATATCCGATTTCGTGTGATTCGCGGGAAGGTTCGGGTGGGCAGCTTCTGCCGGGTCAAAGTCGTCGAAGGGGTTCGCGTTTCCGACCGGACTTTGCTGGTCAATGAGCGCCGTGGAGGTGAATACCTGGCTCTGCCCGTCGAGGAAAGAGTCGAGCGACGGCGTGTCCCTCGGGTCGAAATTTGTCTTCCTGTGAAAAACCTGCCGCAAGCCCAGGTCCGCGACTTGTCGCTGGGAGGAGCTCGAGTCCGAGCCGGAGCTGAGTTCCAGGTTGGGGACCAGGTGACCCTCGAGTTCGACGTGGATGAGACGCCGCTGCGGGTCTTTGGTGAGGTTTGCTGGCGCCAGGCGCGACCGGGAACGGGTTATGAGTTCGGTCTCAGCTTTGTGCGTCTGCGACCCAGTCAGCGCCAACTCGTAGGTCGCCTGCTGAGCTCTCCAGTTTAGCCGGCCCGCCGGCGGGTTTCAGAGCGAGGTGGCGGGAATGGGAGGGAGTCGAACCCTCCGAGCGCGTTAACGCCCCAACGGTTTTGAAGACCGCGGAAGCCACCGGACCTCATCCACTCCCAAGAGTAAGATTTTCGACCGACCGGTCAATTCCTTCGGAGGATACCTCCGGGAACCGAGAGAAAGCGGCCATCGATGGACGTTACCTTTCAAGAGGAAGCCTTGGTCCACCTGGATGCTCTGTATCGCTACGCCGAGCGGCTGACTTTCAATGAGAAGGACGCAGAAGACCTCCTCCAAGAGACCTTTCTGCGCGCCTACCGGTTTTGGGAGCGATACAAGAAAGGCACCAATTGTAAAGCCTGGCTGTATCGAATCATGAAAAACCTGTCCATCAGTAAAGCCCAGTCTAGGGCCCGAAAGCCCGACCAAACCTCCCTCGACGACACCGAAGAGTGGTATCTCTATAGCCAACTTAGAGATCAGGAGTCGGCCGAGGAAAAGAGCCCTGAAAAGCTTTTCTTTGAACGTAACTGGAGTCCGGAGGTTCGCGAAGCTCTCGATTCTCTAGCCCCAGAGTTTCGTGAGCCGATTCTTCTCTGTGACGTTGAAGGGTTCGCTTACCAGGAGATCGCTGAACTGCTTGAGGTGCCGGTGGGAACAGTTCGCTCTCGCCTGAACCGAGCTCGACGCAAGCTTCAGAAGAAGCTGGCCGAGCACATGGAACGGCTCAAGACCGGACAACTGTAGTCTCAACGCGCCCTGTCGGTCCCCGCGGTGGTTCCGGCCTAACTCCTAGGGGCCTGTTGACATTCGACTGGCCGAG
>CAYRFU010000181.1:4171-14710 GCA_964423525.1 uncultured Burkholderiales bacterium | reverse complement strand
AAGCCCCATGATTACTGACTTTGAGTGCAGGGCATGAATTTGGGGTTGCTCCCTCTTGACGTAGCCGTTCTCGACCTCTGGAACCTCGATAACGCATCCCCCTGAATAATGACGAAACGTCCCACAGCAATCTTCAGCACCCAGTAACCCTACGAACGATTCGTTCAGTAGGTCACCCCAGGCCATGTCCTCAATCCCCAGTTCTATTGGGTCGATCACGTTTCGATAGAGGAGACCGACCCGCGAATAGAATGCTGGCTCGTAGAGTTCTCGAAACGCTTCCTCGGCGAGCTTCATCTCGGCCCTGAAATCAGACCATTCAGCATAATCCTGATCGCTGAGGGCTAGAAAGTCTTGATGGAGAGAGATAACCCTGGGTTTTTCACCCTCGGTGGCAAAGCGAAAAGTGGGTTGACGGCTTGAACCCGACAACCCGGCAATGACCTTTTGAATCTCCGTAGCCATCTGCGGTGCTAGGTCAGGAATCGGCGGCGTCTGAATCTGCTTGCTGAGCACCGGATATTTCTTACGTATCCGCTTCTGGAACTCCGAGGGCAGGTCCGTCGAGATTTCCAAGATGCTAGGAAATCTGAGCTGACAAACCACCTCGTGCAAGGGGTTCTTCTCGAATACGACCCTATCTGATTCAGGAAAGAGTGTCACGTCGGCTTGAAGAGTATTCCATTGGGGTTCTTTGTTCCCCTGTTTCTTTATCACCATTTTAGGTCAAGCTCCCATCAATCATCAGGTGGTCGCTGTCCGGCACCGATCTCCTCGAATTCAGCGCAGTCTTGCTCGCAAAGTCCCACCACCACGCCGTCGATAAGCCCGACCTCCTGCGCCGATAGAATGAGTCGCCGGTAGACCGTCGTCCAGAAAGAGTCGTGTTGTCGCCACGGTTCATCCATACAGAGGTCCGGATCACGTCGGTTGGTGACCACATCCACGTGATGGGCGAATTCATGAATCAGGTCGCGTTTTAGAGCCTCCTTGGTCTTTGGTGTGGCAACGAACCCGTTGGTTCCTGGCTGGTTATGCCAAGTGCAGACCCAGATTAGCGGATTCTTGAGCTTGCTGCGATCCTGGGGTCGATAGCAGGCCCCGCCGGTGCCAGGCCAATATTTCTCTCTCTTCACGCGGCCATCTGCGTAGATGTAGTCGGGCGGCGGAGCCTTACCGTTTTCAGCAATCAAGTCCAACTTTGGACAGGACGGCTCGATGCTTCCGAGTCTATCGAGGAACCCATTTAGCCAATTGTTCATCAGGAAAAACTTACCCAGAATCACGAAAACTAGCCAATTTCTTGGTCTTGACATTGCACCAGCCCACCCACTGGGCTTGAGGATGGACGCAAAACGGGGTGCAATAGGCCGGGCCAGAACCCCGACCGCATAATGATTCCAGACCTGTCGACCTGGCGGATTAGCTTGGCGGTCGAATTGGGCTCAGCGCAGACGTTCGAAGCCCTATTGAGCTCCTCGACCCCAGGTTGAGTGTTTCGACGATCAGTTGGGCAGGGCTGTTAGCACCTGGGTGCTTTCCTGAAACGTTGATCACCTCACGGAGTCCATCAAATGCAACCAGATTAGCCATAGACAGAATTTCTGTCTTACTCGGTGGCCGGCCTCTTTTCAGTGAGATGATGTAGGCGCAACCGGTTGACACCACCTGAGAGGAGACGATGAAATGTTTGAGATCGCAGTAGTCATTCTGGCACTCGCGACATTGGTCGTGGTGACGAAGGTGATTGAGGGGTGAGCCTGCCTGCCCTCTGCGGGCCCACCCCCATACCAGCGTTTTCCCGAGATGCCAAGTTTGGCGAGGGGACAGGTTCCGAAGAGAAACGGGCCAGCTGGCCAGCTGAACCGATTCCGGATGATGCCGTCTGGGCTAAAGATTCGCGTTGGCTTATTGAGAAGACCCCCGGGAGAACCACAGCCGCTAGACACGGATTTAGTCTTTATTCCAACTGACTGGCCTTTCGGCGAAGCCACGGAGGACCCCGGACTCTGATTAACTGAGAAGTCTTTCAGCCAATGGCGCGGGGTCAGAGAACGGGTGTCTTACTCGATTACGTGGAGGCGAAGACGGGCCAGCGCTGGCCTCCGGCCACTCTTTATCAACGGATCCGAAATCCGCTCTACTACGGTCGAATCGAATACGGAAAGACGTCCATGACTCGCTGGGGGAAGCGGAACAAAAATCCGGAGGAGCAAGTCGAGTACGGAGAGTGGGAAGGTCTCGTCTCTAAAGAATTATGGGACCGAGCCAACGCTGCCCTTTCGAGGCGAGCCGCCAAACACAAAAAGCGTCCTCGCTACGATTACCTGTTGACCGCGGGTGTCGGCCGGTGTTCAGTGTGTCACGGGCATCTGGTCGGGATGACGTCCAACAGAAAGCCGCGTTACGCGTGCACCAACCGCAAGAGTCCGCTGACCTCCTCGTCGAGGCAGAGCGAGATGAACTTCGGGCTATTTATCGCGATCTTTTCCGCATCGAGTTTTACTTAGAAAAGAGAGAAGGCCAGCTTCTCTTGAAACTGGCCCCTGATTACGCCGGTGAGGTCACCTTGGACCAGGACTGACGTATATTAACAAATCGGAGTGCCCAGATTTGAACTGGGGACCTCTTGCTCCCTAAGCAAGCACTCTAACCAAGCTGAGCTACACCCCGTTAGCAGACGCTATAATAGCATTCTAGGCCGGGCCCGTCAACCGCCGGCGAAGGTCGACAAGGGAGGCCGTCCACTCCTCAAAATTCCCCCCCTCTTCCCACAGCTCAAGCAGTTCAGAGGGGTGACTTTCAACCCGGTCAAGAGCCTTCAGGGAAAGCTCGACAAGGTGGGGCGGAGGGGGCTCGGATTGTTCTCCCAGCCAGTCTTTCAAAGTGCTGTTGAGCAGACCGTTCGAGGGGCGATGGCCTAACAGGCAGGCTACAGTCTCGGCGGCGGCCACGCCGTAACACCCCTCGGGGGCCTCGAGGTAGTCGGTTTGGGCGATCGTTTCCAGGAGAGTCTTTTCGAGAAACTCAAAGCCGTCTGAGTCTTCAAGGTCGTAGACCCAGTCGGAGGCCGAATCGTTCTGAAAACTATGTACTCCCCAGGCGCCCATGGCTAATGGTGACAGCTTGAGATGGGAACGCGGACCAGCTTCTTGCCTCGAACGACGGCTTTGAAAATTTGGCCGTCCTGGCTGGTGAAGATGTTGTCTCCACGGTCCCGCTCAAGGATGGAATTACTTCCCTTCAACTCGGCGATGCCCTCCATTTCCCGGGAGATTGCCTCCTGGTCGAGAGGAGTGTGGAGGAACCTGGTCATCGCTCCGTCCTTTCCGAACACCATAGTGACGCCGCCCTGCAGGTCGGTGGTATAGCCCTGGTAGTCTGCAATACCGGTGACTGGCAGCTCGCGGATATAGTTGAAAGTGAGCACCTGCTCTCCTTCCCGAGTTCGGCTAACACCGAGGACATTCAGGTCAGCCGGGATGCCGAGTTCGTCTGCGTGAGCTGCGGCGAACGAGAGAGCGCCGGCGGCGCCGACAGGGGCCTCTAGCCGCAGTGAAGGCGGTTCCTCAGGGTCTTGCTCGAAGTCCTCAGGGGTGACAATCTCGCGGGCCAGAAAGGCTTTCTTCATCACCTCAGTATACTGACCCCCGTTTTGAACCTGGTCGGCGGCGACCATGCCCAGGGCGATTTCCTTGAATCTAGCCCGAGTTGCCGAGCCGGTCTCGATGGCCCGAATGAGGGCAGGTCCGGCCACCTCAGCCGCCGTCTTCAGGGCTTGCTCGGGGCACTGGCGCTCGTCATAAATGGCCTGCATGTAGATGCTCTCGAGCACATCGTAGAAAGCGCCCGAGAAAACCCGGGAAAAGGAATGGACCTGGCGGCCCAGATTGTCGTCGTCACCTCTGCCCGGCGGGAGTTCACTGGGGTCGACATAGGTGAAACTGTTGAGGGAGGAGCGCAGGTAGGTTTTGTGGTCGTCGTCGGGATTGTCGTTGTCGGCTTTAATAGCGGCGCCAAACTCTTCGGCCAGGTTAGAGAGCACATTGGAATAGCGAAGGCTACCGCCGGTCTGCTCGAAGAATTCAGGGTGATTGACCGATTCGTCGAGGGTCAACAACATGGCTACACAGTCCCCAAAAGACTCGTGGAAGGCACCTGTCTCGAGGTCGGAGGTGCCAAAGAAGCCGGGCCGCAGACCATCGAGGATGGCGTGGCCAACTTCGTGAGCCACGATGTCGGTGGAGTTGGCCGTTTTCACGTGGGCGCCCAGGCCGGGGGAGTCGAAGTAGAAGAAGTTGGTCGACTGCTCCCAGCGACTGTAGTAGGCGTTGCGCCCCTGCTGCTTGTGAGGGACGACTTCCAGGGTGTCCGAGTTGAAGGCCCAATCGATCTTGGAGCCTCGATAGCGTTCGATCAGGTCGAGAGTCTTGTAGGTCATAGCGTGGGCGTTGACCTGGGTCAATCCGGTGGTTCCATCTTCCGGCAGGTAGTTGCCGTTTTCATCCGGCTCGACCTTGGTTCGCCCGCGGTCGACGATCCGCACTCGGCTCCCGGCCAGGTCCTCCCCGATCTTGTTGCGTTCGAAGTCCATCACGACAGGGCCGCTGACGTAGGGGTCCTGAGGATAGACCCGGACCTGAACATTGGGGGATGGGGGCTCCTCCTCAGTGAGGACGACCGAGTCGCCAGCGCTCTCGGGCTGGTCTGGCTGAGGGTGGCATCCACAAGCAAAGTGGCGGGGCAGGAAGGCGGTTTGGGTGATCTGCATCAGGTCCTCCAGAATCTTTGCCTGAAGTCAATCACTCTGCCTCGCTGAGGAGTGTTACACGGTTGTTACCGGTTCTGTGTCCTCCAACTCTTGGGCCAGGAAATCATCAAATTTGCGCTTGGTTCGGACGAAAAAGTCGGGAACCCGTTCCAGTAACTCGGGTGGGAGACGATAATGCTCGCAAACCAGACTGATACGGGGGCGATCTTTCAATTCCGAGGTCACCGCCTTCACTTCGTGGCGGAGCTTCCCGTGGAATTGAACGAGAAGATTGGGGGCCGGCACCACCGTCGTGACCGGACCCAGGCGGTGCAAGACCAGTTCGCCACCCTGAAGGTCCTCAGGAACGTCGACATAGAGCACCGACACTTTGAGAGGAAAGGGCGGTATGTCGGGGACCGTCCACGACTTTAAGCTCCTGTCGATGTGAGGAGCGACGTGATGGCCGTGGTGAATCACCAGTGGATTTAAGAAAAAGGCATTGCCGCGGGGGTGGAGTACCGCTTCGAGGTAGGGCCCGAAGGCCGGAAAATGGTGGCTCATTTTGTCTAAACCTTCTCTGCGGAAGGCGATGGAAAACCCCAACGTGCCGGTGAAACGAGCGTTCAGTGTTGACGACGCTAGCAAGGGGCTGGAGACGACGGCCTGACGGACCGTCTCAAGCCACTCCGGCGAAAAAGCTCTCTCGGCTTTAACATAGGGGCGAAAAAAGCCCAACTTCGGGTCTTGGTAGTCCATTTTTTAGGAGATTCTCTTCCGGGGTCGAGCGACCCTGGCCACGGAGGAGATCTCAACCTCGCCCAAAAACCTTTCCGGCTCGATGCGTCTATGCCCGCATAAAACCGAGTTCGTGCTCCTTTCCTTCGAGGGTCCGGACCTGTATTCGCTGGTAGGAGGCCTGGGGGTCCGGGTAACCGAGTTGGGTCACTGTTTGGCCAGACTAGGCTACCGAGTTCGGTTATTTTTTGTAGGCGATCCCAATAAGCCCCACTATCAGGAAACGGCCGGCGGTCAGTTAAGCTACAATCGCTGGAGCCAGTGGCTGTCGGCTCAAACGCCTGGCGGAGTCTATGAGGGAGAGGCGCGCAAAGCTTCCGATTTCACCAACTCCCTCCCGGACCACCTGATCCGCTACGTGATCGCGCCCAACGCCGAGCACGGTAAGACGACTGTCGTGTTGGCCGAAGATTGGCACACGGCCGGAGCCGTGACCAAGCTCTCCAAAGCCATCTTTCGAGCCGGTCTCAGCCGCCAGGCGATGGTCTTGTGGAACGCCAACAACACCTTTGGCTTCGGGGGCATCAACTGGGAGTCGCTCCGTCAAGCTTGCGCTATCACGACCGTCAGCCGTTACATGAAACGGGTGATGCAAGATGTTGGGGTCAATCCACTCGTTATCCCGAACGGTATTCCTAAACGCTGGCTGGAGCCGGTCGACAGGACCCTGGTGAAGCGGCTCCGAGGGCTCTTCGAGGGGATGCTCCTCAGCAAGGTGGGTCGCTACCACACCGATAAGCGGTGGCTGATGGCGGTCGAGTCGGTGGGGGAGCAGAAACGTCTGGGGCTCAAGCCCCGGTTGATCGTGCGAGGAGGCTCAGAGTCCCACCGACTCGCCATCCTCGAGAAGGCCTGGCAGCAGGGTCTGGTATGGTCTGAGGTGGTTTTGGACCATCCTACTCCGACCCAGATCCTCGATGAGCTTGAGCGTCATCAACAGGCCGATATCCTCGAGTTGAGATTTTTCGTCCCGGAAGATTTTCTCCGCTGCCTCTATGCTGCCTCCGACGCCGTCCTGGCCAATTCTGGCCACGAGCCTTTCGGGCTGGTGGGTCTTGAGGTGATGGCTTGCCAGGGGATCGTGTTCACGGGCTGCACCGGTGAAGACTACGCTCAATCTTTTCATAACGCTGTTGTTATCGGCAGCGACGACCCCAGGGAGATTACCGTCTACCTGCGGAACCTTCTGGCTGACCAGGCCCTGGCCCAAGATCTCCGGCGGCGCGGCAAGGCCACCTGCCCCCACTATCTTTGGGAAGTGGTGGTCACCGAGCTTTTTCGCAAGATGGAGTTTGTGGCCTGGATCCGGGGGGTAGACCTGCACAAAGAGATCGCATAAGAGGAGACATTATGACCGCTACTCAAACTCAAGTTCGCCCTCGTTCCGAGCGGCTTCAAGACCTTCAAAGAACCCTGGTTTTGGTCAAGCCCGACGCTGTTTCGCGCGGCCTGATCGGCCAGATTGTAGCCCGCTTCGAGTCGCGTGGCCTGGCTGTTCTGGGGATGAAGCTTTTGCAGATGGACGAGGCCCGCGCTGGCAAGCTCTATGAGCCCCATCACGGCAAGCCTTTCTACGCTCCCCTGGTCAAGTATATGACCTCAGGTCCCATCGTGGCTCTTTGCCTCGAGGGTGTCAAAGCCATCGCCGTCGTGCGCAAGATGCTGGGAGCCACCAATCCCGCCGAAGCCGACCCGGGAACCATCCGCGGCGACTTCTCTCAGAGGGTGGATTGCAACTGCGTTCACGGCTCGGACTCCCCTGAGAGTGCCGCTCGGGAGCTTCCCATCTTCTTTGAGTCGGGCGAGATTCTCGACTACGACCCCCATCACACCCACTGGATCTAGGCCGACCTGAGTCCTGAGTCGGGAGAGGTGCCTCTCCCGACTCAAGACTGGAGAGTCTCGAATCGGGTCTTCCACTGGTCCAGGGTTCGGCTCGGCGTAGCCCCAGATCGGTGACGTTCGTCCACGCGCTGGGCCATCACTTTGACGGTGGCGACATTGCTGGCCCCAACGGCCCGCCGGATCAAACCGTTGCTTTCCACGGCCTGGGCCAGAGTTTGGCACCGCTGGTGAAGTTGCTCGGCCGGCGTTCCGCCGGCGGGGATCAGTTGGAGACCACGGACCACGGGCTCAGCCGGAGTGCCCTGAAGGACGCTTCTTGCGGCTGCGGCCCAATCCTTTCCGGCTAAAAGAACACTGTCGTAGAGCAAGTCGCTGAGTTCCTGGGCCGCGTCGGGTGGCTTCTGGGGCGCTTCAGGAGCGGGCTGAAGCCATGAAAGTGGCGTGCGATAGACATCCCGCAAGGCCGAATCTAGAACCTTCATATTAAAGTAGTCCTGGAAATTTCCACGGTTGTCCCCTTCCCGGCTTTGAGCCCATTCATTGAGCCCCTGAATCCCGAATCCGACTCCGAATGCGATACCGAGAGCCAGGGGGTGAAGGCTCATCGCGTGGAGATTACTCACCACTTCCCCGGCACTGAGACTGATGCCGACCACTTGAGCCACGTCGGCCGGGGTGCCCAGATGATTCTTGAGCTGATAGCTGGCTCGGGCGCATTGAGCGAGATTGGGCATCAATCCGACTCCAGGCACAGTATTGAAGGCCCCCATGCCCACACAACGAGTTAGGCTAGCGACCGGGTTGGGTCGAGAGGGCGGCTGTTGGCGCGGGTAGCGATTGGGGGTGGAAGGCAAGATTCTCATAGACTCTAGCTTATTCGCTGTCGGCTGACTTGTCGTCGTTAGGGAGTTGAGAGGTCCTTTTGGAGGGGTGAGAGGCCCAAGTCAGTAAGGTCCCCCGATGGAGTCCGGCCAACTTTATCTGATAGCCACTCCGATCGGAAACCTGGGAGACATCAGCCAACGGGCGTGCCAACTTCTAGGCCAGGTTGATTGTATTGCCAGCGAATCGCCTCAGGCCGCCCGCAGACTCCTCTCAGCGTTAGGTCTATCGGGGCGAGTCACTCCTTTTCGTGAGGCCAATCGGGAGGCCGCAGCTGAGCAGCTTCTGTCGCGGATCGAATCGGGAGAGCAGGTCGCTCTGTTGAGCGAAGCCGGAATGCCAGCCATCTCCGACCCTGGTTGGACTCTGGTGAGAGCTTGTCACGAGCGGGGTTTGGCCGTCACCTGTTTGCCGGGGGCCTCCGCCCTCACCACAGCTGTGGCTCTCTCCGGGCTACCCAGTCGTCGTTTTGTCTTCGAAGGATTTTTGCCGCGCAAAGGGAGTGCTCGGCGAGAGGTGCTTCGCGAGTTAGCTCAGGAGGTTCGGACGATCGTGCTATTCGAGGCTCCCCACCGACTAGAGGCCACACTCCGGGACCTGGTCGAGCATCTCGGCCCAGAGCGACTGGCTTTTCTGGGTCGAGAGTTAACGAAGAAGTTTGAGACTCTCAGGTTGACTTCCCTGGGGGAGTTGCTTCGACTCGAGGAGTCTCCTCGGGGGGAGTACGTGCTGGTGATCGCTCCTGGCGAACACGCTCAGGGTGGCGAGGTGGACCTCGAGTTTCTTCGTTTTCTGCAAGAGCAGGGCTTGTCGACGCGTCAAATCGCTTCGATAGGAGCTCGGCTGTCAGGCCAGCCTCGCCGGGTGATTTATTCGCTGGTGACCGAACTCAAAGAAACGCCACCCGCCTAGCCCGGCTGGCGACCGGCTGCGGATGGCGTTCAAGTTAGGCTTCGGTTGGTGTCAAGATTTCGGGATGGAGGTTGATGGCGCACTTCACCGAGCGGGCCACCAGGCAGCCCTTCTCTGCTTTCTCCAACAACTCGGCCATCTTTTCGGCTGCGTTTTTGACCACCACGCGGGGGTAGAGGTCTACCTGAGTAAAACAGAGGTTGCCCTCCACTCTCTCCAGCAGGCCGTCGGCCCGGCTCGAGTATTCCACCAGTTCGATTTTGTTCTGTTTCAGGTGGAACATCAAGGTGAGAAAGAAACAGGTCTCGATAGACGATACGAAGAGATCTTCAGGGCTCCAAAGACCTTCAGGGCCTTTGAATTGGGGCGGCGGAGCGACTTCCAGGTCGGTTCGTCCTTCCCCTAACTCCACTATTCCTCGACTCTCATGGGTCCAACGGTAGTTGGTCTTAAAGTGCATTTTCATAGCGACCTCCAGGTTCAGACGTGGCTGGGCTGAGGGAGTTCCTGTTTACGGAAATACCAGTCCCGGGTATTCTCGTCACCTTGGCTGGCTCTGGCCCGCGCTTCCTCCAGGGTTTTCGGTGGCGGCACGATGGCTTTCTCCCCAGGCTGCCAATTGGCGGGCGCTGGTCTGCAGCGCGGTTAACAAACGCAGAATTTCCTCCACGTTGCGTCCGGTGGTGAGAGGATAATAAATGACCGCTCTGATCATCTGCTTCTCGTCGATCAGAAACACGGCACGGGCGGTCTCGGTGCCGCTTTCATTAGGATGGACCATCCCGTAGGCTGTGGCCACTTTACGATCGAGGTCGGCGATGACCGGAAACTCGATGGCGACCTCCATCTTCTCTTCGATGTTCCTTAACCAGGCGATGTGGGAGTAGACGCTATCGATCGATAAGCCCAGAAGTTCACAGTTTCTTTCTCTGAGTTGCGGATAGATGGCCTGGAAGGCTATAAACTCGGTTGTGCAGACAGGGGTGAAGTCGGCCGGGTGACTGAAGATGATAAGCCATTTTCCCTGATAGTCTGACAGGGCACGAGGGCCGTCGGTCGTGAGGCAATCGAATGGGGGAGCGGGGTCATTGATGCGGGGGATGCTGACAACAGGTTCGGGATTGGTCATGTTTTCCATACCTCCATCATATGTAATTATTGATATAAATAAACCTTATCATCGGCCGCTGGGGCCCACACTGATCAAGATCATCCACCAGACACTCCTGGGGTTTTACGATGAAACCGTATGAGAGTCGTCTTCGTTGTTTTATTGCTAGGTCTTTCGGTCGCGGCCGAGCCCGGTCAGGAACTCTTCCAGCGGCACTGCCGCAAGAAGCTCGAAGCAGCAG
>CAYRFU010000181.1:0-4161 GCA_964423525.1 uncultured Burkholderiales bacterium | reverse complement strand
CCACGGGCCTCAGGGTCTGGGAGACGGACCGGCAGCTGCCGTGATGCCCCAGCCGCCGCGCAATCTCACCCTGCGCCCCTATCGTTTCGGCTGCGGACCTGGCGCTGTCGCCAGGACGATACGAACAGGCATCGCCGAGTCGGGCAGGCCAGCTTTCGCGGAGACTCTGAGTGAGCAAGAGATCGACACCCTGGCTCAGTACGTGCGTTCCCTGCAGAAGGGATGCCGGCATCCCTGAAAGCGATTCCCTCTGTCCTTAGCCCGCAGAGGAACGAGGATTAGGTCGCAGAAATCCACGGCGTCATGAGTCAAACTAGCCCCAACCGCAGGCGCTACGTCAGACTGGCGGCCGATGACAACATCGTGTGCGACATCGGCGGCCAGAAGGTCGTCCATGTCGTGGGACTTGGCAGCCAAGGACACGGTATGCGCATCATCACTGATAGCGAGCTGCCCGACGGCTCCGAGATACCTGTTTCCCTCGTGCTCGACGGTGACGCGGTCGGTCCAGCCCGCGCTCGGGTTGTCTGGCAAGAGTCGTGGGACTTCGGGTTCTGCAACCGCCACGTGGCCGGTATTGAATTCCTCGATATCGATCCCGCTCTTCAGGACCGCTTGAAGGCGCTTATCCCCGACGAAGACGACCGACAACCCGTTCCCGACGAGCACTTTTAATGAAAACGGCGACCAGATGGTCGCCGTAACGGCTAGAATCCAAAGGGGCTGCAGCCAGGAGGAGGCTCGGGATCGGGATCGGGATCGGGATCGGGATCAGGGTCTCCCTCTAGAGCTAGCACTTCGTCAATGAAGACCAGGGTGGCCCGGGTGTTCCTCTCAACAATCGGGCCGAGTTCTTCCTCGCGAGGATGGAAGCTGTTGCCGATTTCCATCGTGATCGAGAAGATGTCGTTGGCGTGGTGGATATCGTGCGAGCCGCCGGTGGTCGGATAAAGTGAGACGCTCTGCATCAGGCGGTATCGTCGATCCCCCAGGGCGTCGTTCATCTTTGAACCGATAGCTCGATAAGTGTCAACGTTCTCGACCTCCTCCCTCTGGTGGCCCCAGGGGTAGAGGATCATGCCTCCATAGGAGTGATAGTCGATCACGCCCTTCACGTTGCCGCGTCCGAGCTGAAGCTCCAGCATCTTTTGGACTTCGACCTCGGAGGCGCCGGCAGGGCCGCGATAGGTGTTCTGGAAAGGATTGTCGCTGGTGGCCCTTCCGTCATCTCGGTAGCTGCAGGGGTCGTCAACCTCGGGCCGATAAATGGTCGCGTGGGAAGGGTCGTTGTCGGCATAGTTGCGATTCAAGTCGACTCCCACCGGAATTCTTCCTTCGATGGGACCACAGGGTGTCTCCTCGATAGGGCGACGGTTCTTCCTCCACCAGGAGTCGGACTCACGGGAGTATTCATAACCGTCCGGGTTGACCATGGGGACGAACCACAGTTCACTCTTTTCCAGTCTGTCGGTCTGTCCGGCGGCGTGAGTTTCGAGAACTGATTCGGCAGTGCTGAGCGGCACGAGGGTGGTAGCCCACTCTCTCGCGTGGTGGCAACCAGTAACGACAACGGCTGGCTTATCGCTGGTGTCAGAGGCTACGTCGTCGGTCACTCTGAGGGCCCATATTTCGCGGCCTTCGTGAGTCTGGCCGAGACTGACCTTTTGGGCCTGGCCCGGATAGGTCTGCTCGAGACGGCTCAAGTCGGCGGACATCTCTTCATAGGAGGGGTAGGAGTCAAAGGACTCGGGCCTCTTCATCTGCAGATTATCTTTGAACTCTTTTAGGACACGGTTCGTGTCGACATCACAAACCTCTGGGTCGCGCATGTCGAGTTGGTCACGAAGATACTCGAGAATCTCCTCGTCCTGTAGTTCGAAGTCTTGGTTCTTGTCGATCGCCTTAGCGCGGTCGAGCCGGTTCGGGTGAACTTTGTAGATATTGTCACCCTGATGAAATTTGTAAAGGCTTCCGTCAGCCGGAGCTAGCGCCATGGTATGGTTCCTCTCATTCGCCCGTTGCTAGGGGTTCAGCTCATCCCCCGGGCGTAATGTATGGAGAGGGAAGGCACCAGGAGGTTACATAAATGTTGATAGCAATCCAAAAGACCGAACGGTTGTGCCTTTTGGAGGAGAGGGATTTGATTTTTATTCAAGAAAAAATTGAATCAACGACCCGCCAGACCGCTTGGTTGAGGGCTAGGACTGCGTTTTTGAGCCTCTTTTCGGCATGAAATCAGGTTTTGAGGCTCCTGAGGGGGCGGAGATCCCTGTTTTAAAGGGTTTCTCGAGGAGGAACAGCCGCAGGCAGCGAGAAGGTGGGGTTCGTTCATTAAACTATCGCACTTGGAGGTATTCAAATGGCGGTCAAATCAAAGGCTAAGAAGCCTAAAGTTATCGGTAAAGCAGACCTGATTTCTGCTATCGCCGATCGGACCAATCGGTCAAAAAAAGAAGCTGCCGAGACCCTGAACGTGGTTCTCGACACCATTCAGGAGCATCTCAAGAAAGGACGTGGCGTCCGCTTGATCCCGTTTGGAAGCTTCGAGATCCGCGAGCGTAAAGGTCGCACCGGACGCAACCCTCGCACGGGCGAGAAGATCAAAATCGCAGCCCGCAAGGTGCCCGCCTTCCGTCCCGGTAAGGCACTGAGAGACGCCGTCAAGTAAGCGTCCCGTTTTTACGAGTTGAGGTGGCCTTGGGTCACCTTTTCTTTATGTCTCCAGGCTTTGAAATCGGTATTCGACTCAGGTCTCAGGCACTCTGAGGATGTTTCACTGGGCTAGGAGGGGAATCTAGAGGTGTCTTGTATACCCTCGTTCGACCGAGGTTCGCTAGCGAGTGGTGGCTACAAGCTCAACCTGCTAGCCGGAGGCAAAAGCGAGTTTTGATGAACGGGACAGGTTTTCATGCAGGGGGAGGGAATTCTTTAGGCGTTGGGCCGAGTTCTACGTTACCGATTGCACCGAAGCCATCCCAGTTGTTGAAATCCCCCACCTCGTGGTGGGGAGAAGAGTTGTGATGGTCGAAGGCTGCGTCGAAGTGATGGGGGATGAACTGGACTCTTGTCTTGGGAGTTCAGGTCAAATCTAAGCATGAGCAAAGGGATCATCGAATCGAAGGTCCCGGCCCTTCCGCCGGGTAGTCCGCCGCTTCTCGTTCAACTGGTCGAGAAGCTCGGCGTTGCACTGGAAGATGACAGCCCCGTTGAGGCCTGCCGTTTCCTGAGAGATGCTCTGGTACTGCTGACCGGGTATTTCGCCGGCGCGGCCACCGGTGCTTTGAAATCGGTCGGACCTTTCTCACACAACATTACCTACTTGTTGGAGGACAGCGCCTCCATCGTCCAATCTGAGAAGCTCCTCCGTCAGGCTTTTAACGACTGGCAAGCCCATCCCCACCACCCAGCCTACGAGAGTCTTCGAGACGTCTTCTACATTTCCAGCCGTCTGCAGTCGAGCCGGCTAGCGCCCCGTCGCCATACCCGCTGGCTCCAGGTAGCCGGAAGGCCCGTTCGAGGGCTCGAAGACCTCCCGAAATGGGCTCGTCGCCTCAAACTCCACGTGGCCAGTGGCGATGTCGACTTCTGTCGGGAACAGCTCGGAAAGTATCTGCCACTGCTTCACGTTTGGGTGAAAGCCTGCAGTCAGTTCTTCGAAGACTGGACCCAAAATTTCGAGCCCAGGCAAGAGAACGGTAGCGTAGACATCAAGGTCACTCTAAAAAAGGACGATGTCCGCTTTGAGCTGACACCTTGTCTGAGCACGCAGCAGCTAGAGGCTCAGGTGCAGCTCGGTGACGATGGTTCGCTCGAGGTGGGCGAGTTGCCCGAGGTAACCTCTCTGACAGGTGCCCCGGTCACGGGGACTCCGACCTCTGTGACTCCCTCGCCAGCGCCTGTTCCACAAGCGGAAATCATCTCGCCCGCTCCCGAGCTTTCCCCTTCTGAAGGTATCATCGCCGAGCCGGAGACCCAGTCCCCGGAGCCTCCTTTGCCGGCGCCGGAAGCCGTTGCTTCTGAGGTGCCTCCGCCTGAGGTCGCGGCGCCTCAGCTCACAGAGCCCGAACCAGAGCCGGTAGCTGATGATGACTCTGGTATCCAGTTGGTTTGGGATGAGGCTACAGGGTCCTATCAGGTTGTCACTACAGCGGCTGCGCCGAC
>CAYRFU010000180.1:0-14741 GCA_964423525.1 uncultured Burkholderiales bacterium | reverse complement strand
GTGTTATAACCCTTCTTCCTCGGCCAGTCGAATGTCAACAGGCCCTCTAGTCGTCCTCCGAGGTGACCAAGAACATGGGCTTCATTTCAAATTTCTTGTAGATCGGCCGCAGGCGATCTACGTTGTAGTGCTTGGACACGTTGACTAGCTTCTTAGTACTCGTCACGACGTCGATCGGCATGTTGTCGTAGCGACCGTTGCGCAACACCACCAAACGCCCGTCGATCCCATCGAGGATGAGGTCCAGGGCCAGGTTACCGAAGGCCATCGGAACCATCGAGTCGATGGCATCAGGCGACCCTCCCCGCACCATGTAGCCGAGACGCTGGTTGATGACGTTGATCCGTCGACCTTTGTTAAACTTGGGGGAGAGCGCTTTCAGACCGGCCGAAACCAGATCGCCGATACCGCCCAGTTTGGCGTGGCCAAACATATCCTTCTCCTGGTTCTCAAAGACCATCTCGCCACCTTTGAACCGGGCTCCTTCACTGACCAGAACGACAGAATAATTGCTGGGATGACGAGTGCGGTCTTCCACCAGCAACTCGGTAAGGTGCTCAAGATCGACTTCATACTCGGGAATCACACAGCGGTCGGCCGCTCCTGCCATGGTCGGCAGCATGGCTGTGAACCCGGCGTAACGCCCAAAAACCTCCAGCACCAGGAACCGCTCATGGGAACCGGCCGAGGTCCGTAGATTGTGGGTCAGCTCGATGGTGCGGCTCACGCAAGTGGAAAACCCGATGCAGTAATCCGTTCCCGGCACATCGTTGTCCATCGTTTTGGGGATGGCTACCACCTTGACCCCCTTACGGAAAAGGTGAACGCCGTAAGAAAGTGTGTCGTCACCGCCGATCGGGATCAAGTAGTCGATTCCGAGCCATTCAAGATTTTTGATCACCTCGGCTGTGAGGTCGTTGACATCCTGGTCGTATTCGGAGCGCAGGTGCTCGGGCACATTGACCTTGGGAACGTGACTCGGTCGCGTTCTGGAGCTGTGCAGGAAGGTGCCCCCTGTGCGGCCGGCCCGGTTCACCAGCGGTTCTGTGAGCACCTGGAAATTGTTGGAGTTGTCGGCGTCTTTATCGCGAACAAGCTCGATCAAACCAGCCCAGCCGCGACGTAGCCCGATGACTCGATAGCCCTCGCGCAGAGCGCGGATGGTTACGGCCCGAATAGCTGGGTTCAGGCCAGGAACATCTCCGCCCCCGGTGAGAATCCCGATAGTCCCTTTTGTTGTCGTGTTTACACTAACCATAACTCGAGCATGTCGTCGTCGAAGGCTCAACTCCTTCTAGAACGTCGCTAGCTTCTTTCTCCAGCAGAAGGTCTTGAACGAGGAGCGCCTCGGCCAAGGCTTCTATCCGCGGCCAGTGCCGGTCCACCTCGTGGCGGCAATGGTCCAGCCAAGTTTCCAGGGTCTCGGTTGCAAGAAGCCGGCAGAGACGGCGAGCCAGGGCCAGATCGTTGCCGGTTCGAGCCCGATCGCTCAGGTCCAGGGACTGAAGCTCGAGAACATCGCAGCACCGCCACCGGCTCTCGGCCACCGGGCCAGCCAGCACCGAATGAATGGCTTGAGCCAGAAGGTGGCGACTGGGACGGAGCTGAGGTGCGTAGAATCGACCCCAGTAGCCGCGAACTTTGACGGCCGAAAAAGGAAGGCCCAGCCGCAAGCAGGCTTCGGCATGAGCAGCCATATGAACAGCGGCGTGATGATGGTCTTCGAACGATTCGAGGAATTCCAAGACGGTCCCGTCCGGTCGCTCTCCCCCCCGGTCGTTGGCAGTCGTAGGCGGTAAAATGGGGGTTCGGATGGAGCTGCTCGACTCCTTCTCCCTCAGGACCATCCCTGGCAATCTATCATCGCACAAGAAATTGGTAGACACCAAGAGCCCCAAGACTAAGGGCCAGCATAGCGATGAGGGCCCAGTGGAACGGTTCCAGACCCCACACCTTTCGAATCTTGATGGTCTTCTGCTCCCGGCGTTTCTTTCGCGACATACTCCTTAAAAATTCTCGCCGGCCAGGCTCGCCTCCTACTCGACCTCATAGTCGAGAAGCCCCTCGGTCTGACTCTTGCCTTCAAAACCGGCGTAGACCTGAGCTAGACCAGACAGATCCGCCTCTCCCTCCCAGACCCCCTCGCGCAGTTCCAGAGGCCACTGCTGGTTGTCACTTTGAACATAGACCAGGTCCGCCTCAGGCACGACCAAAGCGAATCGGTTGAGACCGCTCTGAAGGCGCCGAGAGCGAGGCGCAATCAGTCGAGCCTGACGGCGCGAATAGTCCTGAAAGGTGTCGGGAAAAGGCTCTCCGCCCCCGGAAGAGCAGAGCAAATCGTAACTCAGTGCTAAGCCTGCCCTCTCAGCACCGGGCTCGGAGGCAAACAGAAGCAGGCGATACCGGCCCGGTTGAGGCAACGAGACATCGACCTGGAAGCGGCTCTCGAGACGACTGACCAGGGTGTAGCCCTCAAGCTTCTCCCCTTCTCTTTCTAAGGCAGCCATCAGGCCGCAGGGTTGACCGGCCTCCACCACCACCTGGAGCTGCTCTTCGGCTTCGATCAAAGCCTCAGGATGAGACACCAACTTTAGCTCATAGTCGAATAAGAGCGGCTTCACCCGGGGACGCCTTCGGTAGTCTTCGGCCGATAGCGGCTGGTCTAGAAGCTGCCATTTCTGGTCCTCGGGAAGATGACTGAAGACGAACTGCTCTGGATCAGTTAGAAACCAATGGGGATCGACTTGGCGAACGAAACGCCGACGCTCGTCGATATAGCCTGCCCCCCAGGTGGCATCTAACAGTCGCCACTGCCCTTCAATCTTGACCGCGTTCCAGGCGTGATCCGACTCTTTCAAAGGAGCGTTGGCGTCGAAACTGTAGCCTTTGGAGAAACCGACAACCACAGCTGCCTCCAAGCCCACTGCCTCAGCCATCACTTTGAACAAGCGAGCATAGCCTGAGCAAACTCCACTCCGGCGGCGAAGAACAGTCTCCGGCGAGTTGTCGCCATAGTCTCCACTGAAATAGGCTTGAGTGTCATAAGTGATGTTCTGGGTGAGCCAGCTGTAGAGAGCTCTAGCCTTCTCTTCGTCGCCTGTGCTTTGGCCTACCAGCTGACGGGCCAACTGAACCGGACCAGGGTGCTCTGCGGACTTCACGGGCTGCGGTTGGAAGATGGAAAAAGAGACCGTTCGACAGCGCTCTGCCCCCAGGAACAACTCGACGCGGTAGTCTCCCACCGGCCATCCCTGAGGAGGTTGCTCGAGACTGAAAATCGCCTCCGACCCGGCCGCCATCTGAGCATCAGTGGCCGAGAAGCGAACCTCGGAACCGGTGAAAGTCCAGACCGACCGAACCAGGGTGCCTTCAGGAACCCCTTCCCATCGACAGGCAAGAAAGATCTCCGAGACATCGGCGGAGAATCGCTCAGCAGGCTCGCCGTCTAAGCTCTCTGCGAGAGCGAGTTCAACCACCTCTCCCTTCGACTCGGGCTGGCGAAGTGGGCTGGGCGTCACGGTTTTAAAAGACGGGGTAGAACTCACCACCTTGAGGGGGGTTTTCTCGACCACGGGTCGACCCTGGGGAGGGCTGCAGCCCGCCACCAGGAGCATCAAAAGGAAAGGCAGGTAGCGCCTTATCGGCCCGCCACCACCCCTTCGTTCTCGGCCTCGATCGAGGCCGCTTGAGCTTTAGGAGCGACTCTCAAAAACTTGGAAGGCTGCCAGCGCTCCAGAAGCTCTTGGGCCCAGCGACTCCCAGTCCGTTCCTGATGGTAGCCCACCAGCCTTTTCAATTCGCTATCATCCTCGACCGGCAGAGCTTCCACCAGCTCCTGATTGATCTTGCGCAGGGTAGAGCCATCGATATCGTAGAGATAGGCCTGGCCGCCGGTCATTCCGGCTCCGAAGTTTCGACCGATCCGGCCCAACACCACCACGGTACCGCCGGTCATATACTCGCAGGCGTGCTCACCCACTCCCTCCACCACAGCCGTGGCGCCACTATTTCTGACCGCGAACCGCTGCCCCGCTCGTCCGGCCGCCAACAGCGTCCCACCGGTAGCCCCGTAGAGTACAGTGTTGCCCATAATGGCGTTGTCCTGGCTCTTGAGATGAGAGCTCGAGGGCCGAACCACCACCTCTCCTCCCCCCATTCCTTTGGCGACGTAGTCGTTAGCGGCTCCCGTCAATTCGAGGCAGACGCCCTGGCAGGTGAAAGCGCCAAAACTCTGGCCAGCCGTGCCCTCGAAAAGAATCTTGAACGTCTTGTCAGCCAGCTGGTCACCCCAACCGGAGGCCACCCAGCCCGAAAGACGAGCCCCTACCGTGCGGTCGACATTGAAAATCTGAATCAGACCCACCTCGAGGGGTTGTTCATCGAAGTCTCGGCGCAGTCTCTCCAACAGCCCTTTCTCGAGGTCTCGACCCCTTTGGGGCGGGTCGTTGCGCTCCCCCTGGTGACAGGTCGCCAGGTCGTCGGGGGGTCGCCACAGGAGAGGCGAGAGGTCTAGATGGCCCGCTTGCTCATACCAAAGGGCCTGTTCCAGCAGTTCGGTTCTTCCGGTCACCTCTGAAAGACTGGAGAAACCAAGCTCCGCTAGAATGACTCGAACCTGGTGAGCTACCCCCAGAAAGTAGGCGATGACGGATTCTGGTGTCCCAGGATACTTGGCTCGCAACTTGGCGTCTTGGGAGGCGATGCCCACCGGGCAGTTGTTAGTGTGGCAGGTTCGAGCCATCAGGCACCCTTCGGCCACCAGGGCGCTCGTTCCAAACGAAAACTCATCGGCGCCGAGCAAAGCCGCCACCACCACGTCCCGACCGGTCAAAAACCCGCCGTCGACCCGCAGCCGCACTTTGTGGCGGAGGCGATTGGCCACCAACACCTGTTGAGCCTGAGCCAAACCGACCTCCCAGGGCATCCCGGCAAACTTGATCGAAGAGAGAGGAGAGGCCCCTGTTCCTCCATCACTGCCACTGATATGGATGACGTCGGCGAAACCTTTGGCAACCCCCGCCGCGATGGTTCCCACCCCGTCCTCAGAGACGAGCTTCACCGAGACGCGAGCGGTGGGGTTGATTCTCTTAAGGTCGAAGATCAGTTGAGCCAGGTCTTCAATGCTGTAGATGTCGTGATGAGGTGGAGGGGAAATCAAGGCCACTCCTGGGCTAGTGTGACGAATAGCCGCGATCTCGGGGCTAACCTTGTGACCAGGGATCTGACCCCCCTCGCCCGGTTTTGAGCCCTGAGCCATCTTGATCTGGAGCTCCTCAGCCGAGACCAGGTAGCTGGGGGTGACTCCGAACCGCCCCGAGGCGATCTGTTTGATGCGGCTCTCCCGTTCGGTGCCAAGACGCGAGGTCTCTTCTCCCCCTTCACCGGAATTGCTGGAACCTCCCAGGCGGTTCATGGCGATAGCCAGGTCTTCGTGGGCTTCGGCGCTGAGAGAACCGTGACTCATCGCCCCCGTCGAGAACCGACTCACAATCGAGGATAACGGCTCGACCTGGTCTAGTGCCAGGGGTTTGCGGTGGCGAACAAAGCCCAGCAAGTCGCGAATTCCGATAGCCCCTTCATCCTCGTTAGCGAACTCGAGGAACCCTTCGGGTCCTTCGGGCAAAGCGGTGAAAGGGCTTTCCTCAGGCGAGTCTTGGAGAATCTTCTCACCCTTTTTCAAGATCTTGTGGAGCCTTCTCACCCGCACCGGACTGAGTCGATGGAGCTCACCTCCCTTTTTGTACTTATAGAACCCATAGCTGGCTAGCCGAGTCAGCGTCTCCTCGGCCTTCTCGTTGTAGGCTTGATGATGGTGACGCTGCTGGGCGGCGGCCAGTTCACCCAAATCCTTGCCGTCGAGGGTGGAAGCGGTGCCCGGAAAGTAACGACCAACCAGAGAGCGAGATAGACCGATCGCTTCGAAGACCTGAGCTCCTCGGTAGCTGGTCAGAAGGGAGATGCCCATTTTGGCCATGATTTTGAGCAGACCTTTCTCAACCGACTGGATGAAGTTGCGATGGGCCTCAGCCACCTCCAGTCCCTTCATCTGGCGTCCTCCCTCCTGGACCATCTTGGCGATCGTTTCAAGAGCCAGGAAGGGATAAACGGCATCAGCCCCATAGCCCAAAAGACAGGCAAAATGATGGACCTCCCTCGGCTCTCCACTGGCCACCACTAAACTCGCCCTGAGCCTGAGCCCGCAGTTCGAGAGGTGCTGGTGGAGCGCGCTGACAGCCAGCAGCGAAGGAATGGGAGCCCGGAAAGGGTTGACTTCACCGTCATAAAGCACCACCAGCGCCGCCCCCTGGCGCACGGCCGTTTCTCCTTCGTGGCAGAGTCGGTCGAGGGCCTCGGCCAGGGCCGACGCTCCGCCCTGGACAGGATAGAGCGTGCGTAAGACCAGAGCCGGATATTTGTTGGGATTTAAGTTGTGTAGATACTCGAAGGCAGCCCGAGACAGCACCGGACCCGGAATCTCGAGCAGGTGGGTGGTCTCAGGCGACTCGGTCAAGATATTGGAACGGCGGCCCAAGAAGGTATGCAAAGACATCACCAGTCGTTCCCGCAGTGGGTCGATAGCGGGATTGGTAACCTGAGCGAATCGCTGCCGGAAACTGTGGAAGAGAGGCCGGTCGAGAGCGGAAAGAACAGAGGGAGGGGTATCATCACCCATCGACCCGATCGGCTCGCTAGCTTGAGTGATCATCGGTCGCAGCACCGTGATCTCATCTTCATTGGTATAGCCGAAGACCAACTGACGCCGGTGTAGCATATCCTTAGCCGCCGGACCCGCCAGGAGGCTGCCGCGAGCTTTAGGCTCACCGTAAAACTGATCGCCTGGGACCGTATGGATCCGCTCGTTGTTAAACTGTTCGTAGGGACGTTTTCTAGCCAGCTCGGTCTTGAGATCGTGGTTCTTGAGAATGCGCCCCTTCTCGAGATCAACCACCAGGATCTCGCCTGGTCCCAATTGACCTCGTTTGACCACCTTCTCGTTAGCAAGATCGAGGACTCCCTCCTCCGAGGCTGACACCACCAATCCGCTCTCCAGCAGGGTATAGCGGACCGGACGCAAGCCGTTACGGTCGAGAATCGTACCAACCCGTTGGCCATCAAAGAACGTGACTGCTGCCGGGCCGTCCCAAGCTTCCATCAGACAGGAGTAATAGCGATAAAGCTCACGCCAGTCCGCCGGCATATCCTCGGGAGTGACGTTCTCCCAAATTTCTGGGATCATCATCAGCAAGATCGGGAGTATGGGCCGCCCTCGCCGCACAAAGAACTCGAGCACATTGTCAAAGGCTCCCGAATCCGACAATGAGTCGTCAATGATGGGTGTCAAGCCTTCGGGGGCTTCGGGGCCGAGGGCCGTCTCCCGGGCTCGAATCCAGTTCTTGTTGCCCTGAAGGGTATTGAACTCGCCGTTGTGCGCAATCAAACGGTAAGGATGGGCCAGCTTCCAGGCCGGGAAAGTGTTGGTGCTATAACGCTGGTGGTAGACGGCTACCGAGGCTTGGAAATCAGGCTCGGAAAGGTCGGGATAGAAACGTCCCAACTGCTCGGCCCGACACAACCCTTTATAGACCAGCGTACGGTGAGATAGCGAGGGCACGTAGAAGTCCTCGATCTCCTCTTCACGGGCTCGCCCCTCCGCTCGCCGACGAGCCAAATAGAGAGCCTGCTCGAAGGCATCGCCGGGCCCTGCGTCTCCCCGAGCGACAAAGAGTTGTTGAATTTGAGGGCGACTGGCCAGGGCTCTTTCCCCCAGGGCCCCCAGGTCGAGGGGCACCTCCCGCCAGCCGAGCACGTCGAGGCCACACTCCACCAAACTCTCTTCCAGAATTCGACGGCAGCGCGAGCGCGCACCGGGGTGAGAAAGAGGGGTGAAGACCTGCCCGACGGCCAGGTCGCCGCGAGAAGGCACCTCAACATCGTGAACCTCAGTCAGACTTCGAGCGGCAAAATCGTAAGGCAGACTGACCATAAGGCCTGCCCCGTCACCACTCTTTCCGTCGGCCGCCACAGCGCCCCTGTGAGAGTGGTTGGCCAGCGCTTCGAGGGCCATGGCCACGATTTTGACCGACGCTCGTCCCTGAACGTTGGCGATATAGCCTACTCCACAAGCGTCGCGTTCGGGGGGGAGAGGAAGTCCATCGGGGGTTGTCTGAGTGGCTTTAAATGCGGGTTTCATGCGGGTTCGGATTTCGCTCCCCGGGTACAGAGACCTCTTTGACCCCAGGAAGGAGGCCCGAACCAGGGCCAGAACCGCCGCCCCATGTTCAACAGCATTCCTTTCGATAGAATCCCCGTTCCGGACGCCCTCAAGCCGTTTGCTCCTTTGCTTTACTCGGCCAGTTACGCCCTTGTGATCGTGATGGTCGGCTGGCTGGTCTCCAAATGGGTCAACGGGCTGACCCTGAAAGGACTGCGCAAAGCCAAAGTTGATGAGTCTCTAACGCGCTTTCTAGCCTCGATCGCTCAATATCTGGTGCTGGCAGCGGCTGTGATCACGGCCCTGGGTAAGGTCGGCATCGAGACCACCAGCTTAGTGGCCATTCTGGCCTCAGCAGGTCTGGCTATCGGTTTGGCTCTCCAAGGTTCTTTGGCCAACTTCGCCAGCGGCGTCATGTTGTTATTGTTCCGCCCCTTCACGCTGACCGACAAGGTGACTCTCGGCGGCCACACTGGGGTGGTCGAAGACATCGGGCTTTTCGCCACCACGATCATCACCATCGGCAACGAGGTGGTGATCGTCCCCAATTCGGCTATCACCAGCAACACCATCGTTAACTTTACGGCCCAGGGAACTTTACGCGGCGGGGTGGAAGTCGGGGTGGCCTATGGGTCCAAAATCGAAGAGGTGATGGCCCTTCTGGAGAAGACAGCCAAAGCCACCGAATTTGTTATGGAAGAGCCTGCTCCCGCCGTCATCTTCACCGGCTTGGGGGCCTCCTCTCTTGACCTTAAGGTGGTCGCTTCGGCCACCACCGCCGATTACTACCCAATGCTGGGCAAGCTCTTCATCGCCGTCTATAATGCTCTCAACGAGGCCGGGATCGACATCCCCTTCAACCAGATCGTCGTCCATCAGGCCGAAACCTAGACAAATCGGCGAAAGCTGTTACACTTAAACTGTGATTTTGCGGGGATTGAGTCTTTTGGAAGCCCTGGTCGTGGCTTCCCTGGTCTCGGTGGTAGTGGGCCTGTTGGCCGGTTTGGCCCAAGAATACAGCCGTGTCACCAGGTTCTCCTCCACTCGCTCTCAACGGCTCGAAAACCTGATGCAGCTCGACAAAGTCCGGGCCGATCTCCGTCAGGCAGTCCAAATTCTGGAACCACTACCGGGGAGCTTGAGTAGTGCTCCCCGGCTCCGCTTCCGGCGGGTCCTGCCCGATGCCCGGGCGACGCGGCTTCCCATCCCTCCTGACCTTCCGGGCGCCGTTTGGGACCCAGCGAAGCGACCTGGCTGGCCACCATCGAGTATGAGGTGACCGCCCAGGGTTTGGTGCGAAGGGCTATCCTGCCAGGGCCCGAAATAACCACATTGACGGTCAACGAAGCAGCCATCGATTTTACTTGTGAGGAACTCGCCAACCACGACTACCTCCTCTCTAGCTCCACCGACATCGACGGAACGGTAGTTTCCAGAGACTGCGAGCCCACACCCCGGTGGGTGCCCCGTGAAACAGGCCGGCTTCTCGGTGGTCGAGCTGCTGGTTGCGGTAGCCATTCTAGCCGCGCTAGTAGGGGCGGGTCTGGTGGCCGGGCGCGGCTCGATTTCCAAAGCCCGAACCCGAACGGTAGCCCAGACTGTCATGGCCACCCTCATCGCCGCTCGCGAACAAGCCGTCTCAGACGGGATGCCGGTGGCCGTCAGCTTTCCCAGCAACAACGGCGCAACTCCCTGCAGCCGCTCGCTCTATACCCGCCAGGGCTTTCATCGACCGAGACTGGTGTCGGCCCGAACGTTGGCCCCCGACAACAGCCCGGTCTGTGTCTTTTTGGGAAGCTGGGACCTGGCTTCGGGGAGCTTGACCATCGACCGGCCTCGGCTGGCTTCCGAATCGGGGAGCAACGCCTTTCGGCTCCAGAATTGGGACGACGCTCTCTCACCCGACCCCACTTTCGTCTTCCTACCGAACGGCGAGGTCGTGACCAACGACTTGCCGATCTTTGAGGGCGCCTATCATCTGCTCGTCTCGAACGGGATCGAATTCTCGGCTCCGCTCCCATCGGGACTTCCACGGTGACGCCGTCTCCTCCCTACGCCAAAGCTGATACAGTTTCTGGTCCTTACACTGTGACCGTAGGCCTGTCGGGAGCGATAAGCCAGGAGGGTCACCTGAGCCTTCGAGTCTACGCCAGCGACGCCGATCAGGACGAACGCCTCTACCTGACTTGTCGGGCAGAACGTCAGGGCGGCGCCGGAGTCGGGGTCGGTCGCTTTGACTCCGACGGGGAAGTTCCGATGCGCTACGACCGGTCTGCAGCCAGCTGGATCGGCTCGATCGAGTGGAGGCCGGACTCCCAGGTTCTGGCTGGTGACCAGTTCTTGCTCACCGCCGAAATACGAGACCGGGCCGGAGCCACTGTGACGGCCTCCGGCAGCGGCCTGGTCCGCCTCGAAGTGGTCCCTCAGGAAAGGATCGTGTTCCGCTGGTTGGATGACATCTGGACGGTGATGCCCGACGGAACGGGCCTGAAGCGGCTCACCAGCCATCCCGCCATGGACGACTTTCCTGACCTGTCACCAGATGGTTCCCTGATCGTGTTCTGCTGCGACCGCAACGGGGGCGACCGGGATCTTTTCCTGATGGGAAGCGACGGCGGCTTCCTTCGTCAGTTAACCAACCTGGGCGGAAACGAACGCTCAGCCCGCTTCACTCCCTATGGCCGACAGATTGTGTATCTGCACGAATTCAACTCGATTCGAGCTATCGGTGTCGATGGCACCAACGACCGTGTCATCCTGCCCGGCAACTGGGAAGATGTGGCCATCTCCCCCAACGGGGAGTGGGTCGCCACCTGCCATGACAACTTCGACGACGCTCTCCTTTTTCGCCTCGACCCTCCCGGGGCCGATTTCCACCCTCTAAATTTGAGTTCCAAGCCAGACGACCCTGAATGGCACCCCACTGCCACCTCGCCCGCCATCTTCTTGTGGAACGCCAACAACGGCAACAAAGAAGTGAGGAGCATCGATATGGACCTGGCTTCAGGAACGACTATGGGGGCTGAACGAGTCCTGCTCAGCGGAGCTCAAGACCCCTCGATCTCTCCTGATGGTCAACGGTTCATCTATGTAAACCTCTCGACCCAAGATCTTTGGATCAGCAGCCTCGATGGCACAATCCAACAAAGCTGACGAGCGAGATCCCGCCCCACCTCCAGGGCAACATCATGGAGGAGCCGGCCTGGTCCCAATGAGGCAGTCTCGGCTGGGGCTCTCTTTGCCCGAGACGTTGATTTCGCTCTTTCTACTCACCGGGCTGATACTCGTGGTGATTCAGCTTTTTCATACCGGGATGCGCTACCACCGATGGGCCGAGAACCGAGCCATCGCTTCAAGCCTTTTGACCAGCAAACTGGAAGAGCTCCGAGGCTGGAGTAACCGGCCAGGCGGGACCGGCTACAACGTTGATGACGGGAGCGCCCATAACGGGGTCACCGACACTTCCAACTTCGGGTTTGAGGTCACCACTACCGTGCTCGACCAGGTGGTCTATAGCCCCAGTTCCGCCTTTGAATCGTCTGAACCCAATGCTCGGGCTCTGAATTCTTCGCTAAAGTAAGTGCAGGTCGATGTGGTCTGGGGAGAGGCCTCGGGAAGCGAGAGTCGGGTGCGAGGAGTCACCTATATTTCTGACCCGGTAAGGAACTGGGGATCCCCCCCACTGGCTATCAGCCCGGCTGCCCCGACTCCCGTCCCAACTGGCGGCTCCTTGGACTTCTCCGTCCAGGCTTTCGACAATGACGGCCAAGTGGTCACCGACGCCTCCTTTGAGTGGGTCGTTTTTGCCGGAACAGGCAACGGTAAGATCCTCCCCTTGGACCGTCTTGGGCAGACGGCTCGCCTCCATAACGGAGTCTTCTCCGAGCAGACCGGGACCTTCGTTCCCGCTCCCGGGCAGTGCCAGGTGGGAGTGCGAGCGACCCTCTGGGGAGAGGAAAGGATAGCCGTATCCAACCCCGTCGATTTACAGTAGAACAGCGGGGAGTTCTGCTCCCTATCGTGCTGCTCTTGTCGGTTCGGCTGGTGATCGTAGGCCTGGCCTATCTGGGCACCCGGGCTCAGCTGTATCGATCGGCCACTCGCTCGGTGGCCGCTGCCCAAGCCCAAGCGCTGGCCTGGGCCGGTCTTGAAGACGCCAAAGCGAAACTCCATAAGATTTACTCTTTCCCCCCGGCTGGCGCCCTCGGCCAAGAGACCTACACTTATTTCGAGGAAGTCACCGACAGTGACGGCCAGCTAGTGGGAAGCTAAACGGTCACCGTGGACGCTCGTTACCAGGACAACCCTTACCAACTTTTTGTGGTCACCTCGGTGGGTCGAGTCGGACCCAGAGGCCAGCCTACCGCTGAACGGGTTCTTCGAGCCGAGTGGGACGGCGCGGAACTCGACCGGCTCAACCCCACCAATGTCAACCTCAATCTGGGCCATTGGATGAATTTTGAAGATCTCGGGGCTCCCTGACTAGAAGGCCATTTGGCTGCCGGTGTCCTACTTCCCCCAGGTGTCTCATCTGTTCACCAAGAGCTTGTTGCTCCAGACTCTGACCGACATCGTCGAACGCCTCCAGGCCGATCGAGGCTGTGTTCTGACCTCATCAGGAATCGTGGTCCAAGTGCCGGACGGGGAAGACTTTCCCTACAGCCGTCGGGTGGTCGACTCCGCCATCGATCTCAATGAGCCGCTCTTGACGGCCGACGCCATCACTGATCTCGATATCCCTACCTCCAAGAGCTTACTCTTGAACGGTGCCCGCTCGATCCTCTGTCTCCCTTTCAAGATAGGGGACGAGGAGCAAGCGGTGGTCTATCTCGACACTCGTAAGCGTGGTTTGTTCAACCCCGAGCACCTTAAAGTGGTCGGCAGCGCTTTCTCTTCGCTCGGATAGCCAGGAACCGACGCCCGCGCCGGTTCCTGGCCAAGGGCTATTGCTGACGGGCCAGGGAAGACTCGATGTCCTCAAAGGTTAGATAAGACCTCGCTGCAGTGAGGATGCCGGGGTCATACTCCTCCGTGCTGCCGTCGATCTTATTGAGGGTGTCGTAAATAGAACCTTCACCAGTTAGTCGCCCGGCCGTGTCCACCATCGTTTGGAGAGCGAAAGGCTGCTGGGAGTCTTCGGGAAGCTGGCCCATCATACGCTCGACCAAAGCTCGCTGGTCCTCCTCAAGAGACTGGAGAAACTGGTCTCTCTGATGCTCGCCTGAGAGGTATTTCCCGAAGTCCTCATTCTCACCCAAGGCGGCGATGCTTTCTAAGCCCTCGCGGAAGATCCGACCCTCGCCACCCCCGTCGGGATATCCCTGAGCGAAGGCGTCGCGGTACTGATGCAACGTCGCGATATCCTTCTGGCTATCATCCGTGTATAAGGTCCCCAGGGCCTGAATATCGTCGGCGGAGAACTGGCCGTCCTCTTCGCCCATTCGGTCGAGCGAGGTCAGAAGTCCCTTGTCGGCGAGAGCTGAACGGGCCGCCCCCTGGAGGCTGTCGGCTTGAGCTGCCGCCTCCTCTTCGGTATACATCTTCTCTGTGTCGCGGTTCACCGAGTTGGTGAGGTTCCCCATATACGCTTCACGGTTGAAGTCGTTGCCGGCAACATCGAACAACCTCAAGTCGTCATTGATGTCAGCTTGAGACTGATCGAAACTCCCGTTCTGAGGGTCCGCCACCCAGCGGAAGTCGTTGCCTCCCAAGCGCTCCAGGGTCTCGCGCTCACTGAGGCGCGTATCCGGCGAGGCGGAGTCTTCTCCGGCGGGATCTGCCACATCTGTAACTTCATCGGCTGTCTCTATGCCGGGATCTGCCACATCTTGGTCTCCTTCGGCTTGCCCTCCTCCGTCTGGAGCCGCGTCTGCATCCCCGGCTGTCACTCCGTCTGGATCCCCTCGTTCCACATCGGCCCCGGCGGGAGCCGCGTTTGAATCTTTTCCAGCTGGACCCCCTTCGGTTGCTTCCTCGGCCGCCGGGGGCTTCGGAATCCAGAGGTTCTGACCGGGATGAATCAGGTTGGGGTCACGCAGCTCGTTGTGCTGAGCGACGTCGTTTCGAGCTTGCAGAAACTCGGGCGTGCCGGGCTCGAAGCCGGCTTGCTTGAGGAAGCCATCAACAGTCGAGTTGGCGACGTTGTCCCGGCTCCACTTTTGGACTTCTACTCGCTCAGCACCGGAATACTGGTCACCAAACTTCTCACCCCACTCAGCCGACTCTTCCTCGGTTGGAGCATCGGCTGCGGCGTCGGCTTCTTCAGCGTCCTCGGAAAAGGCTCCTACCACAGCGCCAACCCTCTCGGTGGTCTCAGCTTGCTCCTGAGGATCGACGGCCCGAGCCGCATCCTCCGAGACTTCGGCTGCATCTTCGGCTGAGGTATCCGGTGAAGCTGATAAGTCAGGAGGATTGCTCCCCTGGGCGGGCGGGCTACCGGCCGGTGGTGGTGGCGTCGCCACTGGACTCGTGGCTGCGTGGCTGCGGGTGCTGATCCCAAACGTCGGTAAAATTACGATTCAATATGAAA
>CAYRFU010000179.1:0-14921 GCA_964423525.1 uncultured Burkholderiales bacterium | reverse complement strand
TTCGCAGCAAAGCCAACTTCAGAGTCCGTTCCATTCTCGGGAGTTTCTCGTCGAACTAGCTGAAGGGCGACGAGCCATGGAATAGCCTATTGTGAGCCCTCCGAACTGAACCCGCCCTGCCCCACCCACCACCCGGGGTCGTGCGGGCGGGTCTGTCTCCGGAGGAGTCTTGAAGCGGTCTGGGAACAGAGCACCCATGCGCAGCTACCTGGTTTGCTTGCTGGTCCTGTTGATAGCCTCTGGGGTCAGTTCCGACCCTCGGGCAGATATCGAACGAGCCGAGAAAGAGATGCGTCTCATCCCCGCGGCGCTGCTACTGGGTAACCACCAGGCCAGTGTCGAGCTCCTGGGTTTGAATCGGTCCGGCAACTTCGCGTCCAGAATCCAGCCGCTGCCCGCGCTTTGACCATCAACCCGCTGGAGTTCGGTCGTTTGCAAGCCGCCCTCCCAGCCAACACAGTCGTCGTGCAACTTTTTCCCACCGAAGACCAGCTCTACTCCTTTGGAACAGGGGCTCGCCGAGCTGATGGTCGAACTCCACTACCTGCCTCTCCAGAGCCTGGCCCGCCGAGGCCCGAAAGGGTTGGAGTTTCTGGTCGAGCGAAAAAAAGTCGTCCAATTGGTGAAAGCCGGGGACCTCTACCAACTGCGCGAGAATCCCCCACCCAACCCTGAGGGGCTGCTCGGGATCGGGGACGTCGACGGCTCTCTTCCCGGCGCGGCAGAGGAAGTCCGAGCACTGAGCGCGCTCTACCCAGGCTCGAAAGTCTTCATCGGCAAAGATGCCACGCTCGAGAGCCTCCGGCAAGCGCTGGGAACGGCCGACCTCCTCCATCTGGCGACTCACGCAGAGCTCTCGACCACGAACCCGAACCATAGCTATATCCAACTAGCGGCAGGCGCCCGCTTCAAAGCCACCGACATTTTCGGGCTTCCCCTCGAGGGGATCAGGCTGGTGACCCTATCAGGTTGCGAGACCGCACTCGGCGACGCTCTGCCCGGGTCAGACATCACGAGCCTCGCGGAAGCCTTCTGGGCGGCCGGGGCGCCTACAGTGGTGGCCAGCCTATGGAAAGTCGACGACGCTTCCACCACCATCTTTATGGTCAGGGCCTACCGGGCACTCAGAGAGGGGAAGGATGTGGCCACGGCCTTCCAGCACGCTCAGCTCGCTCTCCTGAGCCACCCTGAGTATCGTCACCCCTTCTACTGGGCCCCCTTCGTAGTCTACGGCGACTGGCGTTCTCAGTAATTTGGCTAGGAGCGCGGGAGAGGTGCCGTCCTTGCACTTTCTAACCATCCGCAGGGTCGACCGGACCGACAGGGAACTTCCTAGAAGAGACCCGATGCAGATTTCTTTCCAAAAATTGATGGCTCGCTCTGGGAATTTCGTCGCCAGACTGAGGAACAGGCAGGAGGGTGAGCGAGAGGTCGACTCTTTCGGTTTCACGCCTGACCCTAGAACTCTCACCGAGTTCGAGTTGCTCGGGCGTCAGGGCGCGGTGCCGCTAACCAGCACGCCCGTCCAGGTGACCAGCCAGACCGAGGCGCGGGTGGTCGACGGAAAAGCGATGATCCGACTTTTATCAGCTAGCAGAAAAGCCAGTCAAAACCGAGCCCACGACCAGGGATGGTCGCTTCTTCACGCTGGGGCCAAGGTTGATAGCGAAGGCGAGTCTCTTTCTTTGCAGGCCAAAGTCCAACTCCCGGGAGCAGAAGAGATGATAGTGCTTCCCCAACCTGACGGCAATTTGCGGGTCACTCGCATCGCCGAAGAGCTAGACACCCAGCAGTCTCAAGCCTACCAGTTCTATGACGAGTCCCGCCGTGAAATGATTCGAGGTGGGGAGAATCTTGAGCCCGGTCGGACCTACCCAGCCGTGACCAACCGGGGGTTTGGTCCCTACACCTATCTTGGTAGAAACGCCCAGGGGCTCCACCGGTTCGGTCACAGCGAGCAGTTCTCGCCATCAGAGTTCCAAGACTATCTTGAGCGAAGGTTGAATCGCCTGGCGGAGGAGAAAGAAGCCACCGAATCCGATCGTCTCGACCGGGAAACAGGTAGCCTGAAGCTCCGGGCCGAGTTGATCGAGTCTCATGGTCTAGGCTCGCTCCTGGACCAACCCGATGAACTGGCTCAGGCTCTTGTTGACAACAACCTCAAGCTTGCCTATCACGGGCGTTCTTTGTGGTCTCCCGGCGTAGAGAAACGTGTCGAGACACTCAAGAGAGCCGAACTCGAACAGGACCAAAACCTGGTGGATAAAGGAGTGGTCGACCTCCGGTTGGAATCCTGGCTAGCCGGCCAGAGAGATGAAATCCTCCTTTTTCGGGGAATCCAGGGCGACTATCAGCATCGGCCCGGCCCGGCTTTCTACGCCGACTGTTTCGGAACAGCTCTCCATGGCTACGCCTTAAAAGGTGAACAACCGGCTACCGTTGTCTCGCTGCGAGTTCCCAAACGAGAGGCCGCTCGCTATTTTCGGTTACCAGGTAGAACTCAGGGACTCAATCCTATGGTCGGGGTGGTAGACCTCGACTGTCAGAAGTTGATCCAACCGGTTGAACCCAGGCTTCTGGTGTCCAGCCGGAACCCCGCTCAAAGCTATCTCATCCAGGCCTACGGCAGGCTAGATAAGATGAAACCATCCGAGGGCCTGGAACGCTTTAACAAGCTCCACCAGGAGGTCTTTGGTTGAGTCTAGGCTATCGGAGCCTGGGTTTCGGAGGGACCCTTCTCTCTGAGGTCGGGTTATGGTGCGACAAAGCCACCGTTGACCATCTGAAGGTGGCCGCCGAACTGGGAATCAACTCCTTTTGCTGTTCGTCCCTTCAGCCGGAATCGTGTGACCTTCTCGGCAACTCGAACCTTCCCGCAGCCAACTTCCACTTGATGCTGGACAGGTCCGAAGATTTTGAGCCCAGCTTGCGACGGTTGCAGACGACCTATGTCACCACTCTCCTGATGAGCCGACCCCAGGACTTCTCTCTCCTCCCTTTCCTGCGACGCCAAAAAGACGAATCGAGGGCCCTCCATCTAGGCCTGGTCGCTGACACGACCGAGGAGGCTCTTCTAGCCATCGAGTTTGACCTGGATGTCTGCCTGCTGGCCTATAGTTGGTTCCAGGCCGGCCAGGCAGCCACCCTTGTCTCCCGCCTGACCAAAGCAAAAGTCGCCCTGTTGGCCGGTCCCGTGAAAAGGGCCAGCGGATTGGTTCCCACCCCGACCTGGGCCGTTCAACAGCTGGCTCCCCATTTCGATGACCTGGACCAGCTTGCTCTCGACTACTGCCTGGGGGAAAGGCGAGTGGTGAGCGCTCTGCTCGACTGTGACCAACCTCAACACCTGGCCAGGCTCGCGGCTAACGCCCGGGCGCTAGAGCCGGAGAAAAAGCGAGAAGTGGAGCGAAGGTTGCTGGGACTCTCACCAGCAGAACTGTGATGGAATGGCTAAAGTGTGTCTTGCGGCTTGGGGTTTTGGTCTTTCTAGCCGGCTGTGCCGGCCAGCAACCCACGACCGCACCAACCTTTGTCGGCTCCTCTCGTTGTGCCGAGTGCCATCAGCAGCAGCACCGCGACTGGCAAGATTCCCACCATCACAAAGCCATGCTAACGGCCAACTCAAAGACCGTCCTGGGCGATTTCAACGAGGCCCACCACGATTACTTCGGTTTCACCTCCACCTTTACCCAGAAGGACGGCAAGTTTTACGTGACGACCGAGGGCCCCGGGGGCAAGCCGGTGGAGTACGAGATCGTCTACACCTTCGGCACCTACCCTCTGCAACAGTATCTCATCGAGTTCCCCAAGGGTCGCTACCAGGCTTTGAGTCTTTGTTGGGACACGCGGCCCGCCGAGCAGGGTGGGCAACGCTGGTTTCATCTTTACCCCGGAGAGAGGGTGACCCATCAGGACCCACTTCATTGGACCGGTCCCAACCAGAACTGGAACGTCATGTGTGCCGAATGTCACTCAACCAACCTTCGCAAAGGCTACGCTCTCAGCGAGGATCGGTACGCCACCACCTGGTCAGAAAGCAACGTCTCGTGTGAAGCTTGCCACGGCCCGGGCTCTCATTACCTGGACTGGCTAGCCAAGCGCTGGGACTCCCCTACCAAAGGTCTGGTGGCCGACCTGGAGGGCAACGATAGCTGGGAAATCGACCCAGAATCAGGGAACGCCAGACCCAAAGCGACCCAAGCCGACGTCCAGATCGAGTCGTGCGCCCCCTGCCACTCTCGACGGGCCACCTTGACAACTGAGCCTTATCTCGGCAAACCGTTTCTTGACAATCACTTGCCGTGGCTTTTAGAGGAAGGCTTATACTATCCAGACGGACGGATCCAAGACGAAGTCTACGTCTACGGCTCCTTCCTTCAGAGCAAGATGTATCAAGCGGGAGTGGCCTGCACCGACTGCCACGACCCTCACACCCAGAAGCTCCGCCTGGAAGGCAACAACCTTTGTCTTCAGTGTCACCAGGCCCAGAAATACCAAACCGTCGAACACCATCCTCACCCTTTGACATCGACCGGAGCGAGCTGTGTGGAATGTCACATGCCGGCCCGAACCTACATGGTCGTGGACCCGCGCCGCGATCACAGCCTGAGGGTGCCGAGACCGGACCTGAGCCTTCAGCTTGACACCCCCGACGCTTGCACCAACTGTCACACGGAGAAATCCAACCAGTGGGCTGCCGAGGCCTTCCGGGATTGGTATGGGGAACAACAGCCCCACCACGCGACGACGCTAGCCGCCGGAGGCCAGGGTCATCCGGGCAGTGAATCGGCTCTGATCGACCTGATCGCCAACGGAGAGCAGCCCGACCTGGTGCGTGCCACCGCTCTCAGCCTGCTGCCACCAAACTCCTACTCACCCGAGGCCCTCGAGCGGATTCAGCACAGCCTGACCGATGACAACGGTCTGATTCGGCGAGCTGCCCTCGCCCAAACCGAGCGGTTCCCACCGCCCCAACGAAAGACGCTGGTCTGGCCCCCTTTGAAGGATCACTTGAAGGTGGTGCGGCTGGAGGCCACTCGGCTGGCGGCCGGTCTCCTGGCCGAAGGTTCTCTCACCGAGGAAGAGAAAACCATCCTGGCTCCCAGGGTGAAGGAGTATGAAGAGGCCCAGCTCGCTCAGGCTGAACGGCCCGAGGCTCACCTAAATCTCGGGCTGCTCTATGTCAGCCTTCAGGATTTTGAGAAAGCCGAAGCCAGCTATCGCACCGGTCTTCGCCTCGATGAGAGGCAGGTGCCATGTCGGGCCAATCTGGCCGACCTTTACCGGTTGATGGGCCAAGACGACCAGGCCGAGAAAGAACTCAGGGAGGGACTGCGGCTCAACCCGGATTCGCCCGATCTCCTCCACGCTTTAGGACTTCTCTTAGTGCGTGACAAGAAGGTCGAACAAGCTTTCGGGTATCTGGAGAAAGCGGCTCCTTACAGCCCGCGCTACAGCTACGTTTATGCCGTCGCTCTTCAATCGCTGGGACGACTTGAGCAGGCGATCACGGTGCTCAAGAAGAGCCTGGAACAGAACCCCAACGACCACGAGCTTTTGTCCGGTCTTATCGCCTTCTCTGTTGAGGCAGGCGACCCTCAAGAGGCCCTCGACTCGGCCCAGAAGCTTGCGGAGTTAAGGCCCTGGGACCGGCGAACAACCGAGGCCGTCGAACAACTGAAGAAAGCTAGTAGTCGATAGTTTCCTATCCTGCTTTTTTCTCGAGTCGTTCCAGCCGACTCTCGAAGGAGGACATTTCTCGACGCAGCTCAGCCATCCCGGCGGCGACGATTTGGACTGCGTCAAAGGCGTTCTTGAGAGCGGACTCGGTCTTTTCCCCAGTAATCCTGATCTCTTTGAAACCTGCGGACATCTCACTCGACAAAGAGGACATCTCGCTCGACAGAGAGGACATCTCACTAGACAAAGAGGACATCTCAGTGGACATAGAGTCCACTCGGGTCGAGAGTCGGCCTGAGACTTCATCCAACTTAACGTTCTGCTCCCGTACAGCGAGAAGAGCCAGCCGGAAATTCTCCTCCATCATTCGTTCGAGCCTGTCCACTAAAGCATGATTCGAGAGGATGGGATTCTAGTCCTCGATAGGAACCCAGTCGCCCCCGATTAAGACACCGCCGTCGTCAAGCTCGATGTTAGGGGCTACCTGTTCGGGTGAAAGGCGTTCACGAACTTGTTGAAAAACTCGGTCCATCAAGTTCTCGTCCTCACCGCCAAGGACTCGCTCGAGCTGAGCCAGCCTCTCGAGCTCGGCCAGGACCGCCTGCTCCGACTCGGCTGGCCAGCGCCCATCCTCCAATTCTTGCTCCAAGCGCACTCGAATCTGCTGACTGAGCACCGGGTCTGCTTTCTCACTGTAGGCCGCCTCTAGTTCTTGGAGCCTGGCTTTGACCTGGTCCAGGGTCTGGCTCTGGTCGTAGGCCTCGACCAGCAGGTCCGGGAAAATGTCCCGATGGATTCCCGAGAATTCCCGGCTCAAAGCCAGCACTTCCTGGCTCAACGACTCAAACGAGGTATCCCGCCGGCTGGCTAAAGCCGGCAGCACTTCAAGCAACTTGATGGCGCTGACCTTAGGACAGTCGAGCTCTCCGCGTTCCCAGCGATAGCGTCAGAAGGGTGGTGTCCCCGGTCAACGGGTCCAGGAGGTAAAGGTCCTTTGAGTCTCTGACGAGCAGCGAGGTGGTCGATTTGCGACCTCGATCTCTGGTGGCGGGATAAAGCCCTCTCCCTAGAGTAAACTCTGACAGCTTCTCCCCCTGGGGCGAAAAGAGCGTACCGGGTCCTCCGCTGAAGAGCAGGTGACCAGCCTCAGTGATGGCCAGATAACTGGGGTTTCCTCTCACTTGTCCGAGCTTTTCGGAGCCGCTCGGAGTGTGGCGCACGACGTCGGTCAGAGTGGGGTTCCCTATCTGGGCGTAGCTCGTGTCCAGAAGCGAATGGGACGTCTCGACTCGATGAACCCTCTCCAGGATAGCACTCTCCCAGGCCACTCCCTCAGGACTCACCAAGAGAGCGCTCTCGGTATAGAGGCGTCCACTGGGGCTCTGCTTGAGGTGGTGGACATTGGCCGAGATTCCGCCATCAGGGGTCGCCGCCAACTGGAGCAACTCGACTTCCTCAAAGTCAGGCAAGACCTCGGCTTGATAGAGCTCCGCCACCGTCTCCTGGTCGAGGTCGAGGGCCATCACCCGAGCCTCACTTAAGACGACCAGACGGCCGGGCGCGACCTGGACCACCTCCTGAACCGGCACCTCTCTCATCTCGCGACAGAGACCCTTTGGTCTGCCGGTTGGGGCCCCAAACACTAGCCTGCTGGCCCGTCTCCAAGTGGGCATCCCGTTCGACCATCTGTTCCACGTCAGAATAGCGGCAAAGGGTGACGATGGGGCCGAAGGTCTCCTCATCGTAAAGACGCATCCCCGGACGAACCCCGTCCACGATGGCGGCGTGCATCAGAGAATGAAAGCTCTCCCCCCCGCCTGTCTCGCTATTGATAACCCACGCCCCCTGGGAGACAGCCTCTTGAATCCGCTCTTGCATATCCTCGACTTTGCCGTCCTCTGGGGAAGGGGGTAACATCGCCGATTCGTCCCAGGGCATTCCCGGCCTGAGCTTGGCCACCTCGGCCTGGATCTGCCCGGCCAATTGGTCGGCCAGCTGGGCCGCATCCATGGCGTCCCGGACGAACTCGGCCGTGCGAAGCACCTCTTTGCGCGAGTCGACGAAGGAGCCGCCCGACTTTCTCGCGACGCTGCTGGAACGACATCGAGGGCCATTCTCCCCGACCACCGGCCCAGGCTCGGGCAGACGAGCGTGTCACTTTCTCGATCTCCTGGGCCCCGGGAACAGCGGCGCTGCCGAGCTTCAAAGGGTGAATCTCGCCGTCTTTGACCAGGGCCACCTTAGACTCCACCGGACGAACTTCAGACCCTGCTAACACCTGACCATCGACGAGAATGCCGGCATGCTGCTCAAGGCGGGGCCTGAAAGGCTCGGGAATCTCTTCCAGGGAAGTCGGAAAGAGGGCAGCCAGCTGACTTTGAAAACTGGGTTTGGCAGCCCTGGTAATCTGGCTGAGGCCAGTTAGCGGCAAGAGCCGACTGGCTACCAGAGAGTCACCCTCCAGTGCGGGAGCCGAAGGTCGGACTGTGCGGCCGTAAGTGAGATGATTCGAGACCCTTGTCTGGTGAATCATAGCACACTCAGTGTAGGGGCCGGACCTGAAAACTCTCCGAATTTTGGGCGTGGCCGTTCGTGAACCCTCTATGAGTTTTTTTTTCAGCGGGCTGTGCTAGACTTTCCCGGTCTGTCGCTGCTCTCAGCAATCAGGAAACAATGATCAAAGCCCTACTGGGATATCTTCCTCGTTCGTCAACCGCTACTTCCGCTCCCCCCAGAAAGCTCGAAGCCCCCCAAGAGTTGGTCGACGAGGTCGTCTCGTCCCTCGAGACCGTGACCAAGCCTTCGACCGCCAAAGTGCGTAAAGCTGTGGCTAGTGCTCTTGCGGTTCCGGTTAGCCGGGTGCGCAGCCATCCAGAGGCCGCGCCCGTGTTGCGAGCGGTGCTACAAACCACCTGTCCACCCTTGGTCGGACTGGCCGTGTCAGAGGAGCTTCACCAGATTCTGGCCGAACGCGATGACCGCGAGGCTTTTGTGGCCGATTCACCTGAACCGATTCAAAGGCTACTGCGCTGGCATCAGACCAGTGACCAGCTTCGTGAGGCTTCCTTCTTGACCGCCGCGGCCACCGACCAACCAGATGAGCAGAAGTACAAATGGGAACTGGCCGATCTCGCCCAAACCCGTCCCATCACGGATAGGAGCCTGGCCGAGGCGATCGGAGGACCGTTCGCCCATCCAGATCAACTTCAAGGCTTGGCCGCCAAGTTGAAATTTGAGACCGTAGCCGGCCAAAAGGTCAAGACGGAACTCTTCACGGTCGAGAACCAAAAGGGCGGACCGAATGTCGTCCTCTACGGAGTGGTTCGCGAGCAGACCACCGATGATGTCGAGGCCATTTTCAGCGTCAAGTTGAGCCCAAACAAGAAACAAGACGACGCTCTCGAGGCGGCCATCACGAACACCTTTGTGAAGATGGAAGATCGGGTTGTCAAAAACTTCGCTGACACGGTGCTAGACTTCTTCGGCGACCTCTACTCCGGCCTGGACCGGCCGGTCCTTCGGGAGACCGTCAAGGCCGATTTCTTCGGTCGCAAAGTTTGGGCTGAGCGGGGCTTTGACTTCTCGTCTTTGCCCTGGCAGAAGATCGGCGGCCAGGGAGAGGCCCACAACCTCCGGGAGATCGCCCGCCTGAACCTGCAAGCGCTGGCCCAGGCCCACGGCCTTTCGGAAGAGGGCCTGAGCTTCGAGCGCAACGGCCAGAGGGTGCCTCTCGAGAGCTTCGAGCACCTCCAGGCCCCGGCCGGCTTCCTATCGGTCCGCCACGCTGAAGGCAAAATCCCGGTGCGGCCCATGGATGGGTGGTTCTCTACCCGCAGCCCGGTGAAGCTTGAGCTGGGCGAAGCCTTCATGCTGGGCACCCACTGTGCCAGTCAGCAAGAGCTGGCCTCAGGCGACTTCGCCAAGGGTCACTTCTCGCCACCCTTCTCTCGGCTTGCCATGCCGTATTACCCGGCCGAACGCCCCATCGCCAAGCCGTAGCTCTGCTGCTCAGGGAGGGTGATCCGGATCGAGAAGCCGTGGCAGTAGGTTCGGGACCGCCTATTCGAAGGTAAGTCCGAAGTGGCGCTCGAGATCACCGGCCACAACCTCGGCCAGAACCGGCTCCTCGGCCAGGAGAACCGGGCGCCTGCCGGGGTCGATATAGGCGGCGACGCCCTCAGCATAGTACTCTTCTAGCTTGCTGGAGATATGCTCGGGGTCGCTGGTCCAGTGGCCGCCGGTCGGAACCTCTGGGTCTACCACGGCAGTCAAACGGCGACCCCGCACTTCGGCGGTGCCCCACTCACCCAGATCGTAATCCTGGTGGCGCAGCAGCATCGAAGCGCCGCTAAGAACGCCGTGGAGCCCCAAACCGGCAATGCCAGCGCCCACAGACCCGAGGGTCGGGACCGTGACGGCCAGCGCTGCCCCCATTCCCATCCCCGCCAGACCGTAAAGGAGCGCTTTGGGGAAAGGTTCTGTGCGGGTAATCTTTACTTTGCCATCGTCCAACTTCTCGGCCTGCACTTTGGCACCGAAGATATTGAACTCGCCACGACCGCTCTTGGCCAGGGCCAGAGCGAAAGGGAGTTTACCCCTCACTTTGAAAGATTCGTACGATTCACGCAGCCTGTCAGCGCTTCCACCAGCGGGGAAGAAGGAGGCTTTCAGGTTCGACCCGACGAGCGGTAACCGGCAAAGCCATTTCTTGTCTTTGGCCGCGATGCTACTCAAAGCGTGGCCGGTCTCGTGAATGACGGTGTCGGCATTGGGCTCAAGGCGAAAGCTGATCTGTCGGGTCATCACGTTGTGATTGGCAACTCCGATCTTCAGCAGGTTGCCGATCAGTCCGCTTTTGCGGTAGCGAGCCCCGTAATCGAGGAGCGCTTCCAGGCCCTGGTCCGGGAGCGGTGCGAGGCCGTCGATGATCTGCTGACGGAACTTGTCGTCTGTCGTTTCGGCGATCAGTTCAGAGAGGAGAGCAGAGCGTTGGAGCGAGGGAAAGGTCGAAATCCTCATAGTTCCTCCTAGTTCTTGTTAGCCGGATGCTAAGCTCGCGTCCTTAAGAATTCCTGAAAGACCTGAAAGACTCACCGATTGTTTCGGGAGATGCCCTCTGACCGTTATCCTGGCTGGCTGGCGCGGGCGATTCCTCGGAAGAGCCAGACCAGGCCTGCCAAGACCTCGTCTTGACCCAACTGCCAGGGAAGTTGGCGGGCGGCCACGCGCGAGCCTGTCACCGAGGCTTGGGGTCCGACCGTAAGCTTGGCTTTGATACGGTCGGCCTTCTCCTGGCATTGGGCGAGGGTTAGCAAGCCGGGTGGTTGCCCGGCTGCCTGAGTGATCCCTTCCACTGACAGACCGACGACCTGAACCTCGACCTGCTCGTGGAGGCGATGCTTGCATTTCGATTTGTACTTAATTTTGCCGCTCTTGACGCGCCACTTGCCTTTGACCTTGTAAGCGCCTACCCGCCGTAAAGTCAGAGTCAAACCGTTGCCGTTGGCGAGCCGCCCTTTTAAGTTGAACCATGGCTGCACGAAAATGTGAGTCTTAGCCTCAAAAATTCCGCCTTTGACACCTTTTCGAAAGCACCTATTGTAGGAGTCTCGCAGGTCAAGCTGAAGCTCGTGGGTCTTGTTGGGCAAAAGGTCGTGGCTGAGAGTTTCCAGAGTCGCTCGGGCCAAGTCTAACTTCCGGTCTTCGAGGTCCATGTCAGAATACTTCAACTTCAAAGCTAGAAAAGCCACGAACATCAAACCCGCGAACACCAATCCGACCAGGGCCAACGTTTCAAATTGGTAGGCGAACAGGAAACAACAGAGCACGCCCATCAAAAGAGAACCGCAACCGAAATGATTGGCGGTCTTGAGTTTGGCCTCGGCAGTATCGTCGGACTGCTTAAACTGGTCGAGGCTTTGCAACAGTTCCTGAGGGGTTCCGGTGAGGGTATAGCTGGTGTTCTTCATGGGCTCTCTCTCTACTTCTCCATCAACCGTCACAGGCCTAGCGCCTGGTGAGACAGCCTAGCGGCCCCAACGGTTCATCACTGCCCCAGCCGGACTTAGCGGGTGATGACGGCCTCATCGAGGTTCTCGGGAGTGACCACCTGTGGCCAAGGCTCAAAACCGATCGCCTCGCTGCCTAATTACCGTTTCGAAGAAACACAAACCGCTCCACCTCAACGGCCTCCGGAGTGGAGTCGCCGTAGCGCTTCCTCTCGCCCTTCACCTTTACTCGGAAAAGGCGTTCAGGAGGCGGGGTTATCTCGACCAGAAAGTCAACAACCTGACGAGAAACCAACCTGCCACTATTAGCGTAGAAGTCGACCGATCGAACCCCCCAGGGCCCATCGTAGGTCTCCACTGGAGTGGGGGTGTAAATCTGCGGGTCCCCGGCCGCCAGGGGGAGATCCCTCACAAAGACTTTGTCCGTCCCGTCCCAATAGAAGACCAGATAGCGCCGCCACTCTAGAGAACCGTCCGGCTGAAGAGCAAAGCCCTGTTCATCGAGAGGGGAAAGAAAGGCGACCGACCGTCCCGAGGCTCCCAGACTGACACTCCCGTAATGACTTCTCTCCATCTCGCGGGAGACGCGAGCCGTCACAATCTGAAGGCTCTGGAGAAGCTCGGTATGGGCATCAGTCTGGGCCCAGGCGCGGGCTCCCATCCGATAGATCAGGAAAAGAGCACCCAACAAGAGGACAAGCATGGTTGTCGAGACGAGTAATTCAACCAGGGTAGCACCCTTTTGCTCCAGACTGGGACGACACCTCACGGGGGTAGAGTTTCCTGGTTCTCTCAAACGACCCCCCCTAAGGACTGAGATAGGTCTCTAAACTGAGCTGGGATCTGTCCCAAAAAACGGTCACGTTGACCGACACCAGGTCGACCGCTGGCCGGCTCGTTTCGACTAGCAGATAATAGTCTCGGCCCTCCATTCTGACCACGGGATAAGGGGCTGGTGGAAAGAGCTGAGGAGGAGCTCCGGTGGTTCCATCCGGCCTTCGACCGTCGAAGACAGCTGGTGCCACTGGCACCATTCCCTGGGCCTTTATACGCTCCAAAAGCTGGCGACCTGCCTCTGTGGCAGCCGTGGTTTGGTCGGCCCGTAGCATCAACTGAAGGCTCCCAGTGAAAACAGCTAGGACGCTCAAGAAAGCCATCGCCAGCACGGCCAGAGCGAGAACGGTCTCAAGCAGGCTGAGACCAGAACGTCTCATCGGCCCATCCAACTCACCACCGCCAGACTGCCCGTTCCGCCCCCCAGGTTTCCGTCTTTAAACATCGACTCCACGTAGGTCAGACGAACTCCGTTGGCGAGATAAATGTCACCGGGCTGCAGGTCTTTGCCGTCGATCGTCTCACCGGTCTGACTTCCATCATCTTTGGCCAACACCGAACCGAGCACGGTCACGTCGTTGGTCGCGTAGAGATAGCCGTTGGTGTAAACAACCCCCCGAAAGTAAGACGAGCCGAGCTTGTCGTAGTCGATGGAGTTGGTGATGGCCTGAATCTCGGGCATCAAAGCCAGATAGCCCCGATCGACAACGGCGTCCACGATTCCCCCGCCGTTAGGATTTCCGGAAAGCCAAGCCTGGATTGTTCCTGTCGCCCCTCCGGGCAAAGCGTTACCATCCAGGTCGTATCCACCCGAGTGGTGCATCAGTTCGATGTCGTAGAGCTTCTTGGCCACGAAGTCGCGAGCGGCACTCTGAGGCTGGTTGTCCACTGCAGCTCGCAGTAGCCCGATGGCGTTGAAGGCCCGATCCTGGTAGGTAGCTCCCGTCCCGCGTTGCGTTCCGCCAAGCACTCGTCGCATATCATCGACCGTCTCTTTGTGAACACCGTTACCCACATAAGCACTGGTAGGTGAACCGTTATTGTAGAGGCCCTGAAGGTCGGCCAGGGTTTGGCGAGCGTCAGGCCACCATACGCCTGCGCCAGAGGGATCGGCCTGGGCCAGGTTGTCAAGATATTCTGACCCACTGAAGCCCTGTAGAGTCACACTCCCGTGGCTCCATAGAGCGACGTTCTGGCCGACTGTCGCCAGGATACTGGCATCGCCGCTAAAAACTGATTTCCCCTTTACGTAGACCGAGCCCTCTCCCGTGATGGCCCCGTTGACAGTCAAGGACCCTTCAACAAATAGCTCGCCTCCCTCGAGAAGAAGGTCGCCGTTCACAACCAGGTCTCCACTCTGATAGTACTGACCATTGGGTATGGCCACATTTCCGACCAGACTGGTGGCCGGCGAGGGATTGGAGCTAGCAGCGTCAACCCGGGCTTCAATATCGATCGACGGAAAGGGTTGGGGAGGGGCTCCCGACTCCAGACCACCGGCCACGTTGACCGTTCCCATCCCCGAGAAAAAGTCGATCGCGTTAGCCGAGGTTCCGGCGCTGCTAACTTTGCCAGTCACCTCGGCAACATCTCCGACCTCAGACTCCCAGGTGATCAATCCGTCACCTGCGTCTACGAAAGTTGAGTGGATAGAGGCTTCGACCGGCGTTGGGTCATCGAGAGCCTTTACCCCATCGACCTTAACATCACCTTTGAGGTAGATCTTTCGAGAGGCGATCAGGGGAGCGTCGACCGAGACGGCACCACCAACCGCCACCACAACCTCGAGAGTCCGCCGAGCCACACCCACCTGGGCCACCACGATCAGGTGCGCAGTGCCCGGGGCCACACTCCCCGCTCCCTGGGGTCCATCGGCAGGAGTCAGGCCGGTCAAATTGTTGACCGACTCGGTGGAGCTAAAACGGATGGTTTAGGACCCTTTCCCGCGACTCATCGGCTCATCAATAAGATCGGTTCGCCAGTCACGATTCGCCTTCAGTCGGGCCAGGGCATCGCTCACTCCCGCCTCGGCCACGTAGAGGGCGGCTGTCTGCTCGTGATAGCCTCGGGTAAGCTGGCTATTTCCTCGAACCATCGTCAAGGTAGCCCCCAATAGCATCAGAAGCACCACCAACATCAAAAGAACTGTGGTAAGAGCAAAAGCCCTTCTCCGAACCATGATCAAGAGTATATCACTAACGACCTACCAATCAAGAGTATATCACTAACGACCTACCAAGGCACGGTCCTTTCGCCTTCCCCTCCCTGCCTATCGGGCGCTGAGAATCGAGAGCATCCGCCGGAGCGGCTCGGCCGCGCCCCACAGAAGCTGGTCGCCGACGGTGACGAAAGGAGTTTTTTATTTCCGGAGACAGACCCGCCCGCACAACCCAGGGTGGT
>CAYRFU010000178.1:1088-15166 GCA_964423525.1 uncultured Burkholderiales bacterium | reverse complement strand
CTCCGACTGTGCTCACCGAGATGCCCGACGGCGGCACGGCCCTACGCCTCGTCGACCCCACTCTTTCACCTACAACTCAGTCGCCCCGGGAGTGGATCGAGTCGATTCACCAAGAGGGTTCCTCCTGGGTCTCCGTCTCTAGCCGCTAGAACTTCGGCCTTCGGGCTCAGTGAAGATGGGCGCTCCCATCAGCCTCTGATTGACTGTCAGAAACCGGACATTTGGCCATGGACCTGGCTGCCAGCCTGAACCCGGCCTTTTCTAGCCCGTGATTTGAGTGCGGCCTGGCTGCGACCGTAGCGGTGGATTCGGCTTCCTAGAAATCCTCGGCAACCCCCCATATTCTCTCGGGACCGTGCGGGCGCCTCGCACTTTCCTGCAGTTTGAGCTTGGCCCACAACTTCCTGACGTAATCCCATCGCTGTTCTTTGGGAAGAGAATTCACGCGAGCCATCTCTTCGCCAAATTCCCGTTGATGATATTCGTCGACGATTCTCTGGGAGATCAAGGGCTCTCCCCTCGATAGGTGAAGTCCGGTCCTATGTCAGGAAGGAAATTGAGGATCTCCGGGCTCAAACCTGTTGCAACAGTGTTTCTAGCAGCTTCGACCGCTTCGCGCAGAGTCTCAGGGGTGATAGGATTCTTGGGCAAGGCACGCTGTGCGTAGTCGCGTCTGACCTCATTCTGCTCGAATAAAGCTAGAGAGTCGAGCCCTTCGTGTCTCCGAACGAGAGCGGCGTATGGCTTGACGGCGGAGGTAAAGACCCGGATTCGCTGCTTATCCAGTTCACTCCAAAACTCGATCTCGGTCCTGACTACTCGATTCAAGAGAGATGGTTGCTCCCGCCCGAGTTGCAGACCCGGGCGCAATTTCACAATATGAGCCGGTGGCGGGGCCTCAGCCCACACTTCTTGAATCAGATGAGAGTCGAACAGGTGCAACCAGCCTCTCTCGTCACCCAATTGGAGTAACTGCAGGCCCAAGGCCGTGGCCTGTCCCCAGTCCTTCATACGACGGGTTCTCTTCATTCTCGCCACCTGGTCTCGACTGGCGTAGGGACCCTCTGCCTCAACTGACCACGGGTTCGAAATCATTGGTGGGGCGCCGAAGACATCCAGAAAAGCCTCCTCCTCCCAACTGAAGTGTGAGGTCCAACCCCCATCCAGCCAGTCCTCCACGAGCGGGACGCTCATACTCCCTCGGAATCGACACTCTATGCCTTCGTATTCAGTTTCTGAAAGAACCTTCAACAGGATCTCGGCTCGGTCCGGCCTACAGAGAACGTCGCAATCGGCAGTGTGTTCCACAAGACCAAACTCGACGCAAGCGAGTCCACCTGTGATCACGGACGGGCAGTTGGCCGCCCAGAGCCTATCGATGAGCTGGAGAAAAAAATCATCTTGCACCGGGGGGTCGTTCGGCGAGACCCGTCAAGCCTCCCACCCCTGCGACAACCGGACTGCGCGGTGAGCGAGGAACTCATTCAGTGACCGGATAGAGTTCCAGCCGCCGACGGCCTCCACTCCCGAGGCGATCGCTCACCGCGAAGCACTCTTGCGTTTTCAGGTCGAAGGATGCATATCCGGACCAAATGCTTTCTGCGCTTTAACGACATCACTGAGTGTCCCGTGAGTCACGACCTGGGCTAGAAAAACGTGCGGTTCTTTCAACACCTTTTCTGGCTCTTTGAACCAGGCCACTCGCCTGGCTATTTCGAGTAGTTCGGCGTGAGAAATCGAACTCACGACAGTGCTTCAATCTCATTGGCAAGGTATGTCAGGTCAACTTGACCGGCCGCCTCAGCAAGCCTATCGCGTAGTTCCTCGGGTAAGGTCATCAAGTCTCCGTCACCAAAGAAAGTTAAGGCCTTGAGAGCAACGTGTGGGTTTGGGTTGTACATTCGACCATAGAGTTTTCTCCCGGCGATAAGTGCGTCCGTCAGTGATATTTTTCCAACACTCAGGAGCAGATCAAGGTCAAGGAAATCTCGGGCAAGAGCGCGCTTTTGAACTACAGATGTCTTTGTTCCAGCCAATTCAGTGCGATTCCGCCAAATAAGGTGAATTCTTCCGGTGTGGAGACAAGCTCCGGCCACAGTCCTTTCTGTCCTTTGCTTAGCCGCACCAGGTTTGGCTTCATATGTCTAACTTCCACTGTTGGGCAATTATACCCTAGAGAAGCTACCGACGAGAAAGCACCTGAGAAAGACAGGCGGGTCAAGGTGGGTCGTCGATAGCCACCGCACCAGGCTCCTTTGAACTTCCCCCTGATGCAAGTAGGGCCGGGGGACCAAATTGGCCTGTCTTCGCTAGCGATTCGCCTGGTCGAGAGACTCCAAATTGGGCTACCGGCAGAAGTCGGCCTGAAGATAGGCACTTCCGATTTGGCCTCCAGGTCCCTGAGTGGGCGTCTTGACCCCCCGGTTGAAGTGGAGATAACATCCGGCTCCCAGAACTGTTCCGGGCCTGGATGCGTCTAAGATCACGCAGCCGATTGATCGACACCACTGACGGGAAGACAGGGTCCCCTCCGCCGCGCCTCAGTCCCAGACATGGGTTTTGCACTAAATTGTGCATACAGTGTGTGCACAATTCTAGCCTCTGAATTCCACCGTCACAGGAGGGGTTCGTTTCTAGCGGACAAATGACGACCAACATGGCGGAGTCGAGGGAGAAAGGTGCACCATTAACGCTCCAGGCTATCGGCTACCACGGCACCACCCTGTCCGCTGCTCAAAGTATAGTGACTGATGGCTTTCTTCCCAGCAATAGCCCTTGGGAATGGCTCGGCCACGGAATCTACTTTTGGCAGGACGCACCAAATCGGGCGCGGGAATGGGCCAGAGACTGGCATGCCAGAAAGGGATACGAAGGGCCCATAGCTGTCGTGGCCGCACGAATAGACCTTCACGCCTTCGTAGATTTGCTCGACCAAGTCGACATGGACTTGGTGAGCGCTTACGCCAGAAAGTTTGAAATAAGGATGGCTCAATTGGGGAGCAGGCTAAAAAATAAGTATCCGGTTCACAGGCTTGACTGCGCTATTTTCAACTTCTTGACGAACGTGTTATCATCGAGAGGAAGAGCCGTTCGCGGATACCGTGCCGCCTGTGTTGAAGGCAAAGCAATCACGACCGACTCTCCAATTTACGACAGGAGTCACCTCCAACTGGCCGTTATTGACCAGGACGCGATTCTCGAGAAGTGGATATTTTAGATGCTTGAGATCGAAGGCACTGATAAAGCTGGGGGTTCTATCACTCTCCCCAACGGCCGCATCAGCCCGGATAAAGCGATCAAACTCGTCTGTGAACTGATGGATGAAATGTCCGACGAGGAGTTTGTCAGACTTGCCACACAGCCCGTTGTTCTCAAAGGCCCCGGTAGGCAGCCTCTGAAAGAACAGCAAAAGGGCTGAGCTCACGTTTTAGGCTCGGTTATCTTCCAAACTCGAGCTGCCGAGGTCCATATCTGGTGGCCAGGATTTTGGACCCCCCGCTTCTGCAGCCCTGCCTGTCCGAAGCAAACGTGTCTGCGAAATGCTCATTCGCAATGTTCGGAGCGGATTTGGGGGACCGTTCGCATCTCTACCTGGCCTCGACGAGAGGCATTAGACTCCATCAGAAGCATCCTGATCGAGCCCAACGTCATGTTCCTCTAAACGGGAGCTCCGGGTATGGAACTTTGGGGATGGTGCACACGGGCGTGGTGACAATTGGCACGTCCCAGAAATGAGCTCTCCGAGTCGGCAACGTTGTGGATTTTCCCTCTGAAGCTGCCAGCGGAGACAGAGCTAAATTTCGTTCGAGCTTCAGGACTGGCTGGCATCGAGTCCGGTCGGAGCGAACATCTCCTCCCAATGAGTTCGGTAGTCCTCGACCTTCACCGGGTCTTGGTAGAGAAACGGGTTTCCCAGGCCCTAGTCGGAGTCTTGAGCGATCGGAATCTGGACATTCCCGTGCGGCTTGACCACAGCTTGAAAGCCCCCTCGATGCTGTTGTGATGAAGTTCGCCCAGGACCGAGGGCGAGTCGGAAGGGATTTGGCGGAGTCGATACGCTCCAGGAGCCCTCGGACCGGAGAGAGGCCAGCCGCTCGCCTTTTGTGGTCGACGGAGCCGTGGGCCTGGCTCCTTTGGCTTGACAGCCGATTCGCCACTCTTGCCGGTGAATCGGCTCAGCACCTATCAGGTATTTGACAGCCATTGTAGTCGTTGACTAACGATGGCGCCATGGCTCGGCTTAGTATTCGAAACTTGCCGGATGATGTCCATCGCTGTCTTAGAATCCGCGCGGCTCAGGCCGGTAGAAGCATGGAAGCCGAAGCAAGAGAGATCATCACAGCCGCGGTAATGGCTGACTCTTCCTCGAGTTCATCAGCGTCTCTGCAGAGTTTTGTCGAAGAACTCTATCGAGGGTCTCTACCTGAGAACGTGGTGGAAGACTTTCTCCGTGAGCGCAGAGAAGAGGCTAAGAAGGAGTGTTAGCTCTCGACGCCTCCGCCCTCCTGGCCTTCCTCTTTCAAGAACCAGGGCAGCAATACGTTGCAGACCGCCTGAACCAGAGTTGCCTGTCTTCTGTGAATCTCTGCGAGGTGCTCGGCCGTTTCGCAAGAGACGGCCACGATTCAGGGGCCGCCCTCAGTCGCTTGCTAGCCTCACCAATAGAATTTGTTCCCTTTGTTGAAGCGGACGCAAATAGTGCAGCAGCTTTGCTCCCTATCAGTCAGAATTACGGGTTTTCACTGGGCGACCGCGCCTGCCTCGCTCTTGCCCAGCACCGAAGTATTCCAGCAGTAACTGCCGACTATGCCTGGGCCCAGCTGGACCTCGGTGTCAAGGTTGAACTGATTCGATGAACTCGGCCAGGCTGTTCGGCCTTCCCGATCTCCGTCTGCCCGACCCAATGCCTCTCCACTCCAACCCGGACTTTCCTGACGGTCAGGTTTTGATCGACGATGGAGCAGGTGGTGGAATTACTCGTGCCTCTCAAAGCTGATATCGGAGCCGGGCCCAACTGGGCTGAAGCTAAAGCCGGGCCGGTCCCGGCTTGCTCGCGGGGACGTCGCGGGCTGTAACCGGGGACTCGGGTAGGCTGGGCCGGACACTTCCATCGTCGCCGCCGAATGTGATCGGGATAAGACCGCTCGGTTAAAAGAGTCTTGCCGCGACTCTACAATCCTGTGAACAGCGAACGAACATAGGTTTGGACCGCTCCTGACGCAGTCGAGGGCCGTGGAAGCCAGTGTTGGTAGGGTTTTGAGGTTGGGCGTCCACTTCGAGGGTGTGACAAGTCTACCATAGGGAACATCGGAAGCGTGAATGACGGCGTTTGCGGTTATAGTAGGTTTCTATGTAGGTGAAGCTGTTCACCGGTATCTCTTTTGAGCGCCCTTTCATTCAACCGTGGTAGGCTTCCGAAACTGAAGTTTGGAGGTTCCATAGCATGGAGGCTGTTACCCTGGTGAGACACCGAACCAAGGTCCGCATCCCTTACGATTTGGCAGAGCTACCCGAATCGTTGAAACTTTGCTGCCGCGTCGACTGTTCAAGAGGATCATTCCCCTGGCGGGCACGGCATTCGACTCCGTCATCCTGGCCGGTAGTCATGTGGGTCCCGACAGAACAATGATTGTAAAGCTCTACGACCGCGCGAAACACGCGCTTTTCGGAGCTCCCAAACCGCCCGAGAGACCCGAGGAACCGTTGCAACGTTTTCGTGAGGACGGAGTTCTCGTCGAGGTTCTCGAGCCTGATGTCTTTCGCTTCTCCACCGAAACCGAGGAGGGGCCGCTGGCTGCCACACTTTCCCCAAAGCTGGGGAGGATTCATACCTTTCAAATGTGGGGCAGCTCACCCATGCTTGGAGAGCTTGAGTTCGAGAAAGGGAAAACTCTTCCGTCAGGCTTTATGCAAGCAGACTTCAGTTTCGTTGACCTGGGCGTGTCCGCCCTTGAACGGCGAGGTATCAAAGTCGCCGAGCCCAGCGGTATTCTAGAGAAGACCCTTCAAGAGGTGAGAGAGCACGCGGAGGTGGTCACCCCGCCGGGCGGTCTACACCCGAAAGACTTTACCACCGGACAGACTCTGGTGGAACTCTACGAAGCTGAAGTGAACCACAGCCCACCCTATTTGTGGCAACTCGAAATCTTCCAAGTTGGCGAAGTAGAAGTCACGGATAGTAGCTGGGGGCCGCGCTATACGGTTGAAAAACTGAATCGTGTGCACGCCATCTTCGATCAGGACGGCCAGATCGTTGAACGGGGTTTGTTCCCCGAGATTTGGCGAGCCGGCGGGCTTTCGCCCGTGACTGAAGATATCGGCAACCGCCGAAACTGGCGCTGCCGCAGATTGGACCCCGAAATCCACCGAGGGCTGGTCGACCAGCTAGATTACGCCATGGGAAAGTCCGCTCCCGACGTAGGTCTAGAGGCGCTTCTCGACGAGGTGAAGTCGGATCCACACTTTCAAAAACTCGAGCTGCAGGACAACGACGTTCGGGCCCGGGCCGCCTATCGGTTTCTCAAAAGCATTACCAAAGACGAAGCAGGCTGGGCCAAGAATTGCGAAGACTTAAGCTATTTCCTCGGGCTCGGCGGCGAGCTCGCACTGACCTTCGAGATGGTGGAAGAACAGCAGCGCCTGCAACAGACTGGACTTAGTCTCGAGGATGCGCGTTCCGCCGTGCTGCGAGGGAAAATTCCCGGTGATGCTCCACCAGAGAGCAACATCGACTTGGTCCATCACTCCGACGTCGTCCAAGTCGGCGATTACTACCTGGCACGGGTCGATTAAGTGCGGGGAGACCACCTCAACAGAGGCCACTAATCTGACCAGCTCAGCTCCGAAAGACGCGCTATTTCGACCAAAGGTAGCAGGGCCACTATCGGTCGCACGGCAGCCGTCTGCTCTACCCCCTCTAAGGCCTGTGCAGAGGCCGCTCTACCAGGAACACGTGGGGGTAAGTGAGGCCGGCTAGGCCGATGAATAGGACTCACATCGGGCCTAGGATCGAGACAATACGGGACTCTTACCACCCTTTGTGAGCAGGAGAGAGCAGAACAGGTCTTCAAACACGGATAAGTGCGGCGCTGGAACGGTTGGGGTCACCTAGAGACGGAGATCAAGCTCCCAAAGACGGCCCGTCTCTTGCTCAAAAAAAGCGTGGCGCCGGGCTGGCAAGGCCCCGACAGCTCCTTCGAGGATGCGGTCTTGCAGGTGCCCCCTTCCCGTCTTCCTGAGCATCGACTGATTGAGCGCGACCCTGAAATTCGCCTGCTCCACTCTCGGGGTCAGAGTCTTTTCGACTGGGTCGCTCTTCGCCACGGCTACTTCGAAGGACGATTTTGTGACGGGGTGGCTCGCCCGACCCACCTCCACGAACTCCGCCAGGTTCTCGACTACGCCCGCCAAACCCAGGCCCGCCTCATCCCCTATGGCGGCGGGACCAGCGTGGTGGGTCATATCGACCCGCCGGCTGGTGACCAGCCCGTGCTGACCGTCTCGATGCAGAGAATGAATCGCTTGCTGCGATTTGACCCCACCGCTCGCCTGGCCACCTTTGAAGCGGGCGTGGCCGGGCCGGACCTGGAGGCAGCCTTACGGGCCCGCGGGTTTACCCTTGGACATTTCCCTCAATCTTTCGAATTCTCAACCCTGGGCGGGTGGATTGCGACCCGCTCTAGTGGTCAGCAGTCGCTAGGCTACGGACGCATCGAGGACCTCTTTGCAGGCGGCTTCTTGCTCACCCCGCGAGGCGACTTGGACCTGGCTAGCTTCCCCGCCTCGGCGGCCGGACCAGACTTGCGCCATCTAGTTTTGGGCTCGGAAGGTCGACTCGGAATTGTGGCTGAGGCGACCGTTCGCATCTCTCCCTGGCCGCGACGAGAGGCCTTTCATTCCATCATTTTCAGGGATTGGGCGGCGGCCGTTCAGGCCACCCGCGACCTGGCCTGCTCGACTCTCTCGCTCACCATGATGCGTCTTTCTGACGCAGCTGAGACAGCCGTCCAGCTGGGCTTGTCTTCTCCTCGCCTCAAACGACTCTTCGGAGAGGGAAGCTGCATGCTGTTGATCGGCCTGAGCTCCAGTTCCTGGCTTCAAGTGGGAGTGGACTTTTGCGAGTCGTTCGCCTGTTGTCTACGCCACGGAGGACGTCCCTTTCCCCTGCCGGCCGGCAACGCTTGGAAGTCCAATCGCTTTCGGGGACCGTATCTTCGCAACGAGCTCTGGGAGATCGGCTACGCCGTCGACACCCTGGAGACGTGTCTGAATTGGACCGAGCTGGACAAAGCCAAAGTGGCAGTGGAAGAGGCGATTTTGGCCGCGACCGAAGGAGAGAGCCTCATTTTTAGTCACCTCTCCCACTTTTACTCCAGCGGCTGTAGCCTTTATACTACCATTGTCTACCCTCGCTTTCAGGACCCGGTCGAAACGAACCAGACCTGGAAACGAGTCAAGCAAGCTGCCGGCCAGGCGACCGTGGCCCACGGCGGCACCATCAGTCATCAGCACGGGGTGGGGCTGTTGCACCGCGACTTTATGGAAGCGGAGAAAGGGAAACTAGGATTGAGACTGTTACGCCAGACGGTGGCTGCGGCCGACCCTGACCAGCAGATGAACCCCGGAAAGCTCTTGCCACCGGAGTGACTCTCGAAAGCTGCTGGGATGTGATCGTTATAGGGGGGGGAATTACGGGAGCGGGTGTCTTTCGGGAATCGGTGCGTTACGGCTATGACACTCTCCTGTTGGAAAAGCGAGACTTCGCCTGGGGAACCTCGAGCCGGTCGTCCAAGCTCGTCCACGGCGGGTTGCGCTACCTGAAAGAAGGCAAACTGAGGCTGGTTCGCGAGTGCGTCAGTGAGCGCGAAGGGTTATTAGAACAAGCACCTGGCCTGGTCGAACCGGTGACCTTTCTCGTCCCTTCCTATGACACGCTCTCGCCTAACCCGTGGTTGTTGGGGGCTGGTCTGAAAGTCTACGACAGCCTGGCCCGTAAATGGCAACACTCCTGGTTGGACAAACACGACCTGGCCCTGGCCGCCCCTCATCTCCGTCGTCAAGGCTCGCGCGGCGGGGCCAGCTTCGTGGATGCTCAGGTTGACGACGCCCGACTCGTGCTGCGGTTGATTTTCGAAGGCCAGCAGGCGGGCGGAAAGGCCCTCAATTACACCCCGGTGAGAAGTCTGGAGAAGACCTCAGAGCATCGTTGGAAAGTCGCCATCGATGGTCGAGACCTGGAAGCGCGCTGTGTCGTCAACGCCACTGGCGCCTGGGCCTCCCAACTTCACCCCCTCGAGATGCGGCCTTTACGGGGAAGCCACCTCATCTTCCCGTCCTGGCGGCTACCTTGCCCCTGCGCCATCTCCTTTAGTCACCCGGAAGATGGTCGCCCGATCTTCACCATCCCCTGGGAAGGGGTCACCATCTGTGGAACGACCGACCTCGACCATGACCAGGAACTCGATGGTGAGCCACGCATCACGACGGCCGAGACCAAATACCTGCTGGAAGGTTTACGCTACGGCTTTCCCCGCCTCGACCTACAATGGCAGGATATTCTCTCAACTTGGGCCGGCGTCCGCCCCGTCGTGGCCGAGGGAAACGGCAAGACCCCCTCTCAGGAAAGTCGGGACCATCATCTCGTTGACCACGATGGCCTGATCACCGTCACCGGAGGCAAGCTGACCACTTTTCGCCTGATGGCGCTGGAGGCTCTCGAAACAGCCTCTCCTTATGTGGGCCGGAAGCCATCTGTCAACGGGGCCCCGCTCTTTTTTCCAACCGAACTTGAGGGCCAGCTACCCGCTTCTGTGACCCGGCGCCTGGCTGGCCGCTACGGTCCGGCCGCTCGGGAGTTATTGGCAGCTTCAGAACCAGCCGACCTGGAGACCATTCCTGGCACCAGGACCCTGTGGGCCGAGCTTCGTTGGGGGTGTCGGGAACAGGTCCAACATCTCGACGACCTGCTGCTCAGGCGGGTCCGGGTCGGCCTCTTGTTGGCCGGCGGAGGGACCGACTTCGAAGGTCGCATCCGGGCCCTGTGCCAGAACGCTCTGGGTTGGAATGATCAGCGCTGGGAGACAGAGTGGGCCGATTATCGCCGGCTCTGGCAACGAGCCTACTCCGTACCCTCTGAAACCTGAATTCACGCCGTTTTCCGAGGAACGAGCGCGAGGGCACCGAACCTCCCTCGCGTGGGAATCCTAGAGGCCATTGTCCTCGGCGTCGTCGAGGGAATCACAGAATATCTCCCGGTCAGCTCGACCGGTCACCTCATTCTAACTCAGAGACTGCTGGGCATTCCTGAGGACGAAGCAGCCAACGCTTACGCCATCACCATTCAGGCGGGGGCGATTCTGGCCGTTCTCAAAATCTACTGGCCTCGGGTCCGGAAAATGATTGAGGGCCTTCTGGGAAGCGATGAGAGCGGCCGAAGGCTGGCCCAGTGCGTGATGGTCGCCTTCTTGCCCGCCGCTGTGGTGGGTCTGGCTTTCGATGATATGGTCGAGCAGTTTCTGTTTGGCCTGTGGCCGATCGCCGTGGCCTGGCTGATCGGAGGCCTCGTCATTCTAGGAATGCGTCTCTACCCCGAGAGGCCCGGCCAGGCTCTGGAGGAGATCACCCCCAAGGCGGCCTTCTTGATCGGCCTCTTTCAGTGCCTGGCGTTATGGCCCGGCACCAGTCGCAGCCTGGTTACCATCTTAGGCGGCGTGGTGGTGGGCCTGACGCTGGCTGCGGCGGTCGAGTTCTCCTTCCTGCTCGGTCTCATCACGCTGGGGGCAGCCACCGCCTACATGGCCCTCAAAAGCGGTTCGGTGATGGTGGCCTCTTATGGAGTCAGCACCTTGGTGGTCGGATTTTTGGCCAGCGGGATTTCGGCTTTTGTAGCCGTTAAATGGATGGTCGATTGGATCAACCGCAAAGGCATGGCTGTTTTCGGCTACTGGCGGGTCGGCCTGGGGCTGACCATCATCGCCCTCCTTCTCCTCGGTCACCTTAGCTCGTAATTCACTCCTGATTGTGTTATTCTTAGGGGGTGAAGTGCGGGCGCCGGGGAGTTCTATTTGTCCTTTCGTTAATCGTGGTCACTCTGATCTTCCTTCTGGCCACGACCTTTGTCTCGGTCAATCGGACCCAGATGGAAATGAGTAGGGATGCTTCGACTCGCCAGGCCGCCAGACTGGCTGCCGTCTCGGGCCAGGACTACGCGCGGATGAGGCTCGAGTCGGACCCGAGCTGGGGCTTACCCACCGGCGCAAACTCGGCCTTCACACGCTCGACTGACGTAGCCGGCCTGACGGTCTGGGAGGGAGAAACCGACTCAACCGTCTCTGTGGTCGGGGTCGCGGCAACAACGAAGCCGCATTCGCTCTCTATTTTCAGGCCCCCGCCCAGAATCTGGTGGCTTTCCAGGCAGTCGATCTCGGGTCGGTCCTAAGGGCGAACTCAACCCCTCAGAATTGGACCACCCGGGCAAGCGACACCAGTCGCCTGTCGGTCAACAACTTGAATGCAGCCGGGGGCGTTTTGAGTCCACCCCAGGTCGGATTCCGGAGCTTGCCAGCCCGAGCGTGCAACCTCCAGGTAGAGGGCGCAAGCCATAGCGGCAGCACCTGGTTGGATGTGACCCATCGCCGCACCGGCGCCATCGATATCGGGGCCGCTTCTGGCCAGGACCTGGCCGTTAGCGTCAATCCTGGAGGCAAGTGGATCATCGACTCGACCGACCCCTACGGCAATCAGGTCTCGGCCAACAAGAGCCTGGTCGCGCCTGACTCTGCCCAGTTGCAGTTCGGGGACGGGACCAACCCCGGAGAGGGTTCAGCTTTCTCCCACCAGACCATCAACCTGGGGGGCACCTTCACCACCGCAGTAGGGGTCTATCGTCGCCCGAGGAGATCTGATCCTGACCAAGGCGGGTCAGGTGACCACTCGCTTTAATCCCCAGTTTGTCGACCAACTCATCAATCAACCCGTAGGCCTGGGAGGCGGGCAGTTGGAGGTCGTGGTCTGGGTAGAAAATTAGGCCTGAGTCTGGCGGAGGTGATCCTGACAGTCGGCTTTCTGTCGTTGGCCCTCCTTGCCGTGGTAGCCCTCTTTACGACCCTGCTTCGCTCAACCGCCAAGAATTCGAATCTGACGGTGGGGCGAAGTTTCGCCCAGGCTCGCCTGGAGGAGGCTATCGAAGCGAATACCTACTGGCCGCCCCCGACCGATGGCTTGGAAGGGATCTATAGCGCCAACGACTCGGGAACCACCTATTTTTTTCATCGTCTCACCACCACACCCGTCTCGAGTTCAACGGCTCCCGCCTACACCGGGGGCTACCTGGTCGAGGTGGAGGTGTGGTGGTGGTCAGCCGACCCGGACACGGCCCGGGCGGGTTCAGGAATGCAGAGGACTTCGGCGAGCCGTTTTCTCTACCCAGAGGGAGCCGTCGTTCCGTGAGGGGCTTTACCCTCCTGGAGGCGGTGGTCTCGATCGCTCTTGCCTCGCTGTTGTTAGTGACGATTTTTACCCTCTTCGCCTGGAGTTCTACCAGCTTTCAGCTGGGAATGAAAAGGCAAGATGTCCAGTCAGCAGCCGAGCGTGTCTCGGTGTTGATGCGCAAAGACTTTGCTCAGGCGACTGAGGGAGCTCTCTCGGTGGTCGACCGAACGGTAGCTCCCGAAGGAGTCACCGTTCAGCGGGACGGCGCCTGCTTGAACGGACTCTCGAACTGGAGAGACCCGGCCCTCTTTGATGCAGTCAGCGGCCTACCTCTCTATAACCGCTATATCGCCTATTATGCCACCCCGCAGGCGCCCGGTCGGCTTATTCGTCTTGAGATCGACCCCGGGGGGCCCGCCCTGGGACCCTGGAGTGGATTCGACCAAAGCGTGATGAGTGACCCACCACCAGCGGGACCCCCCACGGTGCGCTCAGCCGTTCTCAGCGATCAGGTCTGGGAGGTCGATTTTGTTCCGGGTCCTCCTCCCACTGCCAATCTTAAATTCCGAGCCAGCGCTCAGGGCGTCAACCGATCCGACCGCGACGAGATTCTCGAAATCCGTCTGGTTCTGAGGCCCCGCAATAGCCAGCCCTGAGGACAACTCATACAGGCTGGGTCAGACGGAATGGAGAACAGAGGGGGATGAGTTTCTCGGAAGAGCAACACGAGGTGATGGACCGTCTGGGCAAAGCCACACGGGAGGTCATCCCTCGCTTTTTCAAGACGATGCCTAAGGCCTACTTCCAGTCTCACGACCGAGAGGCCAGAATCGCTCACCTGAAGGCCATTGTGGCCGCCGAGGCAGCCGGCATCGATCAGGAGCTCACCATCCGCAGTCAAGACGGAAGGCGCTTCACGGTCATCAGCCGTCGCAGCTTTCCCGGTCAGCTATCAGACATGATCGCTCGCCTTCCTCTTGACCAACTGTTGACCTCGGCTCGGGTCCACACTGCCAGCGACGGCTCCCTCGTACTCGACATCTTCGAGTTCGCACCGACCTCCCAGGACGAGCTGGGAGAACAGTTCCCAACCAACAGCCTGGGAGTCCAGATTCAAAGCGGCGCCTTGGAGTTCGAGCTTCGCAGTCAGAATGCCCGCAGTTTCTTCCAGAGGGTGGCCCGCTTTGTGGCCAGGCGAGGCTTTGACATTCAGAACGCGGAACTAAGCCACTCCCCCGCCGGACGGTGCCGTCTTCAACTTTTTGTCGAGCCTCTGCCCCAGGACCCAAGCCTACTGGCCGAGCTGGAGCGGGTCTACTATCTTGATGACAAAGTCCTCGAGGTGGCTGAAGCGCACAGTTTAACCCTGCAACAAGCGGAGCTTATGCTGGCCTTGTCTCGTCTGGCCCACACTTGTGGCAGTGAGCAGACGCGGGACCATCTTCTCGAGCCGTTCTTAAGTAAAAAAGAGACAGCCCTAACGGTCGTTGACAACCTGGCCCAGGGCCAAGCCTCCGAAAGCGATCACCCCTTGGCCGAAGTGTGCCAACGAGTTCTTTCGAGCAATCTCGACCAGCCCCCGGGAGGCGTGCCACGCCGCGGTTCACCGCAACGCCACGCCCAGGCTGTTGAACCGCGAGTACGAGGGA
>CAYRFU010000178.1:0-1078 GCA_964423525.1 uncultured Burkholderiales bacterium | reverse complement strand
TGGAGCTTGAAGACTGCTATTATCTGCTGGGTCGAGAGTTCGACGCGGCTTTCCCGAAAGGAACGGACTGCCAACCCCAGGTCGTTCGAACCCAGGGTTGGGCACAACTGGAGCTCGAGTGGCTCAGCTTCTTCGGACGAGCCCATCACGGAGTCTTGTTGCTGGCCCCCAATGCCGATGCAGGCTCAGCCCTGGCCGCCTTTGAGGCTCGCTGACTTTCGCTGACTGTTCCCCGGGAAATCCCAGTCTTATCTTGAAGTACCCTTGATGCGAGCTTTGCAAGAAGCCCGAGCCGTGACCTTTCTGGCCGCCCTCGACCGGGTCGGCAGACTGCAGATCCAACAGATGGAACCCGGCGCCCTTTTCGTCCGCTTTGAAATCACCGCTGACCAGGACGAATGGATGGAGACCTTTCCCGACGGCCTCTCCCTGGAAGAGATGCTGGAGGACTTCGGCCCTGAGTTGATCTCATTACTCCAGCAAGAAGGACGGGATTGAGGCACGACCCGCCCCTGGTCTACGACTGCGTGAGGTGTGGGAGGAGCTGTCGCAGCTTCGACGTCCCTCTAGAAAAGGATGAACTGGAGCGAATTCCCCGAGAGGGTTGGCTTGAGTTACCATCGGCTCGACCTCAACTCAAGCGAGAGGAAGGTCGTTGTGTCTTTCTCTCGTCCGCCGACTTATGCTCGCTTCACCACACCCCCTCCAAGCCTCGGGCTTGTAGACACTTTCCCCTGGTGGTCACCGACACCCCAGGCGGCCAATTCACCGGTCTCTCCTTTTGCTGCACCGCCGTGATGCGCCAGCAAGGTCGATCCGTGTCCGAGCATAGCCTGGAAGGCTTTTACCCCAGAGCCGTTCAACCCGAGCATTGGAATGACTACCTGCGGCTCGAGCCGAGACTCGCTGACTCGATCGACCCGGCCGACTTCTGGGGCCTTGGCTCACCTCTCTTGAGCCTCTACCTGGGACAGCTGATCTGCATCCTCGAAGCGGGCACGCCCGACCGCCTGCCCGCGACCCTTTCAGCTTGGCGAGCAGGTCGATGGTGCGCAGGATGAATGCCTTGCTCATGAAG
>CAYRFU010000177.1:0-15317 GCA_964423525.1 uncultured Burkholderiales bacterium | reverse complement strand
GATAGGAGCTGAGCTTGGTGCACAGCCTCGATTCTGGAGGTGGCTTTGACCTCGATGACAACCGTAATTCCCTCAAACTTCATCTCTCCTGGTCTCCGCGCTCTCCGTGTTAAAACACACAATAGCTCAACCAAGGAAAGAAGCAGTGACGGTCGTCGCTGATTGACAACACGCCACCGACTGGGAAGCGGCCGAGATGGCCCGCTCGGTGGCCTCTTGAAAGCTCTGCTCGGAGGTGCCAACAATCTCTGTCATTTTATAGACCGACATTACGGGGGCGTTCGAAGCGGCTAGAACTCCTCCTTCAGGCGGGTCGGAGACGGTCAACAGAGTAGAAGGTGCGACCCCCTTCGAGAATGAGACCTCCATCGGGGTCGAGACCCTGAAAGGTCCCCTCGAGCTTTTCCTCGCCCAGCTCCAGAGTGACCCGGCGACCGACCAGCTCGAGCCGGGGTCGACACTCCTCTACTAACTGCTCGACCGAGCGATTCACGAGCTGACTCAGTTGGTGGAGGTAGCCCTCGAGAACGGTTTCCCGCTGGGGCGGTTGAGAGCTGTGCTGGGCCAGACTGGTTGCCAGCGATTTGAGTTCGTTGGTGAATTCGGTTTGGTGAATGTTGAGCCCCAGCCCCAGGACCACGAATTCGCAGCGCGCCCCCGACAGACGGGTTTCTCCCAGCACTCCAGCCACCTTCCGACCTTCCAGGGTTAGATCATTGGGCCAGCGGATCTTGGGCTCAAAACCAAGAGACTCCAGAGTGAGACAGCTTGCAAGCGCACCCATCAGGGTGACCCCGGCAGGGTTCTCCGGTCGCAGGAGGGTGGAAACCCATAGCCCCCCCTCAGGGGAGTGCCAGGCTCGGCCGAGCCGACCTTTGCCGCGGGTTTGGCGCTGGGCCACGACGGTGGTGCCGGTGGCGGCCCCCTGGCGGGCTAACTCCAGCAGATAGTCGTTGGTGGAAGCGACTTCCTCTAGGCGTTCTATCGGCTCAAATCGCATCTTTATCCTCCGACCCCGATGCCGGCTTGGCCGGAATAACCGGGGTTGTCCGTCTTGATTACCTGGTGGGCCAACTGCTCTAAGCGGTCCATCACGGCGCTGTTCTGACTCTCCTCCGACGGAAGTCCGATAAGAACCACTCCCGAACTCTGCTTCTCTAACTCTCCCAGGTGGAGAAACAGCTGGGCTTCCACCTCTTCGAGCCGTCCCCGGCTGCCCAAGCGAGTCACTCCGGGTGTCTCAGGGAAGAATTCCTCAGCCATTTCGTCGGTGACCAACACACGGACCGACTCGTCACGAATATGATGATCTCTTAGGAAACGCAGTCGGCGAGCGATGCGAGGCGGCTCCCCAACCACCACGATCAGAGTCGCCTCAGGGCGAAAGCGAGTGAACCGCAGGGGGGCACCCGATTCACTAGACAACAGAAATTTCTCCTCAGCCGCCCGCTCCAACTCGCGATGGGAGATAAAGCCAGACTCCAGTACACGAGGGGGTGAGACGGCCAGATCAACCACTGTCGGCATCAGATTGAGGGGACTCTCGCGGAGCTCGATTCGAAAGTCTGCAACGGTAGGGTTCTGACTGGTCGTGACCAGAGGACCCGAATCCCTCAGCAGCTGGCGCCCAACCGGGTGAGAGGGAGCGTGGATTCCGAGTTTGCGGGTCGAGGTCACCAATTCGGGAAGATTGTCGCCAACAGGCAGCAGACACACGAGCGGACCGGGCCAGAACACATCCCACAACTTCTCGGCCAGCTCCGGAATTTGGACCAGCTCATCCAAGTCTTGGCTGGAATAGATGGCCACCGTAAAGGGACGCTCGTCAGCCCGCTCGGTTTTTTCGCGCAGTCGCTTGATGCTGATCGGCTTGGCTAAGGAGGCTCCGCAACGGTAGCCCAGCTCGGTGGGGAAGACGACCAGCCCCCCCGCCTCAAGCGAGTCCAAAGCTTTGGCTATGTCACGGCGCTGGCCCCGGCTCATCTCAGCGGCGTTCCTCGGGCACTGGGAAAGTCCTCGGACGAACGGGAACCGAACCGCTCATGTCAAAACCAAGGCCATGGCCAAGCTCACGATTCTAGTGGCCGACGATGATGCCGTGGCACGGAGCCTCTTGAGGAATACTCTGCAAGCCGCTGGCTATCACGTTCTTCTGGCCGAGGACGGGAAAGAGGCGAGCGAACTCTTTCATCGCCACCGCCCCGACATCGTCGTGTCTGATTGGATGATGCCAGAAATGGATGGCACCGAGCTGTTGGACCACATCCGAGCTCATCCCGAGATCTCTCAACCGTTTTTCCTTTTGCTGACTGTCAAGTGGAGGGCCGAAGACCGGGTCACCGGACTAGATCTGGGGGCCGACGATTACCTGGTTAAACCGTTTCAGGCCCCGGAGCTACTAGCCCGAATCCGGGCCGGTGTGAGAGTACTCAAGCTGCAACGGGAGCTGCGCCAGACGGTGGCCGAGTTAGAGGAAAAAGCGAGCATCCTGGAGGCTGACCTGCGGTCGGCTCAAGAGGCCCAACAGGCTCTCCTACCTTCTCAACTTCCCGAGCAGGGCGGAGTGAAATTCGACTATGTCTTTCGGCCCTGCCATTTCGTCAGTGGCGACTCCCTGAATGTTTTTCGGCTGACCGAGGACCATATCGCCTTCTACATGCTCGATGTTTGTGGTCACGGGGTTCAGGCGGTGATGCTGTCGGTCGCAATCCACCGCATCCTCACGCCCGACATGAGTCTCAACACCCCTCTCAAAAAGCCTCTGACCGAGCCCCCCTACTATCGGCTCTGCTCTCCGGTGGAGGTGTTCTCGTTGCTGAATCGCGACCACCTCCAAGATGATGCGGCCAGCTTTTTTACCTTTTTCTACGCCATCTTAAATCATCGTAGCCTGGAGATGGTCTACAGTCGGGCTGGCCATCTCCCACCTCTTTTGTTGAAGCCCGACGGAAGCAGCCGGCGCCTGATGGAGGGGGGCATCCCGATAGGCATCAGCCCCGAGCCTACTTGGACCGAAGGGCGGCTCAGGCTAGAACCGGGAGATCGTCTTTTGGTCTATTCTGACGGCGTGGTTGAGGTGCGCAATCAAACCAACGGGTTCCTGGGTCTTGAAGGCCTGGAGGCCCACCTCCAAGCCTCCCCAGGGCTCCCCGTGGGCGACCTCCTTCGATCGATCGAAACCCGGGTTCAACAGTTTGCCCCCGGACCTCTGAAAGACGACTTTAGCTTGCTGGCTTTGGAAGTGACGGGGACCTGATCACTCGATCGGCAGGCGTCCGCTCAGCAAGCGTTGGACGTCGAGGACACTCACGAATATGACCACCGTGAGTAGAACGATGAGACCCGTAAAGTGAAAGCGGGCCTCTTTATCGGGGTCAAACTCTCGGCCTAGCACCCCAGCGACCAGGAGTAGCAAGAGTCGACTTCCGTCCAGAGCCGGGAAGGGCAGGAGATTAAAGCCACCCACCAGAGCGTTGAGTAAGGCCAGGAAGAAAAGAAATTGGGCTAGTCCGTTGTCGGAAAGCTCGTAGATCACGTGCATGATTCCAAGCGGGCCCTGCACCCCTTTGGCGATATCCTTGCCTTTGATTCCGCCCTTGGCCCAGTCGTAGAACATCCTGACCGGCACCACCACCGAAAAAGCGATCCATTGAAAAGGAGCTTGGAGGATGACGGCGGCGTCGATCGGATGAAAGGTGGCTCCAAAAGTGTCAGCCGAGACCGAGGGCCCCTGGCCCTCGAGGGTCTTGGTCTCGCCTTCCCGTCGAACCACGAGCTCATAATCGATCGGTTCGGGACGAGTGGCTAAGACCGAAAAGCTACTATCGAGTAGGGAGGCCCCGGGAGCCACGATGGCCCCATTGACGAAAAGAATCTCGTCTCCCGCTCGCAGCCCCAGCTGGTCTGCCAGGCTACCAGGCTCAACCGAGACGACCTCGTTGGTGGCCTGAGATTCGATATGCACAGTGGCCACGGAACCTAGCTCCACCCCCAGAATGCCACGGGCCTCTTCGGCCTCAAGAGCGATCGAATCTGATTGACCCTCAAGTTGAACCTCGAGGGTTTCTTTCTTTTCTAGGACTTCCCGACAAGCCTCAGAGAGAGCCTGGGTGTCTGAAACCGGTCGCCCGTTGACAGCTGTGACAACCTGACCCACTTGAATCGGTGAGTCATCGTCGGCTCGAGACACCGTTGGAGGGGCTCCCCGAAAGACCACACCACCGACCAAAAGCTCCGGCGTGAGCGTCACCGTTTTGGCTTCATCCTGGCCGAACGGAAGATAGGACATCTCCACCGCTCGCCCGGCCAGGGGAGCCACCGTCTCGATCAGGTCCGAGCCGGAGAGCAGTGTCTTGCCTTCAATGGCCAGGATCTTGTCCCATTCAGCCAGGCCAACCTCCTGGGCGGGGGTGTTCTCAAAGGCTTGAGAAACCCTGGGAATCCGGTCATGGAGAATGTCGCCTTTGCCGTAGACAAAACCCACAAAGGCTAGAAGAACGATGGTGGCTAAGAAGTTCATCAGAACTCCGCCTGAGATCACCAGCATGCGCTGGGGAATGGTCCGATGATTAAAGTTCCCTTCGACCTCTTCCAGAGTCTCGTAGGTCTTAGGGTTGAGCCAGGTGACGTGTTCGTGAACTTCCTGGTAGTGGGCCTCGAGTACTCCAGATTCGAAAATGCGCTCTTTGTTCGACTCCAGGAACCGCAACAATTGGTCTTGATCGAGTGGCAGAGAACAGTTGCCTAAACAACGAAAGATCTTGTCATGCCAGGTCTCGACCCCGGTGGCCTCAGGTTCTTCCCCGGTCATCATGACGTAACCGCCGATAGGAAAAAGCCGGACCGAGAACTCGGTGGCCCGCCAACGAAAAGAGAAGAGTCTGGGACCAAACCCGATGGCGAAAAAGGGACACCGAATCCCTACGCTTCGGGCGGTGAGGAAATGGCCTAGTTCGTGGATAAAGATGATAAAGCCGAAGGCGCCGACCACGGCCAAAACCCCGAGCACTATGCGTAAGATCGCTTCCATGGCTTAGACCCCGGCGGGGCGTCCTCCCATTTCGGCAGCGAAAGCTCGGGCCCAACTATCGGCCTGGAGCAGGTCCTCGACCGAGGGGTTCTCGACTCGCCGGTGCTCGGAGCACGCCTTCTCGAGGATTTTCGGGATGTCGAGGAAGTTGATAGAGTCTTCCAGGAAAGCTGCCACGGCCACCTCGTTGGCGGCGTTGAGCACGGCCGGCACGGTTCCACCGGAGCGACCAGCCTCGAAAGCCAGCTTAAGACAGGGGAAATCGTCCCAGCGAGGACGTTCGAAAGTCAGGTCGGCCAGGGCAGGGAGATCGAGTCTCGACCAGCTCGGTGCTATCCGGTCTGGATAACTCAGAGCATACTGAATCGGCGTTCGCATATCAGGTGGTCCCAATTGAGCCATGACCGAGCCGTCGACGAATTCAACCAGGGAGTGGACAATGCTTTGAGGATGAACCCAAACGTCGACCCAGTCGAGGTCGAGTCCGAACAGGTGCTTGGCCTCAAGCACCTCGAACCCTTTGTTCATCAGGCTAGCCGAATCGATGGTGATTTTGGCTCCCATGTCCCAAGTCGGATGCTTGAGGGCATCGGCGGCCTTCACCGTGGCCAAACGATCGAGGTCGAAGGTCCGGAAAGGGCCTCCCGAAGCGGTCAAGATAATGCGCGAGACCTGGTCAATTTTTTCGCCTTGCAGGCATTGGAAAATGGCCGAGTGCTCGGAGTCGATCGGCAGCAAGGGGCAACCGTTTTCAGCAGCTGCCCTGGTGACTAACTCGCCACCGACCACCAGGGCTTCTTTGTTCGCCAGGGCCACGGGAATGCCCGACTCCAAAGCCGCGAGGGTGGGGAGCAGACCAGCCATCCCGACTAGAGAAGATACCGTCAGATCAGCTCCCTGCCAGGAAGAGACGCGGCAAACCCCGTCCATGCCGGCCAGAACCTGAATCCCCGTCCCTTTGAGCTCCTGTTCGAGCTGCTCGGCGGCCTCTTCTTCCAGCAAAGCCACCGCGTCTGGCCGAAACTCCCGAGCTTGCTGGGCCAGTTTCTGCCAGGAGCGGCGAGCCGCCAACGTCTTGATAGCAAAGTCTCCGGAGGCGCGAACCACCTCCAGCGTCTGTGTTCCGATAGATCCGGTCGAACCGATCAAAGCGAGATGTTTCATAACATAAAGGTCACCACGTAGAGATAATAAACGGGAGCTGCGAAGGCCAGCGAGTCAAAGCGGTCCAGGGCTCCCCCGTGACCGGCAATGGCTGTGCCGGAATCTTTGACGCCGGCCTCTCGTTTCAGAGCTGATTCAAAAAGGTCCCCGAGTTGCCCAACCACGGCCACCAGGACGGCCATGGCAAAGCGGTGAAACGGGCTTACCCCGAGGAAGCCGCCCACTACCCAGACGGCGCAAATAGAAAAAAGAACGCCTCCCAGGGAACCCTCCACGGTCTTGCCTGGGCTGATAGAGGTCAACTTAGTACGGCCCAGCCACTTGCCTACGAAATAGCCTCCCATATCGTTGAAAGCTGAAGCAAAAATCAAGAGGGTCACCAAAGCAGCTCCCTGGTCCAGACGTCGGATCTGAATCAGAAAAGAGAACATCCAACCCAGATAGACCACACCCAAGACGGTGGCGGCCCCGTCGAGGAAGGTCGAGCGCTTCTCTCCTCCTCGCAATACGGTCACCACACAGATGGAAATAATCGAAACCATCAACAGTCTGGTCAACTGGTTTTCGGAAAGAAAGGCTGATCCGAATAGGAGAAGCACGCCCGAGATATGACCTAACCGCCGCTCCGGGCGCAGCCCTTTTCTTTCGGCCAGCTTGAAGAACTCGTCCATCCCGATGCCGGCCAGAGCTGCCACTAGAATGGCAAAAGGGAGCACCCCGATCCAGATCAGAGACAAGGTGGCGGCGGCCAACAGAACACCGCTGATAACCCTTTGGAGCAAGTTCTTGGCTTTCTCTTTGTTCATATGCTAGCCGACCCTCCGTAGCGCCTTTCTCGCCGCTGATACTCCGCCAAAGCTTCCATCAGAACACAGCGATCGATGTCGGGCCAGTAGAGAGGCGTGAAATAAAATTCCGTGTAGGCTAGCTGCCAGAGCAGGAAGTTTGAGATTCTGAGTTCGCCACTCGTCCGGATCAGAAGGTCGGGATCGGGCTGCCCGGCGGTCCACAGGAACTCTCCAAACCGCTCCTCATCTAGCTCCTCAGGAACCAACTTACCCGCCGCGACGGCACGAGAAACCCGTCGGGCGGCCTCGACAAGCTCATCTCGCGAGCCGTAGTTGACGGCCAAATTCAAAACCATGTCGCGATTCTCTCGGGTTGCCTCCTCGGTCTTACGAAACTCGCGGACCACCTCTTGAGGCAGAAGTTCGATCTGACCGATCACTCGAAAGCAGATGCCTGTGCGCCGCATCTTCTCCCGTTCCCGTCGGGTGTACTGCTCGAAGAGCTGCATCAAGACTCTGACCTCGGTGGGGGCCCGGCGCCAGTTCTCGGCCGAGAAGGCGTAGGCTGTGAGGTGCTTGATGCCGAGTTCTCGGCAACTTTCCAAAATTCGCCGGAACGACTTGACCCCGGCCCGATGGCCCAAAAGAACCGGTAGATTCCGCTCTTTTGCCCAGCGCCGGTTGCCATCCATGATCACCGCCAGGTGACGGGGAAGTCGCTTGAGGTCGAGGTCTTTAGTCGAGTCGCTCATAGCCTTCGTAGGCCAGAATCCAGCAAGTCGTCTGACCCTCGTCTCGCTCGGCCACTACTCTCAAAGGTCCCACGCCAAGGCACGGCTTGAAGGGAGTTGTAATCTGAATCCTCAGCGGTCCGTCGCAAAATTTGAGCGCCCCAGGGTAGCGCTGACCCAGGGGCGGACGGAAGGCTTCGAGCATAAGCTCAGACTTCCATAATTTCCTTTTCTTTGTTACCGGCCGCTTTGTCCACTTCCTCGACATACTGGTCGGTCAGTTTTTGGACCTGATCTTGGCCTCGTTTGACCTCGTCCTCGGGAAGACCATCCGCGTTTTTGAGTTCGTCCATCGCCTCGCGTCGGATGTTTCGAATCGAGATGCGGGCATCTTCGGCCCGCTTCTTGATCACTTTCACCAGGTCTTTGCGGCGCTCTTCGGTGAGGGCCGGAAAGGCTAGTCGGATAATTTGGCCGTCGTTGGTGGGGTTGATGCCCAGATCGGCTTTGTGGATGGCCCGCTCGATGTTGGAGATATTCCCTTTGTCAAAGGGCTGTAGCACGATCATCCTGGCCTCCGGCACAGAAATGCTGGCCACCTGGTTCATCGGCATCTCGCTGCCGTAGGCTTCCACCATGACTTTCTCGACTAGGGCCGGAGAAGCTCGGCCCGATCGGATGGTCGAGAAGTCTTTTCCTAACGACTCTACTGCTTTCATCATTTTCTCTTCGTAATCTTCGAAGGCGATCGTATCCACTCTATTGCTCCTCCTTCACCAATGTGCCGATCTCTTCTCCGGCCAGGATGCGCCGGATATTGCCTTCTTTGGTGATATCAAAAACCACCAAAGGTAACCGGTTATCCATGCAGAGAGAAACGGCTGTCGCGTCCATAACCTTCAGGCCGCGGCTTAGCACCTCGATGTAGCTGACTTGTTGAAACTTCTTGGCCTTGGCGTTTTGGATGGGGTCTCCGTCGTAGACGCCATCCACTTTCGTCCCTTTGAAAATAGCGTCGGCGCCGATCTCGAGACCTCGCAGGGCGGCGGTTGTGTCGGTGGTAAAATAAGGGCTCCCGATCCCACCTGCGAAAATCACGACTCGACCTTTTTCCAGATGCCGGACGGCCTTTCGCCGAATGAACGGCTCGGCCACGTCTTTCATCTCGATGGCCGTTAACACTCTGGTGTGGACATCGGCCTTCTCGAGAGCGTCTTGCAGAGCCAGGGCGTTAATCACGGTGGCGATCATCCCCATCTGGTCGGCCGTCGCCCTTTCCATATCGGGCGCCATACGCCCTCGCCATATGTTGCCTCCCCCTACCACGACAGCCACCTGAGCTCCGAGCTCGTTGATCTCTCGGATCTCATGGGCGTAGCGACTCACGGCCGCACTATCGACCCCAAAGCCGACCTTGCCTGCGAACACCTCGCCCGAAAGCTTGAGGAGAATTCTTTTGTAGGCCAACTTGGAGGGGGCTGCTGTTGGTTGGGGAGTGGTCTCAGGCACTGAAACGCTCACTTATTCCTCCGGGTTAGGGGCATTCTTTCTGTGATAAACCATTCCTTCTCGGGATCTGTTCAGGTTTTTTTGAGGATAGCAGTCTAGCCTCTTTCGGGCCCAACCCTTGCTCCCGATAAAAGGAGACCTCTCTGGTGACTGTCACCGACAAGCCGAAATCGACCGAGTCGCCTCCGACTCCGACCTTCTCAGTTGAAGGCTGGCTCAACCGCAGCGTCGCGTTCACCATTTTCTGTTTGCTCTTCTCGATAGCGGTTATGGGGGCTGACGCCGATCACGCCTTACTGGCCGGAACAGGGCTGGTCGGAACCCTGACCGGGGCGGCCCTGACTATCGGGCTGCTGGTCTACGACGGCGCCGAATAGAACAGGCGCCCGGTGAAGGGTGCCCGTCGGAGCTAGAAATGCCCGATTGAATTTTGGACGGGTCTAGCCGGACAAGTCGAACCGGGCGAAGCGCTTGATGCGAACATTCTCACCAGTCTTGGCGATCGTCTCTTTGATCAGGTCCTCGACCTTTTTGGAGTCGTCTTTAATAAAAGGCTGCTCCATCAGGCACTGGGCTTGGAAATATTTATCGACTTTACCCTGAGCGATTTTGTCGGCGATATGCTCAGGCTTGCCGTCTTCGATAGCAGCGGCCCGGTAGCCCTCGAGTTCCTTCTGGATGACGTCCTCGGGAACCTCATCGCGGGTCACATAGAGGGGCTGCATCGCGGCCACCTGCATAGCCAGGGAGCGGCTCAGCTCTTGAAACTCGTCCGTTTTGGCTACGAAGTCGGTCTCACAGTTGACTTCGATGAGGGCCCCAACCCGTCCACCGGGGTGGATGTAGCTGACGACCTGACCCTCGTTGGTCTGGCGGCTGGCCTTTTTTTCAGCTTTGGTAATGCCTTTTTGGCGCAACCAGCCGGCCGCCTCTTCGAGGCTGCCGTTGTTGACCTTCAACGCCTCTTTGCAGTCCATGATTCCGGCTCCGGTCTTGGTGCGGAGCTCTTTTACCTGGGTAGCACTAATCTCAGCCATCGATCTTCTCCTCTATTCTTCGGCTCTCCACACGCCGACGCGGACCGACTCGGTCTCGCCGTCTTCGGTGGTGTAAGTAACGGTTTCAGTCTCAACCACCGGGCCAGCGCCGTCCTCGTCGAGGAGAACTGCTTCAGCCTCGGCGGCCTGAGCTTCCACTTCTCGTTCGGCGATCTCCTGCTCCATCTCGGCTTTGGCCTCGATGACGGCGTCAGCCATTTTGCCCGTGATCAGGCGGACGGCCCGAATGGCATCATCGTTACCCGGGATAGGGAAGTCGATAACGTCTGGGTCGCAGTTGGTGTCGACGATGGCCACCACGGGGATGCCTAGCTTCCGGGCTTCGTTGACGGCGATGTATTCTTTGCGAGGGTCGACCACGAAGAGACAGCCCGGTAGGCTCGGCATGTCCTTGATACCACCCAGGAACTTTTCGAGCTTGAGGCGTTGGTCTTCGAGCTTGAGCACTTCCTTCTTGGGGAGTCGGTCAAAAACGCCCGTGTCTTTCATTTCCTCAAGGTTCTTAAGGCGGGTGACGCGCTTTTGAATGGTCTTGTAGTTGGTGAGCATTCCGCCCAACCAACGCTGGACCACAAAGAACTCTCCACAACGAAGAGCTTCTTCCGAGACGGTCTCCATAGCTTGCTTCTTGGTGCCCACGAAAAGGACCGGGCGAGGCTGGTCGACCGGCTCTTCGGTCATCTCGAAAGTTTCGTAGTTGACGTGGCCTTTGACGACCGCTTTGACGAAGTTATAAGCGTCTTTGAGCTTGATGACCGTCTTTTGCAGGTCGATGATATAGATGCCGTTGCGCTCGGTGAAGATGTAGCGCGACATCTTTGGGTTCCAGCGGCGAGTTTGGTGACCGAAGTGGACGCCAGCCTCTAGCAGCTGTTTCATGCTAATAACAGACATAGTTCCTCCAGGTTTTTCCTCGCAGACCTTCGCGCTCGCCGAAGAACCATTACTGGCACCGCTTCGGGAATCCGGCCTGCTGTGAATTGCCCCCGAGTATAGCACCCCCTCCCCAAGGGGTCAAGCTTCGATGAGGGTGCCATCTCTACGGGAGCTAAGGCTGCTGGCTGAAGGGAAGCCGGGGCGGAGCACAAACAACCTCCGATGGAGCGGCTAGAACTCAACGTCAAGTCCGAGATCGGTCGTCTACGAGCGGTCATGACTCATCGACCTGGTCGCGAGGTAGACCGGATGGTGCCAGACATGATGAGTGAGCTTCTCTTCGAAGATATCCTCTACGGAGAGACGGCCAGAGAAGAGCACGATGCCTTCCGTCGAGTGCTCCGAATGGTGGCCGATGAGGTGCTCGATATTGGAGATTTTCTGGCCGAGGCGCTCGTTGACGACAGCGTGCGGATGGCCTTTATTAACTCGGTTTCCTATCTGGAGCAATTGACCCCAGAGACGGCCGAAATCCTAGCAGCGATGAGCGCCCAGGAACTCTCCGACGCGGTGATCGGGGGGCTGGAAAAAGTGGGGGGTGGTTGGCGCTTGACGCCGCTGCCGAACCTCTTGTTTGTTCGTGATCCTCTGGTGGTGGCCCGAGATGGCTGTTTGATGGGGTCGATGAACCGACTTGCTCGACGGCGGGAACCCATGATCATGGAATTCGCCTACGGTTACCATCCGAGGTTACGTTTGAAGAAGGAAGCCGACCGCTTCCTGTTTGACGATCTAAGCAAGCCAGGATTGGTGCGACGACGTTCGCTACCCGGTTTAGAGGGGGGCGATATCGCGGTTTTAGGGGAAAGGATCCTGGCCATCGGTCGGTCGGAACGGACCAGCGAGGTGGCTATCGACTTGGTGGCCAACTCTTTAATCAAAAGCGGCTTCGAAACGATCCTGATGGTGCTCTTGCCGGAACGGCGGGCCATGATGCACCTTGATACGGTCTTTAGTCAGACCGATGTCCATGAGTGCCTTGTTTATCCGCCCTTTTTTATGGGTCAGGGCCCAGACGTTTGCCCGGTGATCAAAAAGGACCTTCGACGAGGCCACGTTCATTCCGAGCTCAGGCCGTCTTTGTTGGATGCCCTGGCTGAGGAAGGGATCGAACTGGAGCCGATCCCCTGTGGCGGGACCGATCTGATCAATCAGCAACGGGAGCAGTGGACCGACGGCGCCAACGCGGTGGCTCTGGCTCCAGGCGTGATTATCCTCTACCAGAGAAATCACTACACGGTCGAGGAATTGATCAAGCGGGGGTATGAAGCGGTCACTCCTGAGGACCTCGTTCAGGGAAAGGCCACGCTTGACGTCGAGCAGGGCAAAAAGTCTGTCATTCTGATCGAGGGCCATGAGCTTTCCAGGGCCAGAGGCGGGCCCCACTGCATGACGATGCCGCTTCGGCGGGAGCCCATTTGACTTGGACCACCGAAAAAGCTAGCATGACCCCTATGGGGGATCCATCCCGTTTGGCCCTAGGCGATATCCCTCCCGGTAGAAGGTGGCCCGAGTCGCGGTGACCTTCCCTTACCTTCTCCTGCTGGCGGAACAATCTGGCTCCGCTGGACACGATCTACCTCTCTCCATTCCCTGGGCTATTGGGGCGATTGTCCTCCTTCTCTTGATCAACGGCTATTTTGTGGCTTTAGAGTTTGCGCTGGTGGCCGTTCGGCCCACGCGAGTTGATCAGGCGGTTCGCGAGGGTGTGAAAGGGGCGGTCTCGGTCCAGAGAGGAAAGGCCAAGGTTGATGACTTTGTAGCCACCGCTCAGCTTGGAATCACGGTGGCCAGTCTGGCCCTGGGACGTCTGATCGAACCGACCGTGGTGGCAGTCCTAAAAGAACCTCTCAGTCACTATGATGTCGATTTTGGGGAAGGCGGCCTCGGGTTTGTCATCGGCCTGACTCTGGGGACGATCCTTCACGTCGTGGTGGGGGAACAAGTCCCCAAGATGTTGGCCATCAACCAACCCATGCAAAGTTCTCTCTGGCTGGCTCCTCCAGCCGAGTGGATTCTGGCTGGCTGCCGACCTTTTGTCTGGTTTCTGAGCCGCTTGACCGACCTCTCGCTCAGGCTCTTCGGTCTGGCCTCCAGTGGTCACCATCATAGCCACCCTCACTCTGAAGAAGAGATTCGGGATCTTTTGGCCCATCGGATGGAAGCCGGACTGGCCGAACGAGAAGAGAACGAGATGATCGATCGGGTCTTCGGGTTCTTCGATATGACGGCTACCCAGATCATGATTCCTCGCACCGAGATCGTTTGCATTCCCGCCACGGCTACGGTCAGGGACGTCATGAAAATCGCCTCGGAAGCGGGTCACGACCGCTATCCAGTGTATGGGGAGAATCTGGATGAGATCGTGGGGGTTTTGATGCTCAAAGACCTGGTCAGCTATCTCAATCAGAGACCGAAGGATATTGACGCACCCACCGCAGCCCTGTGGCGGGAGCCCCTCTGCGTTCCTGGTAGTCTCTCGGGTTCGGCCCTGATGACTCAGATGCGAGAACATCACACGCGGATCGCCATTGTGCTCGACGAGTATGGGGGAACGGCCGGCATGATCACCCTGGGGGACGTGCTGGAAAGGATTGTGGGGGAGGTCGATGAGGAGGCTGAGGAGCTCGAGATGGACGACGTCGCCGAGCTCGCTCCTAATCTTTATTCTATATCGGGATTACTCCTGACCGAGGATATCGAAAAACAGCTCGGCGTGAAAGTGGACGATACGATGAACGACACTATCGCCGGAGTGGTTTTCAGTCAGCTCGGCCGCAAGCCTGAAGTGGGCGATGAGGTCTCCATCGAGCGGCTCCATTTTCGAGTTGAAAGGTTAGACGGCAATCGCATCGACCGGCTCCGCGTCCGGGTCACCCCGGTTGAAGAATAGGCTGTAACAAAACAGAAACAATCCGGACACTTTCGGGCGATTAGATACGGGAGTGCGAATCACCAACTTCGTCCCCCGCCAATGGGACCAGCCCGGGAACCCCGATACGGTCGCCACGCTGAGAGAAGAGAGTCCTCTTCTCTTGCAGGCTGTCGACCTCGTTTATACGAGTGACGAGGTCTGGCTCGACAACGTCCACGGTGAGCTTCCCCTTGCTCTCGGGGCAGTGGGGGCCGGCTTGGCTTCGGTGGGTGCGTTGGCCTGGGGCAGCAACAAGCTTCTGCACGGACACGGTCTGCTCGATACGGCCGAAGGAATCGGAGCCCTCTCCTTGGGAGGAGCTATGATGATCTCCTCGGGAGCCGCTTTCTCTGGACATGCCCACAGCGGCTCGCCCTTGGCAGCCGGCTTGATGATGGTCCACGGGCTGGTTGACATCGGGGTTGCGATGCACGACCTTCGCCACGCCCAGCTCTATGGAGGGGTCAACCGTTGGGCTGCCGGAGTCCTTCAAGGGGTCAAGGGTGCCTCGATTGTGGCTGCTCAGCTGGTCCCGAGTATGGCACCGGCCCTGCATCTGGTCAGCTTAGGAGCCGTGGTCGGTCGGTTGGTCGCTCTCCATACCGAGGTCAGTCAGGGTTCTTTCTCGGGTAGCCCGCAAGGTGCGGGGTAAGCGGCCCGGTTCAAGCGAGCTCTTCTGAGCACGGGGTCGGCTTTGAGGACTCCTCTTCGCCGGGACACAAAGTTCCCCACCTGAACAACGTGGTCGAGCTTGAAACCAAAAAAGCCCCGCCGGAGCGGGGCTTGCGAGGAGAATCGGATTAGCACTCGGAGTGACCGCAGTTGTAACAGCTCTGGCATCCTTCGATGTAAACCAGAGAGGTGTTGCCACAGGCAGGACACAGGTCTGCCATAACGGCGTTCTCGTTGGTGGTGGTCGGTAGAGGTTCGGCTTGAGTCTGAGGCGCAGGAGTGGCGGGGCGACCCGGGGCTCTTCCCGGGCTGTCCTCAAGCAGGTACTGTTCCTCCAGAGCCTGAGCCATAGCGTCGGGAAGGGAGCGCACTCTCGAGCGACCGAAGCCCAACGAGCGCGGACCACCGATGCCAGACAACTGGTTGACGATCTCGTTGATCCGTTCCCGAGGGGTCAGGGGCGAGCTGACCCGGAGCACCAACGAAGCCAGGCGGCCCATCGCTTCAGCCATCGCT
>CAYRFU010000176.1:0-15350 GCA_964423525.1 uncultured Burkholderiales bacterium | reverse complement strand
GGGGTTATGGGGGTCGTGGTCAGCTCGACCAGGATTTGGCCCGTTGGAGCCTGACCAAAGCGTCGGCCCAGAATTTGAGGCGCTGGCACGCCGAGATGGCGCCGTAGGCGACTATCCGACCGGGCTCCAGCCAGCTTGCATCAAGATGGTCAGAGCAGCCGGGGTCACGAAGCGAAACATCTTGGTCAGGCCGTTGGGGTGAATCATCTTGACATCTTCCATATCCTTAGCCTAGCGGTCGTCGGTTGCAGCCGGGTTACAGTTGTGTAAACAGGCCTGCGTTTCAAGCAGCCACGGCTCTGTTACATTTCGTTCACACCCCTCGTGGGGGTCTGTGGATAACCTGCGGAAAGATTTCCAAAGAAGAGAAACTCATGCAGGCTCTTAGCCCTCTTTCCTTGTCCCCACTGCCCACGGTTGCGCCCTCGACGCTGACCGCTTCTCGCCCTACCTAGGCTCTCCAGAGAGACCAGTTTATTCCCCAGGACAACGAGGAAGAGCCCCCCCGCCGACCTCCATTAAGCATTATTACTATTCCCAAGATGCTCTGGCCGAACAGCTGATGACGACCGAAATGCTGGCCGAAGGAGTTCGCCCAGGTCCCGTCAACGACCGTCTACGTGTGGTCGACCCAGAGCACGAAGCGGCCGCTCCTGACGAGGAAGGCAACATGCTCTACTTGCCCAGTGACCCTCGTTTTAACCAGGTGCAGACCTTCGTGGCGGCCGATCGGGCCGAGGAGTATTTCACCGAGATGATGGACCGGGAGCCTGACTGGGCTTTCCGTTCCGAGCAACTGAAGATACGGCCTTTTGGCGGGGAGATGCTCAACGCCTACTACAGCCGTCGAGACGGCTCGGTCAACTTTTTTCATCATTTCAACCACAAGATGAATAAACTCGTCGACTCGGGAATGTCGGCGGAAGTCGTCTATCACGAACTCGGTCACGCTCTCCTTGATGCCGTTCGTCCCGGCTGGATTTCGAGCTACCGGGGAGCCACTGGTGGTATCCATGAGGGCTTCGGCGACATGCTCAGCATCTTTGTCGGACTCAAAGACGAGCGGAACCTGGACAAGATTCTCAAAGAGACCGACGGGGACTTGTGGAAGCACAACTCGGTGGCCCGTCTGGCTGAGGAGCTGGGTCGCAGCATCTGGGATGAACGCGGCCAGGAGTTCGCCCACCACGACTACCTTCGCAACGCTCGCAATGAGTTGATTAACGCTGACCCGAGTACGCTGCCTTGGCGTCCTCCCAACGAGGAAGACCTGGGGGCCGAGCCTCACAACTACAGCCGGGTGATTTCGGCCGCGGTCTACGATGTTCTGGCTTCTCTCAATGACCAGTTCCAGGCTCAAGGCTTTGACAAGCGAGAGTCGATCGAAAAGGCTCGTGACGTCACCGGGAAACTGGCCATCAAAGCCTTTGAGTTCACCCCAGCTGGAAGCTTGCCTAGCTACGGTCACTATGCCGCTGCTCTGCTGACGGTCGACGAGCAGGAGTTCGGAGGCCGCTATGCTGACACCATCACCAACATGATGGCGGCCCGCAACATCCATCCCCCCGCTCCCGAGCCTCCTCCTGAAGAAGGTCTTCGGTTGCCCCCTGAGGTCAATCGGATGAGTGCTCAGGTGCTGCTCGAGGAGAACAAGGACATTTTGGGCGTGGCCGGGCTCGATCTAAAGATTGATGGAGTTCATCAAGATGACTCGGGGCGGACCTTTCTGACCTACACTTACTCTGAGGACGTCAACGTGGCCGACCTGATCGGGATGGACCAGGCCGTCGTCAGAGAGAAGGGTGGACTGGTGTTGGCCTTTGACCCTGAAGGAGACCTCTTCTTCAAGTCGACCAACGTCATTGACGACCAGGCCAAACAAGAAGTCCGCAACGCCGTTCGCCAGAACCTTGAGAACGGCGAAATTCATACCCACCAGGTCTTTGGAGCGGAACCGGGAGTCACCGCGCTTTTTAAGAACCAGCACGATCCTTTCCGGGGTTATGTGGCTCTCGAGGGCGGTCAAGTGGTGCTCAAGAAGTCGCCTATTCTGGCCGGATAGACTGTTTCACTCCCTTTTCAGGGTGAGGCTCTAAATTGGGCTCCATGAGTTCGATACGACGCCTCACCCTGCTTTTTACCAGTGACGAGCACGGTCATCTGGCCGGCGCTCCGGCTATCCACGGAGAGGTCACCAAAGCCCGGCAGGAAAATCCCGACGGCACTCTGGTGCTTTCTAGCGGAGATGTTTTCCAGGGCGCGCCTGAGTCCGAACTCGAGCACGGCCAGCCGGGTCGCCATATTCTCGACCTGACCGGCTACGACGTGATCGCCCTCGGCAACCATGATTTCGACTACTGCCCCGACTACACTCGCCAGATGGTCCGAGAAGGACACTTTCAGGTCGTCTGCAGCAACGTCAAACAGGAGGACGGGGCTCTGCTCGAGGGAGTCGAGTCGAGTGTGGTCTTGACCAAGAAGGGAGTCACCATAGGGATTGTGGGTGGCACCACCGAGACCACTCCAAAGCTTGGGTCGCCCGATATGACGGCTGGTTTGACTTTTGACCCGGCTGTCGACGCTATCGGTCGAGAGGCTAGCCAACTCAAAGAACAGGGAGTCGACCTGGTCATCGCCCTGACTCATCAAGATGAGGATCAGGACTACGACCTGGCCCAACAGAGTAACCACATCGACATCCTCCACGGCGGCCACAAACACACTTTCTATCAGACTCCTCGCCAGGTTAACCAGACCATGATGGTGCGCTCAGGCTATGCTCGAGGAGCGGTGACCCGCCTCGACATCGACTACGATGTGAAGCGACAAAAGGTGGTGAGTTTTCAACACCGTCTCATCGCTATCGATGAGAATTCGGAGCGTCCCGACGATGAAGTGACCCGCATTGTCGAAGGCTATCTCCGGTCAGCTGAGGAGAAACTGGGGACGGTGGTGAGTTACACCCCTCAGGAGCTTCGCCACGATAGTGTCAAAGATGACCCCCTCGACCTGGCGGTGGCCAGGGCCCTGGCTCTGGAAGCGGGGACGGAGATCGCTCTCTTCAACAACGATATGATTCGAGCCGGGTTCGAGGCTGGTGATGTTACTGCCGAGGAGCTCAAGAAGGCTTTCCCTTTCGACGACCAGGTGGCTAAAATTCGGGTCACCAAAGAGCAGCTGACTGCAGCCGTTCAACAGAGTCTCGACTACGGGAACAAAAGGAGTCTCTTCTTGAAGGGGCTGCGGGTGTCCACTCATCAGGGAGAGCGAGGTCTGCAACTCGACTCGTTGACTCTCAGTGACGGTTCATCTTTGCCCGACACCCTCGAGGTGGCCACCTCGGGATACCTGTCCGAGGGAGGGCTCGACTACTTTCCCCAGTGCGAGCTTCTGACCAAGACCATCCAGGTTCGAGACGCTTTTGAGAACTATCTCGACCTCCACGCCAACGATGAAGAGCCCGGTCACGACGTCAGTCGTCAGGCCGCCGCCTATTTGTAAGTGTATTTTCAGACCCGTGGTTTATGCTCTGCTGGTCTCAACCAAGCTCCAACTACAGGAGTTTAAGATGGATAATGCTTTTGGAAGAATCTGGCGCACGGGAGCGGACACCGTCCGGACCGGCACCAAAAGGGTCGGACTCGACAAAGTTGTGAAGGCCAGCCAGGCTCTGGTCGACCCTTCCAAGGAACGGCTCAAGGCCAAAGAAGAAGGAGAGCCCGATTCCGCTCTGGTCGATCGGGTCGACCGAGCCGTCGACTTGGGAGATGCCGTGGTGGGCACGGTCGAAGAAGTGACCAAAATCGCCGGAGGCCTGACCTTCGTCGGCGTGAACTCGGCTGAGAACCTCACTAAAGCGGCTCTTGGCACCATCGGAATCGAAGGGGACACGGCCAAAAAGGCGGCCAATTGGGTCGGTGGGCTCCAGATTTTGAAAGTCCCCGCTGCCGCCGCCGCTGCTGGAGTGGGTGTCGCGAGTCTGGCGGTCATCGAGGTTCTGGGAGTGGAAGACACGCCCAAAGGCGAAGACGGTACGGTCCTTTCCAACTACGCTACCTGGGTCCGGGCCGACTATAAGAAGGGCGGCGACTCGGCCAGCTCAGTGATCACGACAGTTCGCGACACCGTCAGAGATGCCCAATGGGTCGGCAAGAAAGTGAAAGAGGCGGAGAGAGTTGTGAGTGAGGTCCAGGCCAAGATTGAAGAAGCGAAGGCTAAGAACGCCCCAAAAGCCTAGCGCTCTTCTTTGATGATCCGGTAAGATCCGTCCTCGATAATGACGAGGTAGGGGGGACGAGCGTTCAAGACAACCCCCGGCGCGAACACCCCTCCCACTCCCTGATAGGGGGCGCGAGTTCGTCCGAACGAATCCAGGAAATCCCGCATATGGTCGCGGTCGTGGACCGTGGTCAGTCCCTCCAGCATCAGGTTCACCGCGTCGTAGGCGTTAGCTGTGACGTGGCTGGGAAATTCCTCTTCATAGGTTCGTTGGAAACGATGGAGAAAACGCTCACTCTGTTCGTTCTGAGGCGAGGCCGGGAAATAGCTCGAGAGGACCAATCCCTCGGTTGCGCGGCCCCCTCTTTCGAGCAGTTCGGGGCTAAAGGCCACCGTTTGCGAGGCTAGAGGAAGATCGGGCACCGTTTTGTGGAGGTAGCGACAGAGCTCGGCAACGACGGGAGCCCGATAGTCAGCCAGAAAGAGAAAATCGACCTCCTTGAAACGGGGGTCCAGTCGGAAATCCCCGAGGGGCCAGGGGTAGGTCTGACGGACCACGACCTCACCCCCTCGCTTTTCTAAGTTGCGGTCGAGGTAGCGGGCCCCCGACTCGGACACGAACAGTTCAGAGTCGATCAAGACTCCCGCACGGGTTAGGCCTCGGGCTACGAAGAAATCCAGAATCTCTTCCACCCGCCGTTCCTGGGTGTCGGCTCCCGAAAAAAGGTAGGAACTTGCTTCGAAGACCCGAGGGTCGGAGGCGGCCGGAGCCAGCAGCGGAAAGTGAGCCTCGGTCAGTCGCTGAGCCAGGCGCAGAGCGGTCTGGGAACTGACCGGACCCACGGCTGCAAAAATTTGGTCCTGGTCGATCAGATCGTCTAGCGCTTCCAAGGCTTGATCAGGGTCGGAATTGTCGTCCCGAATTTCGATGACCAGGGCGGAGTCTTGGGCCTGATTATACTCCTGCTGGGCCAGCGCTACTCCCGCGAGCAGTTCGTTGCCAAAAACGGCGTCCACTCCGGTCAAAGAGGTAATGACACCGACCGTGATCACTTTCTGGTCCACCAGGCGAGCCAGGCAGTTTTGGCGCAACACATGGGCCTCGGCGTCGCCCGGGTTGCGGGTTACAAAGTCGTCTAACAGACTGATGGCCTGGGTCCACTGCGAGCGAGCGATGTGACCTCGAGCCTGCTCTTTGAGATTCTCAGGGGGCGTCGCGATAGTGCAGCCGCGGGGCACCACCAGTAGCACGACGCCGACCAAAAAAAGCGTCGTGGCCAGGCTGAGAATCCTCGAAAGCCATCGGGAGGAGCTGTCTAAAGGGGGGGGCTCTGGCCGAGGTCGGCGCTTACGGGGGGCCAGGCTCTCAAGGCGCGAGGCCAACCGGTAGGCTGCTTCACGCGCGTTCTCCAGGCGTTGTCCTGGGACAGGCTCCATCAGTTGCTTGATTAAGACCTCGGTCTCGGGGGCCAGATGAGAGGGGAGCTTCTGCTGCACCTGAGCCTTGTAGACCGGTTTAGGATGGTGACCGGTGAGCAGGAAGAAAAGGGTCGCCCCCAGTCCATACACGTCTGCCCGTTCGGTGTCGGCCTGGTCGTTTTGCCACTGCTCGGGAGCAGCGTAACCCACTGAACCGGCTCCCTCTGAGGGTTCGTGAGTCTTGCGAGCCAGGCCGAAATCGATCAACTTGAGTTCGAGTCCCTCCTCGACCAGAATATTCTCAGGCTTCAGGTCTCGGAACAGGACCGACTGAGAATGGAGATACTCGAGGGTCTTGGCGCACACCAGGCCCCATTTGAGGGCTTGCACCTCGTTGGGGGGGCCGTGGCTGTCGACCCAGTCGAGCAGGGTGACGCCTTCGACATACTCCATGACCAGAAAAAGACCGTCCTCTTCCTCGAAGTAGTCAATTATTAGAGGGAGGTTGGAGTGACGGAGCCCGGCCAAGAGCGAGGCCTCACGGAGGAATTCCTGGCTCTTGGCTTGACGCAGATGTTTGACGGCTCTCTGTTGGCCGGTTACGTTCTCGTCGCTGCACAGGTAGACGGTACTGTTGCCGCCTTCACCGAGTCTTTGGACGACGCGGTATCGTTGCTTAAGGAGGCGTCCGCTCTCCATCTCATGCCTTGACTTCTTCGGGCACGGGGGCGGCCAGCTCGATCAGGAATCGTGCCCCCCCAGAGTCGCTCTCCCCGATGGTCACATCACCCAGATGCTTGCGAACGACTTCTTTGCAGATGGCCAACCCCAGTCCGGTGCCGTGGCCCACATCTTTGGTGGTAAAAAACGGCTCGAAGATGCGAGCCCGGATGTCTTTAGGGATGCCCGGTCCATTGTCGCTGACCTCGACCCGGATGGTTTCCCCGTCAGAGTTTGATTTGATCTGGATGACGGGCTTTTTGACACCGTGGCTCTTGAGGGCGTCTCGGGCGTTGACCAGGAGGTTGTTGAAAACGTGCGACCACTGAGTCGAGTTGGCTCGAAACTCGGGCAGCGGATGGAGGTCCGTCTCGATAGTGATTTCATCCTGGGCGAAACTCTCGCGATGCAGTTCGACGGTGTTCTCGATCACTTTATTCAGGTCCGTTGCTGCCCTCACAAAGCGGCTGAAAGTCAATCCCTCTTCCGTCTCCACCGGAGCTCGGGAATAGACCAGCAGCTTCTGAATGATCGCTTTGCATTTTTCGACCGCCTCTTTGACGATGGTGAGCCTCTTGCCCTTGTCGGGGCTATCCTCTTTGCGGAGCAGGCTGCTGACCATCGCCAGAACCGCACCGAGGGGAGTGTTCAACTCGTGGGCCACCCCAGCGGCCAAGCGGCCTACACTGGCCAGGTGGCTCTCTTCCCCCAATTCGGCTTTAAGGATCTGAATTTCGTGTTGAGCCTGGGCCTGCAGTTCTTCAATGCGAATTTCGGCTTGGGCCAGGGCTCTTTCCCGGCTGAAACGAGGGGCCAGAATGGCGGCTGTGTTGGCCACCACATCGACCACCCCGCGTTGAGAACCGTTGGGAGGGTCGGTGCCCTCCCAAAAGATCAGTAGGGCTCCTCCACCTTCGTGGCCCGGCCAGACGGGCACGGCCATGATGTAGCGGCCGTTGTGACTGGCCTCGGCATTCTGGCCCGTCTTCCAGGCTTGCTCGAGCAGGTCACGCACCACACCGGGCCCGGTCTCTTCGGCACTTTGACCGGTTTGAGCTGCGCGACGGAAACCGCTTTCCTCATTACCGGGTTGAAGATAGAGCGACACTCCCTGACTGCCACACTCTTGCACGCAGACTTGGCAGAGAGAGAGAGCCTGGGCCTCAAAGTCTTCTTGTTCGGGAACGGCCTGGAGCACTCGGAGGAGACTGTCGATATGGCGATCTCTCCGTCGGAGGAGATAAAAACAGGCCCAGCCACCTCCCAGTGCCAACCCCGTGGCGATGGCCCAGACGCCGTAAACCACACTGGAAGTATCCACCGGTCAGCAATTTGCCAGCTGAAGAAGGGATCCTGCGTGGTGTGCCCTTTGACCTTGAAGGACATCAGAATTTCTGCAGGGAATGAGGCGCCAAACTGGGGAGGTAAAGGTTTTACGTGGCTGAGAACATCCTGGTAGTCGAAGACGACGAGCACATGTTGCTGGCCCTCGAAATCCTGCTGGAAGACGAGGGTTACAACGTCACCACGGCCTCTTCGGGTTTGGAAGCGATCGAGCGGGCTAAAGAGACCGAGTTCGACCTGGTGGTCAGCGATGTTCGCATGGCCGAGATGGACGGTCTCGAGACCATCTCCAGCGTCAAACAGCAACAGCCTGACACCCGCTCCATCGTCATCACGGGCTACGCCAGCCCCGACGTCCCGATTGAGGCCATCAAGATGGGCGTCGATGACTACATCATGAAGCCTTTCGATGACCGCCAGTTCGTAGCCAGCGTCAAACGCTGCCTGGAGAATTACAAGCTTCAGAAGGCCTACACCCGGGGCTTGCAAACTCAGTGGCGAGACTTTGCCAGCATCATTAAGCTGCTGGCCCAGGGAGTGGAAGAAAGAGATCCTCATTTTGCCGGTCACTCTCGCCGGGTCGCTGAGACTTCGCTGCGAGTAGCCAAGAAGATAGGTCTCGGCCGAGACCGTCTCGAGGTTCTGGAACTAGCCGCTTTCCTCCATGATATCGGCTCTATAGGACAGAAGAAGGCACTCCTAGACAAGACGGAAGAGCTAGCCGAAGCCGAAGTCGGTCAGATTCAATCGGCCGCGGCCGAGGCTTCGAAAGACCTGTTCTCGAATGTCGCTTCCCTCAAAGAGGTTTTCCGAGTCATCCTTCACCATCATGAGTGGTTCGACGGTACCGGCTATCCCAGCGGACTTAAAGGCGAGGACATCCCCATCGAATCTCGGGTTCTCTGCGTGGCTGAGGCTTTTGACGCCATGACCAGCCAAAGACCTCACCGGCCTCCTCTCACCCACGCCGATGCTAGAGCTGTGTTGCAAAAGGAGTCGGAGACCCACTTCGACCCCGAGGTCGTGAAGGCTTTTCTCGAGGTTAGCATGTCCGATAGCGACCCCGAGACCGAAGACGTGAAAGAAGAAAAACTCTCGCGCGAGCGCCAGGTCGAGCTGATTCTCGGGATCGCCGGCACCTATCTTTCCGTTGGCGACCTTGAAACCGCCGGAAAGGGTTACTCGGAAGCGATCGAGTTGCTGCCCGAGGACGGCTCTGGTAAGTTGAAGGCGCAAGCCTTCGAAGGACTTGCCCTTTCCTTCTTGCACCGTGGCAAGGTGGACGAGGCTCGTAAACAAGCTGAGGCGGCTGTCGAAGCGTCGACCGGCGAAAGTCAGCTGATCCGCGGCCGGGCCACTCTGGTGCTGGGTCTGGTGCGGGGTTTGCAAGGCGAAGTGGACGAAGGCTTGGGCTACCTCGACAAGGCCACTGAGAGCTTCGAAGTCTGGGAGGCTTACTACGAGCAGGCCACCTGCCACCTCTACCGAGCTCGCATTCTTCGGTCCGCCAACAAGCACCCCGACTCGGTCGAGGCCACCAAGAAGGCTGTTGAGCTGATCGATAAGTATGATTTTCTCCAGGTGCTAAAACAAGAGCGCCACCTTTCGGTGCCTTTGCTACTCAATCTGAGTGGCCAGGAAGAAGACACCCCCGAAGTCGATCGGCTTCTTCTGTGGCTCGGCTGGGACGCTGTCTCACCGTTTATGGCGGAGGTGCCTGCCGGGGCTCGAGAACGAGTGATGGAACTCTTGTCTCCCCGCGAGGGAGCGGGGCAGAGCCAGGCCCCGCCGCTCTCCCTATACGGCTTCGGAAAATTTCGTGTTTTTGCTGGCGGCAATGAGGTCCACGACAAACTTTGGAAGACGCGAAAGTCCAAATACCTTTTCGCCTACCTGGGGGTCCACTCCGGGCGGGACGTGCCGGATGAAAAAATCATGGATGTGTTTTGGCCCGACCATCCGCCCGAGAAAGCGCGCCAAAGTCTCTACGCTGCTCTCTCCCATATGAGAAAAGCTCTCGAGGCGGGGGAGACCGGCGAGAACGAGCGCGTCGTTCTGGCTCGGAAAGGGTTCTACCGATTCAATACGGACCGGCCCTGGTTCTTCGATGTCAGCGAATTCGAACGCTTGTATGACGCTGGTCAGGCTCGTTTCCGGGACGGTCGCGAAGATGAAGCGATGATCAGCTTCCAAAAAGCCGAGTCGCTCTACACCGGCGAGTTTATGGAAGGCTACTACGCCGACTGGGCCCTCTATATCCGAGAAGAACTGCAAATGAAGTACGTCGAGATTCTCGAGCGGCTGATGATGCACTTCTTTGACAAAGAGCGTTACGAAGTGGCCTGTGACTACGCGGCCCGGCTGACCAAGCTTGACAACTGTCATCAGGAAGCCCATTTCACCCTGATGAAGAGTTTTGTGGAGCAAGGCAAACCGAGTCAAGCTGCCCGCCAGTATCAGCAGTGCTCCCAGATTTTCAAAGATGAATTGAACCTCTCGGCGCCGCCCGAAATGACTGAACTCTACCTGATGATCACGGCCTGATGATGGACCTTATTGGGGGTTGGTATCAACCCGCTCCGGCTGACGCTGTCTTTCTCTCCATGATGCCCCGGCCGCTCCCCGAGCCGGCCGAAGCTCAGGTGCTGCAAAAGTTACCCCGTCGGTTAGCGGAGGCAGGCTATACCGACAAGGAACTTGAGCAGTTTGTTGGGGACCTGCCTCTCATTGCCCGCCGTTATGAGCAACTACCCGGCTACTTGCATCACTGCCGAAGGGTCGACTCCGAGACGGCCCGACTGGCCCAACTGTTTTTGTTCCGCCAGACCAGGCCACGGGCCGAGGTGGATAAGCTGATCGGCTCTGACGTGGCCGAGCTATTGATAAAGTATCGCAAGTTAGAGCAGTCGGGGGATGAGGTGATGGCCTTGGCCGACCTCTACCCTTGTATGGAGCGGTGCTTCTTTACCGATGCCAAGTGGTCCACCTATCAGCGGCTTCCCAATCACGTTTACGATGTCAGTGGCGACAGCTACGGTCTGGCCTACCTGGTTGAACGTCCTCAGCTCGGCCGGGCGCTTGACCTGGGTTTAGGGTCGGGAATCCACGCTATTCTGGCCGCCTCCCACTCCCGCGAAGTGGTGGGGGTTGATGTCAACCCCAGAGCCATCAGTTTCACGACGTTCAACGCTATGATGAACGGTGTGGCGCAACGATGTGATTTTCGCCACGGCAGCTTGCTGGAGCCGGTCCAGGGCGAACGGTTCGACCAGATTACCGGCAACCTTCCTTTCGTTCCGACCCCCTCCGACGAAACTCTCGAGCTCTATCGCCCGGGTGGGGAGACGGGCGAAGAGCTGATCGAGACCGTGATTTCTCAAATCGACCAGGTCCTCAACCCCGGTGGAACCCTCTACCTCGTGGCCACCTACCCGATCATGCGCGATAGTCATTACCTAGAGCGGATCACCCGTTGGTTGGGTGGCGGTCAGGGCTGGGGAATCGGCTTGATCAATTACGGCTTGATGACTCGCGAACTCTACATCGAGACCCAGATCGAAGACTATGCTGGGCCGCGCAAGACGGCCGAGTTCACACGTCGCTTCCAGTCCTGGATCGATTGCTATGAAAAGCACGGTATTGATGCCATTCGCGAAGGCGTTGTCTGTCTTCGCAAGCTGCCCGACCCAAGCCATCCCGGTTTCGCAGTAGAATGTGAAATACCGCTAGCGACCGCTCCTGTCACCGAGTGCACCGGTTGGTGGCTGAAGGCTCTTGAGCGTTTTCATTCCGGCTGGTCTCCTGATTGGGAGAGCTGGAAGCCTCGGTATCATCCAGCGCTGAGTCAGGTTTTTCAAGGCCTGCTTGAGCCTCACGGCCTGGCTCGCTACAAGAATCCCAAGTGGTGGCCTGAGCAGGTTCTCAGTTCGGAGGAATTGACCCTGGCCACCTTGCTGGATGGTGATAAGACAGCTGGTCAACTGGCGCAGGAAGCTGGGCTGGAGAAGAGCGCCGCCCGCAAGGCCCTGGCGGGTTTAGGGCAGAAGCTCCTTCTCGACTGAGTCCGCTAGCTCAGCCGACTGCCCAGAAAGTTGTTGTGTTTGATGTCCGATCGCGCCCTCTCGAGGCCTTCCTCGAACGACCAGTTGTGAGCCCCGTCGTAGTCCCGGTCGGGAGCAACGCGGATGACAGCAACGTCTGAGACGAACCCTCCCAGCCAGGGATGGAGTTCTAGAGGGTCGGGTGAAAAGCTGAAGTCGACGAGGCGGGGGGAAATCTTCCCGTCTGAGGTTCGAACCAGGCTTCCAGGGGCGACGTGGTAGTCCCAGTAGGCTGTTTGGAAGGCGTTCTTTGCGGTCAACTCCCCTTCGGCGAAGTATTTCTCGACATTGACCCCGGCTTGGCGGATTTCGTCGGCAATGAGGTGGGCCCGCGCGTAGCAGTATTCTTTGATGTAGTCGTGGTTAATGGGGAGCTGGCGGGCTCGTTCAACGATCTCCCGGAACTCGTCTTCGTCGGGAATACGACCGTCGAGAAGTTCCACATCGATTTCGACGCGCTCACTGAGGCGGCCAGCCAGTTGAGCCACCTGAGCCTGAAAGACGCCCGGAACAATAGTGTTGTCGGCCATCCTGGCCAGATGCTCGATCTTTCTGCCGGGGCTCAGGGAGCCGAGGGAATGCAAAACACGGGTCTGGGCTTCGGGGGGGAGCTGAGCCAGCCCGGCCAGGGGAGCGTCGTCCAGGGATGCGAGATTGTCGGCCGCTTCCCAGTCCTCTAGGTAGATGCGGTAGCCGTCTTTTTCGACCCGAACAGCTCTGGAGCGTTGGTGCTCGAGGGCCTCGGCCGTCTCATGGCTATCACTGGCGCGGTAGAAAGGGAGGCCCGGAAATCTCCACTTCCTTTGAAGGGCGAATCCTCGCTGCTCGAGGGTTTGCATCGCAGGCCGCATTGGGCCACCTTATCATCGACCCCTTAAAAGACTCTTGCTCAGACCCCCAGAAGCTGGCGGGCTTGATGGGCTGAACTGGGGCGCCCCTCGGGGTGGAGGCTCATCAAAGCTTGGATAGCCGACCAGGTCTGAGCGGAGACAGTGGGGTTGACCTCTCGGGGGTCGTGCAGCCGCGCGTCGGATTGGCCTCGCTTAAAAGCGGGTGGGGGAGCTTTGCCCGAGAGCAGGAAGAGCAGGGTGGCGCCCAGGGAATAGAGGTCTGAGCGAGCGTCGGTGTTAGAGTTTCCATACTGCTCCAAAGGGGCATACTCGGGGGTTCCCACCCCTTTGACAATCGGCTGGGTTCCGACCGCCTCGGGGGCTTGCTTGGCGATGCCGAAGTCGATCAGCCGCAGCTTGCGATCGCTCAAACTGAGCATCACGTTGTCGGGCTTGAGATCGCGAACGATGACGGGTGGACTTTGACCGTGAAGGTATTCGAGCACATCACAAAGTTCGCCGGCCCAGGCCAGCACGCGCCGCTCTGAGATGGTCTTGGGGGCCAGGGAGACGATCTCGGTGAGCGTCCGCCCGTCGATGAATTCCATGACCAGGTAGTGGTTACCGCGCTCCAGGAAGTAGTCATTGACGCTGGCCAGATTGGGATGATCGAGGGAGGCCAAGATCTGGGCTTCCATCTCGAACTGTTCTTCGAATTGACGCTGGCGCTCCAGGGTATCGGTGATGCGGACTAGCTCTTTGAGGGCTAACTGGCGGTTGAGTCGGACGTGATAGACTAGGTAGACGTTACCCATGCCGCCGCGGCCCAGCACTTTGTCGATTCGATAGCGTCTTTGAAGGACGGTCCCCGGGGAAAGCACACGGCCTTGTTCGTCTTCTTGGGCAGGCTCCCTACAAAGGAAGTCCGACTTGTAACCTTCCTGTTACCAAACCTCTGTTCCTAAGGGATAGGCTCCTATCACTATGACGATCAACCCGGCCCACGCCTATAAGATTCAGCAACTTCGCCAGGGAGACCAGGTCGAGGTCCTCTCGGTCGAGTCGGCTCCCGTCGCTATCGAAAAGGACCAGGTGATGCTGCGTTCGCTGCCTGACCTTCTCGACGAGGAGAGCCTCTCCAGTGAGGCTTTGTTCGAGGAGTTCTACCTTCGAGGGGAGCTGTTGACAGCTGAGCATCGGGAAGCCTACGCCCCCACCGAGATGTTCAAGCAGGCCAATCAGTGGCCGGGTTCGGAGGTCCGCACCCTGGTGTCTCAGGGGCCTACCGAGAACCGCATCGACTTGACCATCGTGGGCGACGGGTATACCGAGGCGGAGAAATGCAAATTCTTCGAGGATGCCAAGCGCCTCACCGACGACATGTTTGTCGGGCAGACCTTCGCGAGCTACCTGCCCCTTTTCAATGTTCACGCCGTTTTTGTTCCTTCCAACGAGTCCGGGATCTCCGACCTCGAGCGTAAGGACACCGCTCTCGGGCTCTATCGCACCCCACGAGGGAGTAAGCGGGCCATCTTGCCGGGTAACCGGAGGGCGGCCGAAAGAGCCCTTCGTTTGGCCCCTGATACGGACTACCCGATTTTGGTCGCCAACGACGATTTCTACGGAGGCCTGGGAGGACGCTACGCTATCACGACACGCTCGGAGAACAGCGGGACCATGGTGCTGCGCCACGAGCTGGGTCATAATTTTGGCAACGTAGGCGAGGAATACGACGGGGGTCAGGTCTATACCGGCGCCAATCACTCCTGGTCGGCTGACGTGCCCTGGGACTACTGGCTCGACGGGGGAGAGAATGTCGAGGTCTTCAGTTCGCGTCCACTGGCTGTGGGCTATCCCTGGAAGAATCTGGCTGAGGGGCCCATCGAGGTCGACATAGACGTTCCCGAAGGAGACGAGAGCGGGCCGACTCAGGTCGGTGTCATTATTAGCTCCGTCGGATGGGACACTCCTGAGGACGTCTCCATTCTGATCGACGGGGAAGAGCAGGAATACGAGGGAGTCTACACCGAGGACCGCAGCTTCTTCCGCCTCAAAAGGACTTCCGACCTGGAGCCAGGACCCCACACCCTTCAGATTCGGCAAAACATCGAGGATGGGAATAACGTGGTGGCGGCTGTTCGGGTCAACGCCTACCCGGCTGATTACGACTTCACCCCTGATAAGATCGCGGCCTTCCCTAGCTTCAACTCCCGAGGGCGTCACGTGGGTTACCGCCCCACCAACGACTCGTGCTTGATGAGAGACATGCGCTTGACCCACTTCTGCAAGATCGACCAGGAGAACATGTGGCATCAGTTCCTCAACCGCATCGACCTGGTTGACGCTGTCAAAGTCGCCACGGTTCCCGGCCGAGACGGGGAAGAGCTTCGCCACGTCAAGCTGGAAACGCCTGATTTACCGGGATTGACCATTAGATGGTTCGGTTGGGAAACGCCCGAGAGTGAGCCGCCCCAAAATCCGGACGAGCCACCACCGCCTCCTCCCGAGCCGATCGAGGTGGAACTGGAACATCTGGCCGGCCAGACCTCCTGGATCGCCGGTCCCGAAGACCGGGGGGAGTATCGAGTCGAGGTCAGCTTCGCGACCGATGAGGTGCGCCGTTACTCTGACCGCTTTCAGACTACCCGCACCATCGAAGTCTAGTAGGGCCTGTTGACATTCGACTGGCCGAGGAAGAAGGGTTATAACACGGAGGCCA
>CAYRFU010000175.1:6576-15389 GCA_964423525.1 uncultured Burkholderiales bacterium | reverse complement strand
GCCCTACCAGGGTTAAGCTTGGTGGGAGGCCTGCTCGGCGCAGGCGCTGTCGGCAGCGCGGTTGGAGCCTTCTTGCAATATCAAGAGCCAGCCGCAGCCGGTAACACTCTGACTCCTCAGACCGACGACGCTATTCGGGCCGCTCGTTCCCAGGAAGAGAAGGCCGGGGAGCGCTTCGAGTCTGGTCTAAAAGCGGCCTATCCTGATGCCTTCCAGGAGTCCTGGGACCGCGGTGTTCAAGTCTTCGATGCCGCCGCCCAGCCTGACCGTTAAGGTAGAGGGATTCGAGCCTCTCGTTCCAGCATGTGGGGTTCGCCCTGAAGCAGTAGCAACGTCATTGGGGCGTGAAGCTGGAAGAGCTTGAGAAATTCGGGCCTCTCAACCTGGCTGAGGCCAGGGGTCTCTTCCCATTCTTCGGTCGCGAACTCGCAAAACAAGTTGTCCCATAGCCACCAGCAAGCGAGATAGGCGTGCACTTTGACGGAATCTTTGAGGTCGTCGGGGTGGATGACTTCATCGAGCGATTCGCTCCATTCGTCGGCGAACATCGTTAGACCGTTGTATTTCACCGCCCTGCGTCCCCCCAACGCCAGGAGGCTTTGTCGAGCCAGTTCTCGCCTGGGTTTCTGCCCCCGGGTCAGTTCGAGCAGGGTCCACAGACTGGCCACGGGGGCACTCTCAAGCCACGATTCTTTGCATTCTTTGTTGTCATGAATGGGCTGGAGCTCGGGGGGGAGGTCTTTAAACATTTCCAGTAAGCAGATGGTCTGGGTCTGGAGCACAAAGTCGATAAAGACCTCAGAGGCTTGAAGAGTGGCCAGGTCGGGTTGATTCATAGGGCGTCGTTCTGGCCCGACCGCTCAACGCCTTTCAAGCCTGAAGGTGCCTCGAGAATTTCGCTTCTCCGCTCGTTTCTTGGTCGAGCCTAAGACTGCGTTCCCGGCGGGGCTTTGCTCGGGTTTCCAGCGTGGCGAGGGAGCACGCTCCGCCGAGTGGGTGGAAACTGGCCGGTCTTACCCGGGTTTTCCAGCGTGGCGAGAGAGCACGCTCCGCCTTGTCGGCGGAAACTGGCCGGTCTTGCTCGGGTTTCCGGCGTGGCGGGGGAGCACGCTCCGCCTTGTTGGCGGAAACTGGTCGGCCTGCTCGGGTTTCCAGCGTGGCGAGGGAGCACGCTCCGCCTGGTCGGCGGAAACTGGTCGGCCTGCTCGGGTTTCCAGCGTGGCGAGGGAGCACGCTCCGCCTGGTCGGCGGAAACTGGTCGGTCTTGCTCGGGTTTCCAGCGTGGCGAGGGAGCACGCTCCAGACCTACCAAGACTAAGCGGCGCGATGTGTTGGCCGAACAAGCTGAGTCGTGTTCCCTTCCGGGGAACATCGAAGGTTGGGTTGGGCGTCGAAGCTGAGGAGGCACTGGTGTAGGGAGCCCGATCAAGACTTTGTCGCATCACCGTCTAAAGAACAAGCGTCTCGACTTCAACGGCGAGGCACGCCACGCCGTCGTTGAGTAGATACTCAGGGCGAACTCTGCTTCGTTATGGTCGCGAGTGCTCGTGGCGACCGGCCTACGGGCCGATGTAGGGCACGATGAGAGCGAGCACGGAGTGACAGCCTGGGGGTGCCAACCTCGACTTAAACCTCTTGTCGGCCAAGAACGATACGGCCATCGATGTACCTGCAAACACCGTGATGTTCCAGCCTGAGGCCAAAACCTGGTGATCTGGCTTAGACTTCTTGGGCGCTTCGGTCTCTGACTAGGTCTGCTCAGAGGGGGCTTCTTCGGGACTGATCTTGGAGACGATCGTCTGGGTCGAATGAGCCAAGAATTTCTTCCACCCTTCCGGCAGTCCCTCAACCCCGGTGTCGAGCTTCTCCTCGCCCCACTGAATGGAAACGCCGTAGGGGGCAAAGGAGAGGCCCTCGTGACCTTTGACCCTGCGCTCGTGGTGGCGATAAGGAGCGGCCTGGTCGTAGGCCTCCAGAGCAGCGACAGCCTTCTCTTGAGTGGCTTGACTCAGATTCGACTCGGAGATCTTGGTCAAGAAAGTGGGGAGGTCGGCCAGCACCTTGATGCCCAGCAGGTTCTTGACCTCGGTGGCAGCCTCGACGGCCTTCATGACTTCCGTTCCCCGCCCGGCTTCAAACTCTGAGGAGAGCTGTTCCCCGAGACTATCGAGAGTCGGTAGAAATCTTTGCTGGAGCTCCGCCAAGTTGAAGAGAGTCATCTGGTCAGGCTTGTGGAGATCGTTAACGCCCTCTAGGGTCTGGGTGGTCTTTGCGATTTTTTGGGACAGGTCACCAGGCGTGCCCAAAGCTTCCACGATTTCGGCCATCGGAATAGAGCCCTCTGGGGTATCGATTCGAATGCTTGGTTCTGAGGCGAGAACGTAGCGGCTCGAGGTGCCCATCGCCGTCAGCGCCTCGAGGTTCCCCATCAAACAAGACTCAAAGACAACCAGGTCGAGGGGACGGCCCGTCTCTTGCTGAGCCTGTTTGAGGCCGTCGGCAAACTCCGGAAAAGGCTGAGACGCCATACTCAGGTGGCCTAGACCGTGACCGAACGGCCAGCACACCTGAAGCGAGTTGGGATAGGCTCTAATAGCCTGGACCAGCTGACTCTTGACGCTCTCGGAGGTGAACTTTTTCTGCTCAGGGTCTTCCAGGACGACCGGGGAGTCGGGCTTGGAAGACTGGTCTGCCTCGACGGTATAGGTGCGGCGTCCTTCCCATTTGGGCCAGAACTTCTGGGACCGTTGTAGCGGAGCTCGGGGATCCTCGAGCTGGCGCATCAGTTCGACCAGAGCCAACGAACCACCCAGGATTGTTGGGAAGGCCAGGGCCCCGGCCTGGAGCCCATAGTTCAGCGCCACGTAGGCCGAGCCGACCGCCGCCGCTCCGGTGACAAGAAGGTTGGAAACCGACCCGAGTTTCTTGGCCGTGTTCCAGGAGAACAAGCCGGGGGTCTTGTGTTGGTAGATGTCGGCGCTGGCCTGGAAGCTGTCGCCGAACTGGGCTTTGACCTCCTCGAGACCTTGAAGACGGTCGAGGACGCACGGCTTGATATTCTCGTCGGTGGCGTCCAGGATGGCCGAAACGCAAACGGGATCGCGGTGAGTGGGAGCCTGGCGGACCGTTGTCAACTGGTCCACATTCATAGCGCAGCAAAAGTAGGTTGCCAATCTGAAAACGTCCTGAAAAAAACCGACCTTTCAGGATAGTTTCCGAGTGAGGGCCTAGGCTAGCCTCGTTCCGACGCCGGAGTGAACAGATGATAAGAATGACCCACGCCGCCGCCCCCCGATCGGCAACTCAACCCAGAAAAGGTCCCGATTTCAGCGGGGTCGAGAACTATACTGGTCCTGAGGATGGACTCTCCCACCCTTAGCCAGCGGAAACCCGGCTGCCCAGATGGCCGGGACAATGGTCACCGGAGCGTTGGCGGGGACCTTCACCTGCGCCACGGTGGCTCGCTCGATGACTCCCAATCCATCTTATAAAGATACTCTGCCCAAGTTCAAGGCCGGGCTCAAGTGGGGCGCCATCGGGGCCGCTGTCGGGGCGGCCGCCGGATTGGCGGTAGCTGGAACCACCGGGGGGGCCTTCATTCTGGGCACACTGGGAACCCTTTCCACCCTGGCCCTAACGACCGCTTATACTGAGCGGGAGGTGCTTAACGTCCGAATTGGTGAGGAGATCCTGGTGGACGACTACGTTCGGCTGTACGGCAAGAAAGAAGCCATGGTCAAGATCGATGAGGAATTGCATACCCGATTGGGCCGGATGAAAGCCGAGATGACCGGAGTCCCCTACGACGAGAACGGACCCAAGATCCGCGACAGGGAATAGTCTCCGGGCGCGGAAGGCGGGCCCGTGTCTGAGGAACGCCAAATCGTTCTCGAGGTGGTCGAGGAGCTGTCCTCTCAGCTTTCAACCCACCACCCTACCCCCAACCTGGCCTCTCATCTGGAGGTCGACCTGGGCCTGGGCAGTTTAGAGCGCTTGGAGTTGGTCCGCCGCTTGGAGGCGAGGTTGGGCCGGACCCTCGATGAGGGAACGGTCTTTCAGGCGCGATTAGTCCAAGATTTGTTAAGTGTGGGGTCTCGAAACGGCCAGGTTGCCCCCCGCTCGCTGGGCCAGCGCACTCTTCCTGCCAGGCCCAATCAGGCTGCCACCATCAACGAGGCTTTGCTCTATCAGGCTAGCCAGCAACCCGACCAGGTGGCCATGGTCATCCTCGAGGCCGATCAGGAGGTGGCCCGCCCCACTTATTGTGAGCTGCTCGAGGGAGTTAGAAGGGTGGGCTCAGGTCTCCTGGCCCAGGGTCTTAGGCCAGGGGAGAGGGTCGCTCTGATGCTCCCGACCGGTCTCGAGTTTTTTCAAGCCTTCCTGGGGGCGCTGTGGGTGGGCGTGGTGCCCGTTCCTCTCTACCCGCCCCTCCGACTCGACCAGGCTGAAGACTTCTTGCTTCGCCAACAGGCGATCCTCGGCAACTGCGGGGCCGAGGTGATCGTGTCCCTCCCTCAGCTGAGTCCCGTTTTCGCGTTTTTGAAAGGGCGAACCAGCCTGAAGAGGTGGGTCACTGTAAGGGAGCTGGCTCTTCAGGCTGCCGCTCCCGAAGGACCGGCTGGGTCTGAGAGTCTCGCTTTTCTTCAATACACTTCGGGCAGCACGGGTGACCCCAAAGGGGTGGCCTTAACCCACCGGAATCTCCTCACCAACATCTGGGATATCGGCACGGGTTTTGGCATGGGCTCCGGTGATGTCATGGTGAGCTGGCTCCCTCTTTATCACGACATGGGTTTAATCGGAACCTCGCTAGGCAGTCTCTGTCACGGGCTGCCGGTTGTATTGATGGGTCCTGACCAGTTCCTGGCTCGTCCCGAGCGATGGCTGCGAGCTTTTTCCGACTACCGAGGCACGATGACGGCGGCTCCCAATTTCGCCTATTCGATCTGTGCCCACAAAATCGACGATCAGCAGCTGGAGGGTATCGATCTCAGTTGCTGGCGCATCGCCCTTAACGGAGCCGAACCCGTGCTCGAGGAGACGATTCAGGCTTTCTGTCAACGCTACCAGAGCTACGGGTTCCGACCTGAGGCTATGTTCCCGGCTTATGGGCTGGCCGAGGCGACTTTGGCTGTGACGTTTACTCCCCTCGGGCGAGGGGCCAGAGTAGAGAGAATCGATCGACTCCATCTTCAAGAATCGGGCCAAGTGGTGGCCGGGACCGACCCGGTCGTCTCCTCAGGCGTCCCGCTTGAGAGCTTTGAAGTGCGGGTCACCGACCGAGAGGGTCAGGTCTTAAAGGAGGGGTTTCAAGGCGAGGTCGAGATCCGAGGGGATTCCGTCATGGCCGGCTATTTTGGTCAAGCCCCTCGACAGGGGCTCTGGCACCCCACCGGCGACCTCGGCTTTCTTCTCGACGGAGAACTGTTTCTGACCGGTCGACTCAAAGATCTGGTGGTGGTGGCTGGTCGCAATTTCCATCCCAACGACATCGAGGCCTCCGTCGCTCGAATAAAGGGGGTTCGCCCTGGCTCCATTGTGGCTTTGGGTAGCAAAGACCAGGGTAGCGAGCGACTTGTTATCCTGGCCGAGGCCCGGAATGTCGGCCCGGACCTGGCCCAAGAGATCGCTCGAGTGGTCCGGCAGGAGACCGGCCTTCAACCTGTGGTTGAGCTCTTACCGCCGCGCACCTTGCCCAAGACCCCCAGCGGAAAATTACGCCGCAGAGAAGCGGCTCGAAGGTTTGAGCAAGACGAACTTAGGCCTCCCCAGTTTGAGCTTGGCTGGCTGATCCGATTGGCAGGAGCCTGGATGGGGACGGCCTGGCAGCGCTTGGCTCAGGGCGCTCGACTTGGTCAGCTCGTCTTCTGGTCCCTGGGGGGATGGCTGGCTTTGCTGGCCGGTCGTCCCGTCGGTCGGACCATCGCCGGTGTGCTCACCCGCCTGGGAATTTCTATCGAGGTCCGAGGCCAGCTACCCCAACAGGGCCCGGTATGTCTGGTTTGCAATCACTCCAGCCTGTTGGATCCTCTGATCTTGTTAGCTCTCTATGAGGGTGATCCGCTCTGTTTTGTCAACGCCGAATCGAACGCCGAGCACCCTCTGCTGAGGCCCCTCAAACGTCAAGACCTGGTGATCCGTCGCGGGGTGGGTCAAGCCGCCTCTAGTCTCGAGAGTCTGGTCGAGGCTCTCCGGGAGGGGCGCATCGTGGTCGTCTTTCCCGAAGGGGGGATCGAGTATTGTCCCGGTTTAAGAGGCTTCGCCACGGGTGCCTTCCAGGCGTGTGCCCGAACTGGAACGGCCGTTCTTCCGGTGGCCCTCTCCGGGACCAGACGGCTGATGCCCCAGGGCTCCTTCTTGCCCAAAGCGGGTCGCGTTCAAGTCAGCGTGCTCGAGACTCTCTCGGCTGAAGGAGACCGTTTCGACCAGGTGGCTGCTTTGACTCGAGAGGTACGCAACAGTTTAGCCGAACAGTTGAGGGAGGGTCCGGTCGAGAGTCGGCTGGCACGTTGCGATGGAGGATGAGCGATACCAGGCCATCGGACCCCTAATCGCTGAGCGCCACTGGAATCAGGGGGTGGTCAGTCTGACCTTTTTTACTCCGGTCAGCGGACGGGAGTTCGAACTGCAGTGGAACTGTCCCGACTCCGACCTCATAGAGGCGGCGACGGTAGAAGCCTTTCGCTCCATTGAGGACGAGTTTTTCTGGGACGGCGCTCGTTGGGTGGGTTGGGATGTCCACGATCCGGTGGTGGTTTTTCATCGTCTTCTTCACACTCCAGAGCTTGAGGATTTTACTCATCGGCTCTTATTGGCTCGGGGTCTCCACCAGGTGCTTTCCTCCGACGGTGTGGTGACACCCGAGGAGGAGGCTCTGTTCGCTCAGTTCTGCCCTGAGTTTCCCTCCATGCCGACTTTTGAGCCCCTTTGTGAGGACGATCTTTTGGGATTGAGTGTGCGCGCCAAAGACGCCTTCTACGCTTTCTGTTGCGCCATGGCCCTCTGCGACCTCGACTTGGAAAGCTCCGAGAGACAGTTGCTGGAGGAGCTGGCAGCAAGCCTGGGGTTGACTAGTTTGAGGGAGTGGGAACTGTTTCAGGCAGCCCGCTCCTATCTCATCGACCGCTTGCTGGATGCCGACTTGGCATCAGAAGCCGCTCTAGCTCAGGCCACAGAGAGCGGCGAGGCCTTGGGACTCGAGGCTGAGGAAGTGGTCCGGATCGCTCAGCGGCGCCGCCTCAGGAGGCTCCACGAGGCTACCCTTCCCCGGGGAGAGGAGGCGGCTGGTCTGGGGGAGATTCTGGACGAATGGATTCTACGCTAAGGGGTATGCCTAGGCGAGGTATTTCTGCCAGAAGATGGCGAGGCTCTTGCCGACTCGGCGCAAAGTTGAGATTTTGGGTTCGAAGTCGTGTTTTTCTTGGAGGAGGACAGACTGAGTCCCATCGTCGATAGGGGCTTGGGCGCCTAGAACTTGGAGTTCTGGGATTTCGATTTGAGCGCGGTCCTTAATGCGAATTCTAGCTACCCGTTTGTCGTCTTCCGGGAGTTGTTCCCAGTTAACATGGATCTTGACGTCAAGCCCGTTGGCCCGTCGGAGCCACCGGTCGAGTTTGAATTCTTCGCCGGCCTGGGAGTAGACGGAGGTGCGCAAGCCTTGACCACGAGCCCGGCTACCCAGGTTGATCAGAATCTCCCCGTCGTCGGCTAGAGCATCGAGATACGACTTGAGGGTCAGGTCAGGACGATAGCCCCACGACAATGGACCATCGTCGGATATCAGCTTGAGGGACTTATCGGGTTTTAGCCCCGAAGGGCTCTCGACCACCGAACCGACCGGTGACTTCGAGGAGAGGTTGCCCCTAAGTTTGATCCGGTCGTCGGGTTCAGGCGAGCTGATGGCCCTTTCCACTTCAGGACTCACCTTGGACAGGTGAGCCCACTGGCCATCGGAAACCCGCTTTAGAGCCGCTCCCAAACCGGCCGGTTTGAACTTGGCCAAGAGTCCATCGGTGGTGTCGTTGCTGGTGGCTTGCTGGATAGCGATTCGGGTGGCCTCGCGAGCGTCCTGAATCCCCCTGGCTTCGACCCCGAAAGGATTGCTAGATTTCTCTTTGAGAACCAGGCGCGGGGGGCCACCGGGTTCCAAGAAGACCGGGACGTCTTCGAGTTCAGGAATCTGAACGGCTTGGCCCGGAACCTTCTCGATCTCCAGAGCCTTGGCCCGCACCGGGGAAGTGACAGTCTTACCGGAAATTTGGTGGACTTTGACCCGGAGACCGGGGATGGCCTGAAGCCACTCGATAAAGTTTCTGCTCACGCCGTCTCGACCGATGATGGCGTTGGTTTCGCCGAACAGGGATCCGCTGATATCCTGGTTGGAACCCATGCTCACAAACATCTTGCCCTCGTCTTTCAGGGCGGCCACATACTTGGCCAGGACCTGATCGGGACGGTTCGAGTAGGCGAGGGGACCGTGAATGTCGGTGATAAGATCACTTTTGCCTAGTTCGCTGTCCGGAATATTCTCAATCTTTCTTCCGCTCAGAACGGTTGTTCTGTCGTCGGAACGAACCGGACTGTCCAGGTCGACCAGGGTGACGCTCAGGTTGTCGGCCGGCTCGCCTTCCTGGTAGTAGAACTTTCCTGAGGAATACTCCGGTCTCACCAGTCCGGCCGCACCCCGCGCCATGACGGCCGAAGGGGCACTACTCGTCCCAGAGCCGGCGTCGAGCCAGTTCCAGGGCCGCGATGAACCACACTTGTCAGCGATGAACTGGCGGAACCCCGGGCCTAGCATCGAGGCGTAGAGC
>CAYRFU010000175.1:0-6566 GCA_964423525.1 uncultured Burkholderiales bacterium | reverse complement strand
GGGGCGGTCTCGCTTCTGAAGAGAGAGGGTGCTCGTTACATTCAGGTCGCTGGACCCTCGACGGAGCTTAGACCCTTCCGTCGCTTCGATTTGGTCGCTTGGCCCGGCCGCCTGGTTAGGAGGGTCAAGTGGCGGCGGTTCCATCAGGAGGGTTACGTCTACACTCCGGTCCGGTTCGGCCGCCGGATTGATTGCGGGGCTATCCTCGGGCTGGACGCGAGGCGCTTCTTGGTCGGAATCGGTCAGCGCCGGTGGGCTGAGAGAGAGTCTCTCCCCGAGGCTGGGCCTCGGCTCTGAGCTCCGGGCTTCGGCTTGGGGTAACGGGCGCACCGAACTAGAGAGTCTGCGCTGCCGTTGGCCTCCTCCTGTGACGAGTAAGGTCTTCATGAGAGGGGGACTCGAGCTCGACCGCCCGGTGAGCTGTTTCTGTAGACGAGTTGAATAGCTCGAATGACCATGCTTGATACCTCCGACTTCAGTCTCCCCTGTCAGCGTCACAGGCTTGTTAAAGGCCTGAGCCTTGACCGGAGGGGGCGACTAAACTAGACTTGGTCAATGAAGACCTTCAACGTGCACGAAGCTAAGACCCGCCTCTCAGAACTCCTTCAACGGGTTGAACAAGGGGAAGAAATTATCTTGGCACGAGGCGGAAAACCGATTGCACGCCTTACGAAACTGGAACTACAGCCGAGGCGGGCACTATCCCCTTCCCGTTCTTCATTTTTGAAGCCTTGACTGGAGCGTCGAGCCGGCCTCACCAGAGGATCTTGTTGGTGGCTACGGAACTGGGGAGAGTGACGGAGAAGCTGGAGCGCGTCCCGGTTTTACACCGAAAGAGGCCGGCGCTGGTCTTGCCAGACGACAGCGTGGTGGGCGATTACACCCTGACTTACCTGGCTCAGGGTGGGTCCAGTCTGATCTATCGGGGGGTCAAGCAGGGCCACGACTTCATCGTCAAAGAGGTGCCCTCCGAGCAGCCCAGCAAAGTGCTGGCCCTCGTGAAAGAGAAAGAGCTTCTCGAACTCCTCAGCCATCCCGCTATCCCGGATTTCGTGGAGCTTTTCGAAGAGAGTAGCCACTACTACTTGGTGCGCGAGTTCCTGCCTGGGGAGACGCTCGATCGGGCCCTCGAAGAGGGGCAACTCTCGGAAGAGACAGTGCGGGATTGGGGCGGGCAGCTCTGTCGGGTTTTGGAGCACCTTCACGAGACCAATCCACCTATCATTTACGGTAGTCTCCTACCCGAGGCCGTTCTGGTGCACGAGGGTCGTGTCTGGCTGTTGGACCTCGACCCGGCCACCAGGCAGGCCCGGGAGCTACAAGCTGACAGCCCGCTGGCTTCCCCTGAGTATCACGCCGGTCGAGAGATCGATAGTCGGTCTGACGTGTTTACGGTGGCCGCTCTCCTTTACAAGCTTCTAACCGGTCCCGAAAGTCCGGCCGATGGGGGACTGTTCCCGCCTTTGCGTGAGCAGCGAAAGCAGTTAACCCACGAAATGGAGGGGATCCTGACCAAAGCTCTACACCCTTCACCGGATGAACGCTTCCAAAACCTGGAGCAGCTGCGGGTCTGTCTGGCGCAAGGTCACAAAGCGCCTGAAGAAGAGGTCGGAGGGCTGTCCGATCTGGCTCGCCTGCCTCGTTGGAAGCGGATACTGTTGCTAGCGGTGGCCATCTCGGTGGTGATTCTCCTGGCTATCGGTTTCTCTCAAGACCCAAAGTCTCAATCGGAAGCGCCTCGGCCCGCCGCTACCAGCCCCACCCCGGTGAAGACCACGCAGAGCCAGGCAAAGTAAGGTCCCACATAACAAAACAGGGTGGTGCGACCGGGCATCCAGGCGACTTTTTCCACCAGGTATTGAGGTCCGTTGCCAGCCGTCTGTTTTAAGACTTGTCCCAGCGGGTCCACGAATGCGCTGATGCCGGTGGTGGTGGAGCGGACCAGGTAGAGCCGTTGCTCCACCGCCCTCGCTTTCGCCAGAGCCAGATGGGCGGCCGGCTCGGCCGTGTCTCCGAACCAGGCGTCGTTGGTCAGGTTGACCAGAAGATTGGGGCTGCCCTGGGCGAGTTGGTAATGGAAGGTCGGCAAGATGTCTTCGTAGCAGATCGAGACTCCAATAGTGTGGGCCCGAAAAGGGAGAAGACCCGGTTCCTGACCCGGCACCAAAGACGAAGCGCGGGTGAGAACGCGAGTGTAAATCCAGGGGAAGTAGGCCGCCCCAGGGATGAACTCGCCAAACAGCAGAAGTTTGTTCTTAAGGGCTTTGCCTTGGACCTGGCCGTTTTCGTCAACCAGGAAGGCGATGTTATGAAGGCGAGCCCTGCCCGGAATCGGCCCTGGCCGATCGGGGTCTTCGGCTACCGTCCCGAAAATCAGGGGCGTCGTGAAACCCGCTTGAGGCGAGAAAGGGGTATTCTGAGCCATCTGAGTGGCCTTCAGGGGGTAGCGCTGGAGCTGCTGCCATTCCGGGCTTCCCTCCACTCGAACCGGCGGGGGCGGGGTCTTGATGGCAGTCTCGGGAAAAACGACCAGGTCGAGAGGATGCTCTCGCGAGGCCTGAGTAGAGAGATTCTGCAGTCGAGCCAGACCCTCGACAACCTGCTGGGAGCTGCTCACGATGCCGACATCATGCTCGACCATGGCCACGGTGAGCGGCGAGGCCTCGGCCATAGTTTTCTCGACCTGGGCTACTCTCACGACGCCGTAGCCAACGCTCGCTAACAACGGCAAAGAGGCCAGGGCGAGATAATGGGGCTTCTTCCAGGAAAGAGCTTGCCAGAGCCAGACGTTGGTTAACACCATCACGAAACTTAGGCCGGCCGGACCGGCCAGGTCCATCACCTGATGAGTCCAAACCCAACAGTGCTGGGAATTACTGAGATGCAGCGGAAAGATGGTGGGCCACAGGAACTCGCAAGCCACATAGACGACGGCGTAGAGCAACGGGGTGATGTTTTGGTAACGCTGACTCAAGGAGCGAGAGGTCGCGAGCCAAAACGCTTCTCGTAGGCCCTGTTGGACGGCTTGCAGTAAAGTGAGCGCGGCCGCCCCCACAGCCGGGATGGCCGAGTAGGTGACCATCAGTTCGTAAACCCAGTAAAAGGCTCCCAGGTTGCCCAGCGTTCCCGCTAGCCAGCCCAACCAAAAACCGTGTTTCCAAGTGTTCTTACGGTGAGCCACCAGCACAGGAACGAAAGCGATCCATCCGGCCCAGGCTTGATCGCGCGGAGGGATGGCCAAAAAGAGCCCTCGTGGCGGCACACGGCCGCGGCGCCGGGCTCGCAGGACAGCTACCCGCTCGATATATCCCAGCACGACACCAAGCAGCCCGGTGGCCACGGCCAGGGCCCAGTCACTGGTCTTAACGCTGCCAGAAGGTGACTCGCCCACCGTAGGTGACCTTGATCTTGGATGGCTCGAGCACTTCCCCGACCGCTTCCCCTGGAAAGCCGGGGATGGAATAGACAAACCGGGAAGGAAACTTGACCCATCGACCTGTTCCGTTGTTGCGACTTCCGCTGCGTCCGCTGATGGAAAGATAGATATTGCTTCCCTGAGACTCGATCTTGACCAGGCTCCCACTGGTCGAGCGCCATGGACCGTCGAGGGAAAAACGTTCTTCGGGCTCAGCCCTCTGCCAGCGTTGGCTTTGTCCCTGAGCCTCGACAGCGATTTCGTCTTCCTCGACAAAGGTGCAGACGGCTCGCTGACCGCCTTCAAGGTCGTAGTAGAATTGCTCGCCTGGCTTGGTCCACTGTCCGCCGTACTTGCGGTCGTCGATGGTGACGACGACTTGCTGCTCGTTGGCCCAAAGATGGACTCGTTGTCCCTCCCCAGAGGTCCACCAGCCTGCCGGGTCGTGGCCTAGCCCGACCGCTGAGAGCAGACAAAAAAGCCCTAAAAATAGCTTGCCTGAACGCATCGGAGGCCTTTCCTGACTCGGCCCTGAAACCCTCCACGGCATCTCTCAGAGGTGAGCCACGGGGAGCCTGGAACGTTGCTCGATGAGACTCCAGTCGATCTATCATCCCACTGACCTCACTGAAGGGGGGCAGGTCGCTTTCGCCCACGCCCTGCGCCTTGCCCTTGACGCTCGCGGCAGCCTACGAATGGTCCACATTGAACCTCCTGGCGAGGCGACCCCGTGGTCGGCCTTTCCGGGAGTGCGGCAGTTTCTGACTCGTTGGGGCCTGCTGAGGCCAGGAGCTTCCAAGAGCGATGTGACGGCCCTGGGGCTTCGCCCTCATAAGTGGAGGCTCCCTGCCAACAGTCCAGTCAAAGCTCTCCTGCACGACATCAAAACGGCTGAGCCCGACTTGATCGTGCTGGCCGCCCACGCCCGCCACGGACTGGAGCGTTTGTTGAAGAACTCGGTGGCTCAACCCGTGGCCCGCGAAACTCCCCAGCCCGATCTCTTGATACCCGATGGGGCTCGGGGCTTTGTTGAGGTCGAAACTGGGCGGGTCACTCTCGGTAAAGTGCTGTTCCCGGTCGTGACTCATCCCTCACCTCTACCGGGGGTGACCTGCCTGGAAAGGATCGCCACAACCCTGGGCGTCCAGGACCTTGAGGTATGCCTGTTACACCTCGGCAAGGGAGGTTTGCCTCTAGTCACTCTGCCCGACTCCTTCAAGCGAACGCAAGTTGAACGCGAGGAAGACGTCGTGAGTGGTATCCTGAGCCAGGCCGAGCTGTTCGAGGCCGATCTGATTGTGATGGTAACCCAGGGTCACGATAGCCTTCAGGACCGGATTCTTGGCTCCACCGTGGAGCGGGTTTTGAACGATTCTGCAAGGCCACTTCTCAATGTCTCGAGTATCGCTCCCGGTTGAGCCTGTTGCAATTCCAGGACTTTCCGGCTACACTTTCTCAGGACCAATCTGGACTTTGACAGAGAAACTTTCGCTCGCACTCCAGTTGAAGGAGTTGACCCGTTCTGGCTGGGTCCGGTGCGGCGTCACCGGGCCCGAATCGGTAGCTGCCCATAGCTGGGGGGTGGCCTGGCTCGTCCTCCTCTTCTGTCCCCCTGAGCTCGACCGCGAGAAAGCTCTGGCTCTGGCCACGGTCCACGATCTTGCCGAGGTGGTGGTAGGGGACCTGACCCCCCATGACCCTGTGTCCAGCCAAGAGAAGGCTTGTCGTGAGCGAGAAGCCATGAAGACCCTGGCCGCAGACTTGCCCCGAGGCGACGAAATCCGGGATTTGCACCGAGAGTATCAGGACCAGAACTCAGCCGAAGCCCAGTTTGTGCGGGCCTGCGATAAACTCGATATGGCTTTGCAGGCTCTTCGTTATGAGCAGCTTGAGCCGCTCGACCTGGAGGAGTTTCTTCAGTCAGCCGAAGGGGCGCTCGGCGATTTTCCGGAGTTGAAGGCCCTCATTTCTCGAGCTTGAGTTTTGCTCGAGTCACCTTAACCCGGTTCACGGGCGGTCGCGTCACAATCCGTTTCTTGACTTTTATTATGCTCAGGTGTAGCATAAACGAGAGAGAAAAAATACTCAAATTGAGCACAAAGGAGAGCCTGCCCATGCCCACTGCCACCTACGATGCCGTGAAACACCTGATCCCGGAGTTTGAATGGGAGCTGCACCAACCGCTTATCGAGAGAATCAACAAGCTCAAAGTTGAGAGAAACGCGGTCTTGCTAGCCCACAACTACCAAACTCCTGAAATCTATCACGGAGTGGCAGACTACACCGGAGACTCGTTGGGGCTGGCCCAGCAAGCGGCCAATTGCCAGGCTGACGTCATCGTCTTTTGCGGCGTCCACTTCATGGCCGAGACGGCCAAGCTGCTCAACCCTGAGAAGAAGGTTCTTATCCCCAGTCTGAAGGCCGGCTGCTCGCTGGCCGAATCGATCACTCCCGCCCAGGTGCGAGAACTCAAAAGGCAGCATCCCGGCGTTCCGGTGGTTTGCTATGTGAACACCTCTGCCGCCGTCAAAGCTGAGTGCGACGTTAGTTGCACCTCTTCCAACGCGGTGACCGTGGTCGAGTCGCTGGGCGCTCCCAAAGTGATCTTCCTTCCCGACGGCTACCTGGCCCGCTACGTGGCCTCCCAGACCGAGGTGGAAATCGTCCTTTGGGAAGGCCGCTGCGAGGTCCACGAAAAGTTCACCCCTGAAGAAGTGAAAAGCTATCGAGCTCAGTTTCCCGGAGTTGAGATCCTGGCTCACCCTGAGTGCTCACCTGAGGTTTTGGCGGAAGCGGACCTGGTCGGCTCTACCGCGGGGATGATCAACCACGTGAGGGAGAAGCGCCCGGCCAGAGTCGCCCTCATTACCGAATGCTCGATGTCCGACAACGTGGCCGCCGAGTTCCCCGAGCTGGAGTTTGTCAGGCCCTGCACGATGTGTCCCCATATGAAGCGGATCACCCTGGCTGGCATTGTCCGTTCCCTGGAAGAGATGGTCTACGAGGTCGAGGTGCCCGACGATGTGGCTGAGCGTGCTCGTCAGAATGTTGAGCGTATGCTGGCTATCGGCCGGGGTGAGGGTCGCTGACGTGAAGATTCACGATTCTGATTGTGTCATCATCGGGGCCGGCCTGGCCGGTCTCACGGCTG
>CAYRFU010000174.1:5347-15441 GCA_964423525.1 uncultured Burkholderiales bacterium | reverse complement strand
ATGTCAGGCAAGTTGGCAAAGGCTTCCTGATGAATCGAAAGACTTTTTTTGGCGGGTCTCTCTGGCCGTGGAGGGAAGATCGGGGCCGGCCTGCGCCGCCTTGAGCCCGGCCAACCCTAATCCGCCTCTCCCCGGGGCCACCCGGCGAACAGTCGAGGTGATTTACCAGGTTCCCGATATGGGGCCGACAGTCGAAGAGTCAGGTAGCATGTCAGGTCAAAATTTCGAGGCTACCCTGAGAGATGCCAACGGCAAAGTTCTGGTCGAGTCGACCTCGGAGAGCACCCCTCGGCTCAGGGCCAAAGGGGAAGTCCTGGTCCGCTACGGCGACCCACCAGTGCTGGCCACCTACGATTCGCCCCTGGGAGAAGTCAGGAGTTCCAGTGGAAACCTGGACGCCGTCTACGACAGCACCCCCAACGGGGCCGACCATGGCCGCTGGAACTTATGTCTGGTGGGAAGACGGAACCCTTCACTACTATGATATGAACTACACCGACTACGTCAATCATATCACCACCCCCGCCAACAACCTCGATCCCGGGGTAGTGGTCGACCAGAGTTTTCTGCCACCCGAAGTCGTCCTAGACGGCTCCAACCACAAAATCACCATTACGGATAGCGTCTATGTCGAGCCCACCGCCAACAATACCGAGTTCAACGTAGTGGCCCGCCTGGGAAGCCAGGAAGCGCCCCCCGGCGACCCTGAAGCCGCCCCCGCCGTCGACGTCACTTCGGCCGCCAGCTACATTGCATCCAACCCAAATGTGCTGTTCCAGGTGCTCGACGACACTCAACCGCAAAATCTCGACCACGATGTCCTGGGCCCGGGGGGTAGGCTTGACGTCGACTACACCCAGGGCGACGGCAGTTTCCGCGGAACGACCATCAACGGCCAGGGCGTGACCAGCAGCTTCACGCCCGCACAGGCGGTGGAATCCAAAACTGGCTCCTCCTGCTGGCCCAGCAACCGGTCCCAGGCTACCAAGAAGACAATCCTAACGGTGACTGGAACTACATCGACCTGACCACCCTCGCCGCCAACCCGGCCTATGGGATCCCGGGAGGGGGCGGCGGTAGTCTTAACAATGGGACCATTCCCATTCCTGGGGTGGCCGATAGCCTCTCAGCGGCCAACCTGGAAGTCGAATTCGCCCCTCCGGATGGAAGACTGGCCGTGCTCACCTCAGAGGGCAATGTCAGGCTAACCTCGGCCATCAAGGGCGAAGGGGGCTCCATCACCTCCGGGGGCGAGATTCGAATCACCGCCCTGGGCGCTCAATTCTCCGCTACCGAACAGTCAGGGGTCAATATGTATGCGGTCGGTGATATCGTATTCTCAACCCTCGACCAGCCAACCCCCGGCAACTACGCCTATCGAGACGTCAACCTGAAAGGCGTCATCTACACCCAGGGAAACTTTATCGCCAAAGTTGGCAGTCCAGCCCTGGCCGGCGGCTGGGGAACCATCAATTTGGAAGGCTGCCTGATCGCCTACGGAGGAGATCCCTCCGGACCACCAGGGGTCAACGGTGGCAATGTGGATCTTCGCGCCGAAAATCCATTATCAAATTCGACCCCGTCTATCTTGGAGCCCTTTCCACTCAGCTTCCTGTTGACTTCCGTCTAAGCAGCGTTTCTTGGAGCACTCCCTAGACCTCTATGCACCCAACTCGTAAGACGGGAGCGTTCACTCTGGCGGAGATGATGTTCGCCATCGCCATTCTGGCCTTATTGGTTCTGATGACGGTGGCGGCCATGACCTCGGTGATCAAGAGCAACCAGAAGGCCAGTCTCTTGGGCGGAGCGGAACCGATCTTGGATGGAATCTTTCAGGAGACCATCTACCAGGTCGACAACGACGTACCGCCTGGGACCCGCGACTCACGCCACTGCTGCCAGCTGGCGACAGGGCACCCTGAGGGCCGGCAATACAGAGTATACCTTCGCCATCTATGCTAGTCCGGTGGTGGGATTCGCAACCCCCGGCAACCAACTGAAGAAAATGGATGTGTATCTCTGGTGGTGGGACGCCGAGCAAACAGGCGGGGCTCGCGAAGGCTACGGTTTGATGAGACTGGAAGGGTCCCAAGTTGTTCATGAAGTTCGGCCGTAAAGGAGTCACTTTGATCGAGATGGCGGTGGTGATGGCCGTCTTCTCAGTGGCTTTGCTGGTGGTGGCCGCTCTCTTTGGCGAAGTGACCGACCTCTATCGAGAGATCGATAGCACCGACGCGGCTCGCCGCGAGATGCGCAAAGCTCGCCGAGCCCTGGAACAAGACCTGGTGCTAGCCTCCCCCACTCAGCTGAACCGGGCCATCGTTCCTGCCTCCCTGGCCAGCGGAGGAGATGGAGAGGCCATCTGGTTCCTCTCGGCCGTCGATCCGGCGACTGGAGATCTTGTTCGAAAAACCAACGGGTCGCCTTTTTGGCAGCGCAACGTTCTCTACTACCTGGTCGTCCTCAGTAATCTGGGCACCGGCTGCGTCGGCGGCTCAGGTCCGACCGGTCTCGACGATCGGTGTCCCCATAAGGTTCTAATCCGCAAGGTGCTCGACATCGGCGCCCCCACGCTGATCACCGATGAAACCAGCGAAGAGATTTTAGCCCCTGACGTCTCTTCGTACCTGACTCGGCCTGACAGGTTTGACGTGTCCTCAATGGTCGGCGGTGAGGTTGAGTCGGCCACCATCGTCGCTACCGGCCTGTTGACCTTCAGCTCTCTGCCTGCGCCGCCCCCCGAAAATTTGGCGAACCAGGTCTTACTCGATTTAAGAGCTGTCAGCGTTGAGGACGCCAGTCGCGAGGTGGCCGTCGGCAGCGCGTCTCTCTACAACAGTCGCTTTACCGAGATTCTGAACTTCTCAATCTTCTTGAGAAACTAAATTAGGGCGCTGTTTTCAAGTCTCGTACTCGGCCCAGGATTCGGCCCCCCTCGACCAGCATCACCATCTGCAAAGCCAGCACCAAAAAGCCGAAAAAGAGAAGCTTGTAATCGCCTTTGGCGAGCCAACCCTGTTGGTCATTAAACATCTGCCAAAGCATGGCCCAGGTCGGCATAATCACCATCAAGATCAGGGGCGGCACGAGGAAGAAGATCGGCTTACCCCGGCGCATCAAGTAGAAGGCGATCACCATGAAGGCTAAACCGGCCAGCAACTGATTGATAGCCCCGAAGAGAGGCCAAAGAATCAAACCTCCCGTACCGGGCCCACCCGGCCCGGGTGTAAAGGCCACCAGAAGGCCGGCTCCAACGGCTAGACCTGTAGCCGCGTATTTGTCGGTGAAGAAGCCGATATTCAGGCAAGCCGACAGCTCCTGAACGACATATCGCTGAAGACGAGTGGCCGTGTCTAAAGTGGTAGCCGCGAAACTGGCCACCAGAACGGCGATGATGGCGATGCAAAGCTTGATGGGAAGACCCAGCGTGCTGAGGAAATTGGCTCCTCCTTCGACGAAACCGCTCAGCTTGTCGGCCAAGGTCAAAGCCGACCAGCCCCCCTTTCTTACTACGCTCCCGTCGGCTTGGCGAATCTCTCGTTCGGGCGCATAGTGGTTGCTCCAGGCAGCTCGCCCCGAGAGCTTGCTTCCGTCCGCTCCTAAAGCCGTAGCGTAACGATAGTCGGCGCCCTGACCCTGACGGTCAAGCCCACCCATCCCCAATCCACTGCAACAGCATAGTATCACCAACACAGCCAGGGCCCCCTCCAAAAGCATCGCGCCGTAGCCCACCGTGCGAGCATCGGGTTCGCAGGCGATCTGCTTGCTGGAGGTGCCAGAACTGACCAGACAGTGAAACCCACTGATGGCCCCGCAAGCGATGGTGATAAAAAGGAAAGGCCAGATGGGGGGAGCGTCGGAAGGGATCTCGGTGGCCACGGCAGGAGCCGTCTCCCTGAGAGACGTTTTGCCCGTTAGGCCAGCTATTCCCAGACCTAGCACCAGCAGAATCAGGGCCACGACCAGTTGATGACTATTGATGTAGTCGCGAGGCTGAAGCAAGACCCACACCGGCAGAACCGAGGCCACGAAGCAGTAACCGAAAAGAACAATGGTCCAGACCACGACGGGAGAGACCGACAGTTCGATCGGCGAGAAGTAGCAGCCCACGACGATAAAGCCGTACATCAAGGCCAGGGCGATGACCGAGGGAAGCAAGAGATCCCCTCGACGACGGTAAGCCCACCATCCCACGGCCACGGCGATGGGGATCTCCATCCAGACCGAGAGAACCGTTTCGGGATAACTCGAGAAGATGATGGCGATCACCAGTCCAAAGACACCCAACACAATGGTGAGAGCGAAGAACAAAATGATCAGAAAGACAACCCGGGCTCGGGGGGTGATCATCTGGCCCGCCAACTCCCCCACCGTCTTGCCTTCGTTGCGCATCGACACGACCAGAGCCCCGAAATCGTGCACGGCACCGATAAAAATCGAGCCGAACAAAACCCACAGAAGGGCGGGTAGCCAACCCCAGAAGACGGCAATAGCCGGACCGACGATGGGGCCGGTGCCGGCGATGCTGGTAAAGTGGTGGCCGAACACCACTTCCTTCTTGGTGGCCACGAAATCGACTCCGTCGGCCCTGGTCTGACTGGGAACAGCGGCCTCGGCATCGAGGTCGAAAATCTTTGAACCGAGCCATTTCCCGTAGGTGTTGTAGGCTACGATAAAGCCAATAAAACTTACTAGAGCGACCAGTAGGGTATCCACTCTACCTCTTTCGCTCCCTCTCTGGAGGCGCCTCTAGTTGGTGGTGGGCTGGCCCTGGTCGATAAAGCGCAGGACCGTTTGGTGGAGAATCTCGACGGCCTCGTGGTTAGGATTCTCGAGAGGGCTCACCATGGCGTGGGGCACCCCCTGCTCGGATCCAAAATGAAACCACCCCGTGGTCCAGTTCCGACACTTTTGAAGTAACCGCCGAATCGAGCCCGTCCCACTCAGTTGGTCCCCTTCGGTGGTCACGATCTGAACCCGGGACGGGATGGAGCTGAGCCGAGCGCCCAGACGATAAGAGGCCAGGGCCTGACCCCAAGTCCCCTGAGTCTTAGGAGTACCCTCGACCTGCGGTTGAGACTCTCGGGCCCATCCGTCGAGCAGCTTTCCAACCAGACCGAAAGTGATGGTGTCGAGAAGATTCATGGCCGGCCAGATCGCCCCGGCCAGACCGTTGCCGCCAAGGAAAGGCGCGATAGCGGTCACGCTCTCCACTTCAGGGTTTTGAGCCCCCCCCGCTAGAGCCACATTGCCGCCACCCGAAAGGCCCACCAGGTGAACCGGCACTCCCAGTTCGGCGGCTTCTTGAACGGTGCGGTCGGCGAATTCGTTCCAGCGGTGTTGATCGCCAAGATGGGGAATGAAGCGGTCTGAGGGCCCCTCGGCATCGGCCAGGCCGTGACCCGGCATTCGGGGGGCGTAAACATTGTAGCCGTTCTGAAGAAAGACATCAGCCATTTCCGGGTACTGCCAGGGACCGGCTGTGAAACCATGATAAAGAACAACCGTGCCTTTGGCCTCCTCGGGCTGGAGCCAGAGACGAGACTGGGCCTGATCGCGCAGCTTCAGGCCGGCCTTCTCTGGGCCGAGTCCTTCTCGCTTAAGTGAGTTGAATAGTCGATAGCCAGGATGAGCGGAGGGAATCGACGAGTGCGACATCTGACACTTCCTCCTACCAGAGTGTGCCGCACACACCTTAAGAAACCCTTATTGTTCGGGTTGCACGCGAAAAGTCCAGTAGATGTTGATGGCGCTACCGTCGGAGGCGCGGCCTGTTACTCGAACTTCGTGAACTCCCAAGCTCAAATCGCGGGGGGGATAGAAACTGATCGACTCATTGAGACGCCGGGCCTGGGCTGTGACCTCTTGCCCGTCTACCCACATTCTCACTCCCCGGGCCGTCCCTCGGAACTCAGCCACGATGGGAGGTCGAGCGACCGTGACAATGCTAGCTGAGGCCGGCCCAAAATTCGCGACATCGTCCTCAGCACGATCGAGCACGCTGGTATAGGGCCAGCCTTGACCAAGAAGGGTCATCAAAGCCAGCAAATATAGGAGTTTTTTCACTCTCATGCTGTCCTTGTGCGGCGAACGGCAGGATAACCCTGCTCCGGAAGAAATCCAGCAGCGATGAAGATCGAACTGGAAGTCAATGGGCAGACCATTCACGCCCTCTCCGAGGAGGAGTGGAAACGGGACGACTACCCCCGGGTGATCGACTTGCGCCGCGCCGACGAGGTGGACCCTGGGCTGGCGGCCGAAATGAAAGAAGCTGACAAAGTCTATCTTCGGGTTCCTATCTCACCTGAGACTCTCTCCGAGCAAGACCTTGATCGTCTCCGCTGGGAGTTCGCCCGGCGCAAGGGCCCCTACGCCGTCATCTCCACCCAAGGAGTCCGTGCCGCTGCCCTGGTTTTGATGCACGCTGCTCGCACCCAGAAGTGGGATCTTGACAAAGTGTTCAAAGAGTGCCCCGCCGTCAAGAAAGACAAAGGCCTAGAGGCTTTCGTGACCGGCTACCTCGAACGCCATTCGGCTCGCTCGGCCGGTTAGTCCTGACCTTCAGCCACGGCCTCAGGCTCAAGCCGTGAATTGGCGGCCGCTTCCAACCCGGGGTCGAGCATCATCGCTTTGGTCCAGGGCTCCCGGGCTGCCGACTCCATGCCGCGCTCCCACAGAAGATCGCCAAGCAAAAGCTGGGCCAGAGCCATCTCAGGGTTGATGCGCACCGCTTTGCGGGCGTGCACCAGAGCTCGAGAGATCTTTTTCATTCCTTTGAGTGCCTGACTCAGCAAGAAATGATAGTGCGCGTTATCAGGAGTAATCTCTAAAGCTCTCTCCAAAGGCTCCTTCGCCTCTTCATGCCAACCAGACAGGAGCAAAGCTTGGCCGAGTCCAGCCAGAGCCTCGGTGTCCTGCGGATCCATTTCCAGCACAGCCCGGAAACGGGGAATGGCCTCATCATACTCCCGTTGGCGAATCTCCAGTCCACCCAGAAGCAGCAAACCTTCCAGCATGTTGGGCTCGAACTCAAGAGCTCGGGCCAGGTGACGACGGGCTTCGTCATACTCGCCCCGGTGGGCCAGCGCGTGGCCCAAGTTGTAGTGGACATCGGGGTTGGTCGGGCTCAGCCGAGCGGCCCGCCGAAACTCGAGGATGGCCATGTCCAAAAACCCCTGGTGCATGTAAACGACGCCCAGGTTCATCCGGGAGCGGGGAAAACTAGGGTCGAGTTCGACACAGGCCCTGAGCTCTTGCTTGGCCTTATCGAGGTCGCCGGTGTGAAGATAGATGACGCCTCGAAGGTTGAGGGCGTCTAAATGGTAAGGCTGAACCTTTAATATCTTATCGATCTGGCGGAGGGCTTTGCGGTAGATGCCCAGCTCGATGTAGGCCTCGGCGAGCGACAGGCGAAGCTCCCAGTCTTCAGGGTCGAGCCGGAGGGCCCCGGCCCAAACTCGGGCCGCTTTCTCCATGTCTTCTTGCTGGAAGTGAGCCAGACCCAGGTAGTAATGGGCTTCGGTGCAGGCCGGATCGAGTTCGATGGCGTTCTTGAAGCAAAGAATGGCCTGGTCGAGAAAGCCCTTTTCGGCTAACACGACGCCCAAGTCGAGTCGAACTTCGACGTGCGTGCGGTCGAGGGCGGCCGCTCTCTGCCACTCGCGGATAGCCTCCTCAAGACGGCCTTGTTCGCGATACATGCGGCCCATCTCGTAATGGCTGTCGAAGTTTTGGGCACGCCGGAAGGGGTGCAGGGGAACGACTTTGTTCGAGGGCCCGTCTTGACTCACCCCCTAGACTTCTGCACCTGCCTCGACTCACCTCCCCTACCATCGGAACGAACCGGCACACTGATGCGCCGCAAGTCCCCTCCGTTGTGATAGATCACTGTCTGTCCGTCGCCACTCAACAGCAGTTGTCCCAGGGGAACCTCTTGCAGTCCTGGGAGGGGGTAATTCAGATAGCCTTCACGGCGTCGACTCACGACCACGCTCAAACGGTTGGTCATCAAATTCAGCTGGCAAAAAAGCGCCGACTCAGCCTGTTCCGAGACCAGCGGGTAGCCCAGCGATTCGGGTTGGCTGACCAGCGAGCTCACTCGTTCCTCTTCGACCAACAGAGCCTGAGCCTGACCCTCCCAGTTGACGACCGTGGCCAAAGCGCGGTTGCCGGCGGCGGCCAAACCGGTGACTCTTTTCACCTCGACCAAACGACTCAGATTGCCACCGTGCCAGCGAGCGAGCCATTGACCATCAGTCGAGGGAAGAACCAAAAATCCCCCCTCGGGATAGGACCACTCGGTCAGACTTGGCTGCAAAAACTCCACCTCTAGTTCCAGACCCGGCAAGAACGGTGGATCCAGTTCGGGCTGGACTAGAGCCAGGCGACTGTTGCCCGCCGGTGCCCCGGGTGAATAGAACTCTCCTACCACCAGAAGGGCCTGGTTGAAGCGACGGAGAGTGCCGGGGCGAGCCACAAAGCCGGAATCGTTGAGAGATGGCGCCGTCAAAAACCTCAGCCGCCGACTAGCGAGGTCAAAATGAGCCAGGGTAGCACCCGCCTGGGTCACGATCACCACCCCAGACTCGTCCGGCAAGAAAGTGGCATCGTTCACCTCGGGCACCAACAAGGGGTAGCCCTCGGCTTTCAATTCGGGCTCAAGCTCAAGCACCCATAATCGCTGAGTGAGGCCTCGTCGTCTTTCGCTGGCTCGGGTTCGCTCAAGACCCAACACTCTCTTGCCGTTATGGCTGACCTGCAACAACCGAAATCCGTGTGAATACAGACCCAACCGACTCAATTCGGCCGAGGTGACGAGCTGGTCGGCCTGGAGGGGGAGCGATCCCAGCAACAACAGCCAGCAACACATGAGGGCTCTCACCGTTCTTCCCTTCCTGCCCACTTCTCGGCCTCCTCTTCGGCCTTGCAACACGCTTGCAACATCCCCGAAGCATAGTTTGAGCGACCAATAGAACCGGAAGGACCTCAGAACATGTATCTTAATCGCTGGCTACAGTCCCACGCCCAGCTCCGACCCGACAAGGTCGCGGTCATCGACGAGCAGGGCCACCGCATCACCTATGGCGAGCTCCACCGCAAGAGCTTGTGTGCGGCCAACCGCCTCCGCCAGATGGGTATCACCACAGGGGACCGGGTTGCCACCCTCACGGCCAACCGACCGGAGTTCCTGGAACTCTTCTTCGGATGCGCCCGCCTGGGAGCGATCCTCGTTCCTCTCAATTGGCGCCTCTGCAAAGGCGAGCTGACCCAAATCGTGGCCGACAGCGCTCCCAAAGTGTTGTTCGTCGACCCCGAGAACCAGGAGAAGGCCCCGGCCCACCCCAACCAGGCCTCCATCCTGAACCTGACCGAAGGGTTTGAGCCGACCGACTTTTTGGCTGACCTCCAAGAGGACAGCCCGGCCGCCATCTTCTACACTGGTGGCACCACCGGCACTCCCAAAGGTGCCGTGTTGACCCACCGCTCCATCCACTGGAACGCCATCAACACCATCACCGGCTGGGGCCTCTCCCCCGAGGATGTGGCTCCCATCTTCACCCCGATGTTCCACACCGGCGGCCTGAACGTCTTCGCCACTCCGCTCCTTTGCCTGGGGGGGACCATCGTGCTGGCCGGGGCGTTTCGCCCCGAGACCGCCCTCGATTTGATTCTCGACGAGGGATGCAGCGTGGTCTTCATGGTCCCCACCATGTTCGATATGCTGCGCAACTGCGAGCGTTTCGACACGGCCAACCTGGACAAAGTCCGGCTCTGGATCTCGGGCGGCGCCCCCTGTCCTCGCTCTTTGTTCGAGACCTACTGGAACCGTGGGCTGGCCCTTCGCCAGGGCTACGGCCTGACGGAAGCGGGTCCCAACAATTTCGGAGTGAAATTCGAGGATGCACAGAAGCACATCGGCACCGTCGGGTTCCCCCTACCCTACGTCGAGCTGAAGCTGCTGCGAGAAGACGGCAGCGAAGCGGCAGTGGGCGAGGCAGGCGAGCTTCACATCCGTGGTCCCCATCTGATGAAAGGCTACTGGAACCGAGCCGAAGCCACGGCTCAGACCATTTCCTACGGTTGGCTGCGAACCG
>CAYRFU010000174.1:2034-5337 GCA_964423525.1 uncultured Burkholderiales bacterium | reverse complement strand
TCACGGCAAGCGAGCCGATGGGTCCTGTAACTTGCGAACCGGCGACCTGGCCTATAGGGACAAGCACGGTTACTTCTTCATCTGCGGTCGAAGCAAGGAGATGTTCATCTCCGGTGGCGAGAACGTCTTCCCGGCTGAAATCGAGGAAGTTCTCCTCGACCACCCGAGCGTAGCCGAAGTGGCCGTCATTGGAGTGGCTCATCCTAAATGGGGCGAGGTGGGCCGAGCTCACATTGTGCTCAAAGAAGGCGCCGCCGACCCCAGCAGCGAGCTAGCCGTCTTCTGCCGCGAGCGCCTGGCCGGCTACAAAGTTCCTAAAGAGTTTCGAGTGGTCGACTCTCTGCCCAAGTCGGCCGCCGGAAAAGTGCTGAAGAAGCTTCTGGCTGAGCCCGCCCTGGCGGAGGTGTAAGATGACAGCGATGACTATCGAAAGAAAAGACACTCCCTACGCCTACGTCATCGAAGGCCTGCTGTTCTGCATCTACCTGGCTTTTGGCATCTCCTGGATCGCCTACTCTCCCCTGCTGGGACAACTGGAAACTCATTTTGAAGTTACGAAGGCCCAGGCTGGCTCTCTCATATCTCTAGTCTCCCTGGCTAAAGCCTTCGTACCCCTTTTCGCTGGTGTGCTAGCGGCCCGGCTGGGGCTCAAACGAGCCCTGGCTTTGGGGGCCGCGCTCTCGGGGCTGTCGGTGTTTCTCCCCTTCGCCCCCAGCTTCAAGCTGCTCTTGGTCGGACGCTTCCTGTTCGGCATGGGTGGCGCCATCGTGGTCACCTTGATGGGTCCTATCGTGATGGCCTGGTTTAGCCGAGAAAAGCTGCCGATGGTCAACGGCCTCAACAACGTGGCCGTTAACGCCGGCATCACGGTGGCCCTTTTCGCCACCGACCCGGCCGCCAAAATGCTGGGCTGGAAGACAGCTCTAATGGTCTTCGGTCTGGTCAGCATCGTGTTGGCCGTGGCCTGGATGGTCTTCGGGAAGGACGCTGAGGGGTCACAGAAAGGCGGGACCGAGGAAGACGCCCCTCAACTTAAAGAGATCCTGGCTCGCCCTGAGACCTGGTGGATCGGCCTCGCCTTCACCGGCCCTCTGGCCCTTTACCTGGCCCTCAACACCTGGTTGCCGACCCACTTCCAAGAAGCTTTCGAGCTTTCGCGGTCGGCTGCTTCTCAACTCACCGGCCTGTTCAATCTGGTCGGAATCCCCACCGCCATCGTCGGTGGCGCTCTGACGGCCCGTCTGGGCCTGCGCAAACCGCTGATCATCGCCAGCGGGCTGATGATGCCGATTGCCGCTCTGGGCTTGTTCAGCTCTCCCGAGCCGACGGTCCGCTACATCTCGGCCATCTTTCTCGGCATCTCTTTCTTCCTCTACGTAGCCCCTCTCTTCACGATTCCTATGGAACTCGAAGGAATGACTCCACGACGAGTCGCTCTGATGATGGGTTGCATTTTCAGTATGGCCTACATCTTGTCGTTCTTATCGCCAATGATTGTAGGTTGGCTTCGGGACCTCACCGGTTCTTTTGGTCCCGGACTGAGCCTTTTCGCTCTCAACTCGGCCGTGTTAGCTTGGGGAGCCTCGCGCCTGCCCGAGACGGGGCCTAAGGCTCAGCAGTAGGGGCCGGTTTCCCGGCCCACCCCCCTCGCGGTGTTGGTCCTTCGCGAGGGGGGCCTTTTTTTTGCCCCGGCCCGTCGGTCTACGCGGAAAAGCCGTGTAGTATACGGCCAAAACCCGTATGGCCGGGCCGCCTGGAACCTAGCGCCAGTCGCCGTAGACTACAAAACCACTCCAGAAGTGGGGATGGCTCAAAGCAGGATCACTCATCAGTCTCCGCTGAGCAGCCTGGAAGGCAGCCGCCACCGACAGCCCTTGACGCAATCCACTGTAAGCTTCAACCATATAGAGCCGAGTCGAGTCGTCCTCGACCTTCCAGAGACTGGCCACCACGGTGGGCGAACCGGCCGCCCAGAAGGCTTCGGCCAAGCTAGCGATCTCAGCCCCCGGATGAGGACCACCCAGAGCCGTCTCACAAGCCGACAAAGTCACTAGCCGAGTGCGAGAAAGAGGAAGGGAGAAAATCTCGGAGGCGGTGAGTTTCTCGTCACCAGCCATCACCAGATAGCTGGAATTGGGATTGCGGTTGGAGAGTGAGCCGTGAGTCGCCAGATGCAAAAATTCTGCCTTCCCAGAGGTGGCGACGAGCCGCTCCTCGGTGGCCTGGCTGCCCACAAAGATCTCCTGGCTACCGAAGATCCGTCCTAACTCTTGAGCCTCCCGGGCCGAACCGGGCAAGCTATTGTCGGGGTTACCAAAGCCGGCCAACTGTTGCCGGCCCACCGACGCTTGGCGGACCTGGAGGGTGGTGGGGGTCATCACGAAGATATAAAGGACCTTATCGGTCGGGAAGTATTGGACTACGGTGGTCTTGGGAGGCAGCTTCTTCTGAAGGTTGCCGAATTCGAGAGGGTTCACCGCCAGGATACTGGCATACTCGGGATGAGTCTGGCGCAACTCCCGGACAGTTCCCAGAAAGCGCCCGCGGGAAGTGTCTAGCGCTCTTTTGGCCTGGTCAAGCCGGCCAGCATCTGGGTCTCCGAGGCGTCGGCCGGAGCCAGGCGACGCAGTTCGGTCAGATACTCGTGGGCCTTCTGCCCGTTACCCAGGTGATAGGCGGTCTCAAGTAAAGTGACCAGTTGTTGTCCACCCGGGGTTTTCCTCTGACCCACCAGCGACAGGTTGGCCTGAGCCAGGTCGTTGACCAGGGAAGAGTCTCCCTGACTCTGGAAAGCCACCGCGATCACGTTGAGCATCTGGACCGTCGCTTGACGCATTTGTGGGTCAAGTTGTCCCGAGGCAACCAACTGGCGGAGATGGCCGTAGACACGCCTGGAGCGTTCTGGGTTCATCAGAACGATGCCCATCAACTGTTGTTCGTTCTGGGCCTGGCTTGGCCGAATTGAGAAACTGACGAATCTCGTCTTGAGGGGAGACCTGGGCCACCGCGCTGGTGGCTACAAACATTAGCAGAAGCAGAAAAAGGGAAAGGTAGCGCAACCAGGCGGGTTAGCTATGTCGGGGCGCCTGACCTTTGAGAGGGCCCTAAGTTCCATCGCATCTGCAGCTGGTCGTCGAAATGACAAACGGCCGGCCTCTTCTGGATGAGACGGTCGAGTTCGGCTTCGGCCGCTTGCCGTTCTTGTTGCTCGACCCGAAACGACTCCAGGTCTTGCTCTTCGGGCGGGGGCTGAAGCCAGGAATTGAGGCCTTTGATAGCCAGTCCGCCGGCAAAATAAGAGAC
>CAYRFU010000174.1:0-2024 GCA_964423525.1 uncultured Burkholderiales bacterium | reverse complement strand
CCTCCCGCCACGGTCAGTCCGATGGCCGGCAAAACTCCCGCCCACTGTTTCCAAAGGGGTGGTGGCTTGGAGGTCATGACCACCTCAAACTTGTCGCTGGCCTGTTGAAAAGCCTTAGGAGTGACGATCGATTCCCCTACTAGCGAGGTGCGGGCGACTTGCAGGCGTTCAGGTAAGACCTTGTTGACCGCGTCAGTACAAGTCACTCCCTCGCCTCGAGAAAGCCAATCATAGGGTAGGTCTCGGTTCTCGTCCACCATTCTTAAACCGGTCTTCAGCCGCTCGCCATCGTGTGCGTATCGGGGCCGGATCAAAGCCAAATGGGTGGTGCCGCTGAGAGGGCTCTCGAAGTCCACGCCCCCGGGCTTTGAGGCCATCACCGCATCGTCAGCGACGTACATTCCCATGTGCCCATATTCGGAGCCGTAACCCAAGCGGGCCAGGGTATTGAAAAGGGGTCGGTCCTGGCTGGTCGTCAAGACCAGATCGCCGGGCTGAGCCTGAGAGCTGAAACGAAAGGTGTCCCGAGGCTCCATGGGTGGAAGGACACTCGGAAAAGTCAGTAGCCCTGAGGTGATGGTCAGGCCTTTCACGGCCGTCTTTTTTAGCCCGTCATACCAACGGGGAGGCTTGGGTTGAATCATCGTGATAGCGTCAAGCGGCCAGGACCCTGGGGGCCCTGGCGCCTTGCAGGTTACCCTGCGGTCGTAAAGCGACTAACGGATGATGAATTCCTGGCCGTCACCGCTAGGACCATTCCCAGTGGTGGGAGCTGCAGCAGGAGCGGCAGGAGCCGCTTCGGCCGCTATCTCAGCATCGAGTTCAGCCAGAAAATCTTTAGCGGCGGCCGTCTGGTCAAGCTTCTCGGCGTGTTGGAGCCGGTCAAAGCCAGTGGCGCGAGCCAGACTCTCGGCCTCAGCCTCCATCCCGGCGACTCTGCCCGCGGTCCGATTCGCCCGGGCGCGAGCGCCGTCCGCAGAGGTCTCGGACTCGACGAGCGCTTTATCGGCGACGGCGTTCTCGGCGTCGGCTCCAAGGACACTCCCACGAACACGAATTTTGTCGGCCTCGCGGTCGATGTTGCGGGCTTCTGCTTCTCTCTCGGCGATGACAGCCGACAGGCGGTCGATCTCATCGGTGTATTCTTTGATGGCGGTTCTGGCAGAGCTGCCAAGTTGAACGTCAGAAGGGTCGGGTTCGACTTTACGCTTCCTGGCGTCTAAGATATTCTTCTTGGCCGCGGCAAAAACTTTCTCTTCCTGACCCCTCAGGGTCATCAACTCGGCTCGAGCGGCGGCCAGGTCACCGACCGCATCAGCTTTGGCCTCAGCGACGTCCTCGATCTCAGCAGCGGCGTTCGCCATCTCGCCACGAATGACGTCCGGGTCCTTCTTGGCATCCCTACTCTTACCAGCCAAGTAATCATAGGCGCTTCCAATCAAACTTCCAACGGGTTTCATGATAAATCTCCTCCGTGTAGCCCAGGGCGGGCTGAATAAACTTGTTTTGGGGGTGAGCAAGCGGGTGGGTGTGGCCAGAGCTTATCCCAGGGGGCTGAAAATAATTTGAAAAACGAGCGGGGTCTGAACGCCTATTTTGTAGCCGTTTCGTGAACTTTTCTCTTTTCAGCTATTTTTCGGAGACCGGTGCTAGAGTCTTCCCACCGGCCCGGCCATGCCCGCTCAATTCAACCCAGGAGGGCCCTATCCGTGAAAGATTCCACGGTTTCAACATCAACCTTAACCCACACCCGGGGCAAGCACCCTAACATCCGCACCAAGACGGGTGGCGTTCAAGATACAACCCCAGCCAAGGGCGATGAAGTCGAGGTCGGCCAACACGCCAGAGCCGACCGAACCGCCGTTGTCATCCCTAGAGGATTCACTGGAGAGGCCCAGGTGGCCAAGGGAGGGGCCGACCAGCCGACCCCCCCAGCTCAACGTTATGCTGAGGCGATGGAACCAGACAAGCCCGGCAACCCCTGGCGCGCCGCTGCTATGGCCGCCGCCGCCATCCCGGTAGCC
>CAYRFU010000173.1:14391-15445 GCA_964423525.1 uncultured Burkholderiales bacterium | reverse complement strand
GACGGTCAGGACACGCTGGCCGCGGTTTTGTCGCTCTACTGGGCCGGCTTGCTGGAAGAGGCCCGCGAATTCATTCCACGCCTAGAGGCTTTGGCCGACAAGGCCGAGGCTGGGGGCTACGGTTGGATAGCTCGTCAGACACGGGCCTTGCTGGCTCGACTCGACGGTCAGAAACCGGCGGGCAAGAAGACTCCCCTGGTCGACGCCCTCGAACCCGCCGAAGCCTGGCGAAGAGCTCTTGAGGCCCTGCTCCAGGTGGCCCTTGACTCGGGCCGTTCGAGCGGGGAACGGGTGGCTTGGCGAGTAGAGGAATCGGACGGGCAATTTAGTGTTCGGCCCTATCTCCAAAAGCGTTCCAAACGGGGAGACTGGACGGCCGGGCGAGACCTGTTGCCGGCCCGGATTCTCAATCAGTACGGCGATAGTTTGCTAGAACAAGACCGCAACGCTTTGAGGACTCTGGTTCAGGGTCTTGACACTTACAGAGTGGGGGATGAGTCGACCCTGGCCGAGTTGGTGGGCCACCCCTACGTCTTCTGGGAATATGACCCCACCGTGCGAGTCGAGGTCCAACGGGCGGAACCAGAGATTCGAGTGCTTGAGCAAGGCGGTGAGGTGCTGGTTGATGTGCAACCGGTGCTTCCTTATTTTGCTGCCGACGTGGGAGTCATTCAGGACGGACCCCATCGCCTTCGCATCTACCGCCTCACGGAGAATCAGAAAGAGATCTCCCGCGTTCTAGGCAAAGGGATTCGAATTCCTAAGGATTCTGCCGAAGAGGTTCGTCAGACGGTCGAGTCTCTGGCGCCTTTCATCGGGGTGCAGACGGACCTGTCGGGCAGTTTCGCCGGGGCCAAAGAGGTGGAGCCCGATCCCGCTCCTCACATGTTCTTGATCCCCTACAACCAGGGCCTCCGTCTCGAGATGAGGGTCCTGCCAGTGGGCGAGCAGGGACCCAGCCTTCTGCCCGGGGAGGGCGGCAAAATGGTGGTGGCCGACCTGAAGAAGAAGGGCCGGATTCAAACCTCCCGCGAACTCGAGAAAGAATTCGAGC